>JACQNH010000068.1 GCA_016203175.1 Candidatus Woesearchaeota archaeon
AGAAGAGAATTTCTTAAATTAAAGTTAAATGGGTTAACCTATAAAGAATGCCAAAAAGAAATAGAAACTATGTATGGGAAGAAATTTGCAATTCGGACGCTAAAGCGTTGGAAAAGCATTTGGGCCCAGCGGGATTCGAACCTGCGACCTTCACCTTGTAAGGGTGATGTTTGGTAACCATCAATAAAAATTGATAGCTCATACCACTAGACTATGGGCCCATAAAGAAATGATTTAAAATTTACTTTATAAGATTTTCTCAGTTCAAAAAGCTTTAAATACTATCTGGAATTTAAGTTTAATATGTCAAATAATGATAAAAAGCCAAAGGAAGATAAACAAAATCAACCGCTAATGGCTAATAATATACCTTTATCTGCGCCAGGGGATCTTAAGGATTTGAAGATTCCAGAAGAAGTAAAGAAAAAATTAGAAAAATTAAAGGATGAATTGTACAAGTTTAAAGATTCCATTTTAAAGAAATTTGACAAGTATATCTTAGGTATAACTTTATTGCCACCTCCGATGCCTCAAAAACTAGGAGAAGAAAAGGAAAAGAAGGAAGAATTAAAAAAAGATCAAATTAATGTTTTAGTTGTTGTTGATGATACAGATTCTACTACAATGTCAAAATTAGAATTAAAAGATAAGCTTTCAAAAGTTATAGAAAAGAGTGCAGAAGAGATTAATAAAAATTTGAAAACTGAAATTAAGTTATTATCAGAGTTAAGGGAAGATTGTTATGATGGTAAGTATGAAGTTTTAAGAGATATTGCAGTTTCTGCTCCCGTTTATGATCCAAAAGATTTACTGGCGGCATTAAGAATTTCAGAATTACATAAAAATATGGTTTTACAAAGGTTTGATAAGTATATTGTGAGTTATGTTGCTGCTGGTTCTTTATTTAGAAATGAAAAATCCGGAGATATAGATGTTTATCTTATTGTTGATGATACTGATGTTAAAAGAATGCCTAGAATTGAATTAAAAGATAGATTAGGTGGAATAATAAGATCAATGGGTGCTGAAGCAAGTATGATTACTGGAATTAAAAAAAGTTTCCATATTCAAGTTTATATTTTAACTGATTTCTGGGAGAGTGTTAAAGAGGCAAATCCTGTTATTTATACTTTCTTAAGAGATGGTGTTCCTTTATTTGATAGAGGGGTATTTATGCCTTGGAAATTATTATTAGAGATGGGAAGAATAAGACCTTCACAAGAAGCAATTGATATGCAGATGGATATAGGGGAGAAATTATTAGAAAGAGTAAAAGCAAGATTACTAAGTATTGTTTCTGAAGATTTGTATTATGCTGCATTAAATCCGACACAAGCTGCTTTAATGTTATATGGTGTTCCACCGCCAACTCCAAAAGAAACTGTTAAATTACTAGAAGAAATATTTGTTAAAAAAGAAAAATTATTGGAAAAGAAGTATGTTGATATATTAGAAAGAATTAGAAAATATTACAAAGATGTTGAGCATGGAAAGATAAAAGAAGTTACTGGGAGAGATATTGACCAATTTTTAAGCGACATAAGGGATTATTTTGCAAGATTAAAAAAATTATTTGCTGAGATAGAGAAAAAATCTGAGATTAAAAAGATAGAAGAAATGTATGAAGGTGCTATTTCGATAACTAAGGATGTTTTAAGACTAGAAGGAAAAGAAAGTGAAAATTTAATAAAAGATTTTGAAAATTATTTAATTAAAACAAATAAAATACCTGAAAAATATTTACAAATTTTAAAGACTATTTTCAAAGCTAAAAATGAGTTTAAAGAGGGTACAATAATAAAACAAGAGATTCAAAAAGTATGGGTTGAGGCTTCAAATTATATTAGAACTTTAGTTGAATATGTTCAAAGAAGAAGAGGTTATGAATTAGAAAGGGCTAAGATAAGGATTAAATATGGGAATAAATACGGTGAAGTAATTCTATTGGATAATATTGTATTTATAACAAAAGATGTAGATGCTAAGGAAAAAGAAATACATAAGGCCGATATAACAAAAGAAGGCGGGATGGGTAAGATAACTGGCTGTAAATTAGAAGAAATAGAAGAGCATTTGGCTAAAGCAAAGATCCCTAAAAGAGTATTTTTGAAAGAGAAGATATTTGAGGATATAAAATCGATATTTGGCAAGGATGTAGAGATTTTGGTTAGCTCTTAGATTTAGTAAAGCTTTTAAAACTATATTTTAGTAAATATTCTATAAACCGATGATAAACAGGAGGTTTAATATGACATCAAAAGATTTAACTGACAAGGCTTTAGAAGCTGTTGAAATTGCAAGAAATACTGGTAAGATTAAAAAGGGCGCTAATGAGGTTACAAAGGTTATTGAAAGAGGAATAGCAAAGCTAGTTCTTGTTGCTGAAAATACTAATCCCCCTGAAATTGTAATGCACTTAGAGCCATTATGCAAGGAAAAAAATATACCCTTTGTTAAAGTTCCTACAAAAGAAGAGTTAGGAACAGCAGCTGGTTTATCTTTATCCACGACAACAGTTGCAATTGTAAATGAAGGCGAGTCTAAAGAAGCTATAAAAGCAGTTGTAAAGTTATTACAAATGGAAAAATGAAACCCCAGCAAAGAGTTCAACAAAACCCTGAACAAAGAAAAGAAGCAAGAGTATTTACAGATGCGGTTCCAGCTAGAGTCGAGGAAATAATTGGCAGAACCGGTACTAGAGGGGAAGTTACCCAAGTTAGAGCAAGAATATTAGCTGGAAGGGATGAAGGAAAAATAATAAGAAGGAATATTAAAGGCCCTATAAGAGAGAAGGATATTTTAATGTTGAGAGAAACTGAAATTGAAGCTAGAAAATTAAACCAAACTAGAAAAGGAACGACAAATGAGTAAGTGTAGTTTTTGTGCTAAAACAATAGAACCAGGAACTGGGGTTTTATTTGTTACAAAAGTAGGTAAAATGTTATATTTTTGTTCTTCTAAATGCAGAAAAAATTTAAATAAGCTAAACAGGAATCCTGCAAAGTTTAAATGGACTGGATTTTATAAGAAAGAAAAATAATTGTTACTTTCTTTTTATTCCTTTTATATAAGAGTAAATTAAAGGCAAAGCAATTGTTGCATCGCATTTTACATCTACGAATTTACCTTTAGGTTTCATTTTCCCCCATGAAATTCCTTCTTTTAATTCTGCGCCTGAACTTCCACCCCATTCTGGCCTATCCATTGTAATCTGAATTCCATACTCTGCCATATTAGGGGAGAACTGCATTGCTTGTTGAATAAAATTTTTAGGAACCCCACCACCAATGTAAAAAACCCCATTAACTTTGCTTTCCCAAACTGAATTCATAATTTCTTTTAAATCATCAAATAATAAGATATCAAATTTTTTTCCTTTTGCTAATAAACCCCATAACATTAAACCAATTCCAGAATCCATTAATGCAGGGCAATAAATTGGAATATTTTTTTCATAACAAACTCTCAAGATACTGTTTTTATCTTTAATCCAGGAGCCTAATAATCTCAAGAATTCACTTCCACTTAATCTTTTATTTTCTATTTCTGATAAATGCTCGTTAAATAAGTCTTCCATCTTTTCATAGGCTTTATTTTGCATGTAAGAATCAAAAACTCTATCAAATCCTTTTTTATTTAATTCTGCATCATTTACATTACTCTCTCCTTTAATATGCTGAAAACCTAAAGCTTCTGCCAGATCGTGGGTTAAATTTGCGCCTGTTGTAACTAAAACATCTATATAACCATCTAAAATCATATCTTTTAAAATATTTCTCATTCCTCCAGGGACCATTGCGCCTGCTAAACCAAAATAGATTTTACATTTTTTGTTTAACATTTCAGCAAAAATTTCAGAGGCTTTACCAATTCTGCCAGCACCAATAACCCCGCATTTATTCATTTCTTTAACTAGGTCTTTAACAGACATTCCTTCTTTGATTTCAATATGCTTTACACTTTCCATTAAAAATAAAAGAAAAGATAAATTCATATAGCTTTCGGATTATTTGCCCCAAGCCATAATACCTATGATAATTAAATTAACTACGGGGATTAACATTAAAATCCCCCACCAGCCTGGTCTGTGCACCGCTTCTGCAATCTTCCACCAAAGAAATACTATAAAGATTAACATTGCTAAAGAACCAATAAATGGAACTAAGCTTAAAAGCAATAATAAAGTATACCAGCCTGAGATACCTGCAATTTGTGTCATTAGATAAATATTTGCAATTGGGATGAATGCTAACCAACCATTTTCGGTATTTGTTTTTTTAGCAATAGACATTAAGGCTATAGCCACATAAATATAAACCCCTAAAATCAAAATTGAGAAGAATAAAAAAAATGCCCCAAAAAAAGCCATCATACCTGCTGCATCTGTAATTGCCATTTTTAATCTACCACCTTTGTTCCATCTTCCATATCTTTCCAAGAAGTGTTAAACAAACTTTCTAAAGCTGATGCAAAGTATGGTGTATTTGCCCAGATACCAATGTCGTAGCTTGGGTGCACTGAATCATCATCCATTGCCATAAACATAACATCTTCACTGTCAACTATACAGAATCTTGCATTTAATTTATCTGAATGCTTAATTTCAGCAATTTTACTTAATTCTTTAACAGCACTTGCAGATTCTTTTGTAATCGGTGCAGCAATTCTTATCTTGACACCTTTCTTATTTAATTTTTCCAATTCCGGCTTTAATGCTTCTAATTTTCTTATTAAGCCCTTGCTAGATGTCATTATTGTAATATTCTTTTCTGCATTCTTAATCATATATTCTAGATGCGAATATAGATTATGCCTTCCTCTTATTGCTCCACTTAGATCTGAAGGTTCAACAAATTCTATTCCTTGCTTATGCAATAAATTTAATTCTTTTAAAACATCATTGTTTCTTAAGTCATCTAATTTCTTTTGTCTTTCTTTAGCATCTTCTGCAACTAATTTTTTAACCCTTTCAACGACTTCTTTAGGCTCAACAGCAACGTATTTAATTGGTTTTCCTAACTTCATCATAACAAAACCTTTTTTTTCCAAGCTTTCTAGAACATCATAGCTTCTTGATCGAGGAACATTCCCAATATCAGATAACTCTCCAGCAGTGCTAACGCCTCTGGATAATAAAGCGGTCCAAATCCTAACTTCATAAAGATTCAAACCAAAAAACTGCCTTAATTTGTTTAAAAATTCCTCTTTAACTATCATGATTTATCTTCCTCCTTGGGAATCCCCCCTCTTTTTTAACTTGTAATAATAACAAACATCCACTGATTACCAATTTAAACTATGTGGTGATGGTATCAACTTCCATATATAAAGATTGTTATGCTGAAAAGAATAGATTTTAGTGATAACAAAATTATTTTTTGCCTTTTTGTTTTTCATAAATTCTTTTTACATCTTCTAAAGTATTAATATCTTTAATAGTTTTTTCAAAAGTTCTTAATCTCATAAATTTTGGGAATCTTAATGCAAAACCGCTATCATATGTTTGTGAAACTTGTATTTCTTCGTAACCAACTTCAATAACAATTTTTGGTTTTAGCTTGACTGATTTTCCTTCTTGTGAAATAATCAAAGGTTTTAAAATTTTAGTCATGCTTTCATAAGTAACTTCTGAATCTTTTTCTTTAACTCCTGTACTAACTTTTCCTACAATCTTTAGACCTTCTTTAGAGGAACATGCGATTGTATAACTTGTCAACCAACTTGCTCTTTTTCCTTCCCCATATTCTGCACCAACAATAACTAAATCCAAAGGCTCTAAGATTGGTTTTAATTTCATCCAACCTTCAACGTATCTTCCTGGTTTGTATAAAGAATTTAAATTTTTCATCATAATCCCTTCTAAACCTTTGCTTAAAGCTTCATGATAAAATTCTTTGGCTTTTCCAAGATCATCTGTGATAAGGCACTTTGTTAGGATTATTGAACCTGGTTTTTCTTTAATTATCTTTGTTAAAAGCTTTCTTCTTTCTTTTAATGAGGTATCTAAATAACTTTCTCCTTCATGATAAAGAACATCAAAAACATCTAGTTCAACAGGAAATTTTTTAGCTAATTCTAGAATATCGTATTTTCTTTTAATTCTTTGGGATATTGTTTGAAAAGGCAGGTATTTCTTTGTTTTTGGGCTATAAGCAACAACTTCTGCATCTATTACATAATTATCACCTTTGATATTTTTTTTAACAACATCAATAACATCTGGGAATTGTTTTGAAACATCCTCTAACCTTCTTGTAAATAGTTTAATATTATTTCCTAGTTTATGAATCGTAACTCTGAAACCATCTAATTTAAATTCTAACTGCATTGGTTTTCCTAAAGCTTCAAAGCCTTCATCGATATCCGCAGCTAAGATTGCCAACATAACTTTTAGAGGTCTTCCAACTTTAATTTTTACTAATTTGAAAGAACCTTGTTTTGCCAGCTTAACAATTTCACTATAATCTAAAGCTAGATCCATACCTTTTTTAATATCTTTAATCTCAACATTATAAGCTTGTGCGAAGGCATCTCTTATTACTCCTTCGGCAATTCCAACTCTTAATTCTCCTAAGATTGTTCTTAAAATAAATTTAGCTTCATTTGGTTTTGAATTTGCTAATAATTCTGCAATTAGATTTATTTTTTTATCAACTGTTCCTTCTCCTTCTAATTCTGCTAATTTTCTTAGGTTAGCCAGAACTTTATTTGTTGTTAAAACTTCTACCTCTAAAGTCTTTTGAAGCTTTTCTTTTAGTAGTTTTTCACCTACATCCCCTAAATCGCCTATTTTACTCCATAATTTTTCTACTTCTTCTGCTTTAATACCTGTAGATTTGCTAATTGCTTTTAGAATTAATCTGTCACTTACACCAATCTTTCTTTTATCGTAAGGTGGGAAGATAGAGGCTGTTAGTAAGCACATTGTATTGTCAATTTCTTCTATTCTAATTTTTTTAATAAAATCTGCAATTAGTTTAGTTTTTTCAAGTCTTTTCGTTGTTTTAGATAAAGCTTCGAATAATTCAACAAGTTCTAGGTATCTCATATTGAAAAGATTTATAAATTTCAGTAGTTTTAAATATTTTGATATGGACGTGTTTAAAGCAATCAAGAAAAGAAGATCTGTTAGAGGCTTTTCTGATAAAAAAGTAGAGGATGAAAAGATTGGAAAGATATTAGAAGCTGCTTCTTTGGCTCCTTCTTCTGGTAATGTTCAAAATTGGATGTTTATAGTTGTTAAGGATGCAAATAAAAAAGAGATTATAGCTGATGCATGTAAACAAGACTTTCTTTTAGAAGCTCCTGTAATTATAGTTGTTTGTGATGACAAAGAAAAGATAGAGCTTTTATTTGGAGAAAAAGGTAAAGAATTTTATGCGATTCAAAACTGTGCTTTAGCAATTGAAAATTTATTATTGGCTGCTACTGGTTTAGGCTTAGCAACTTGTTTTACAGCTGTTTTTGATGAAGAAGCTATTAAAAGGGAATTGGAAGTGCCTGGGAATGTTTCTATAGATGGGGTTATTGCTTTAGGGTATTCTAAAGAAAAAGAGAAAGGAAAAAGATTACCATTGAAATTAAAGACTTATTTTGAAAAGTTTGGGAATTTCATAAAACCTTCTATATTTCTAAAAAAATTTAAAAAATAAAAAGAAAAAAACTTTAGCCACAAGGTTTTCTTAATTTAGCTAAAGTTCCACAGTCTATTAATGGACTTGTAGACGATTCTCTAACTTGTGGTACAAATATTTCTGCTTCAAAAGGTACATTACCCCCTGTAGGTTTAGGAATTGTTCCACTCTGAGAACCAAATGCAACTATTTGTGCTCCCCAAACTGCATCATTCTCTAAAGTGGTCTGAATTTTCTGGTTTGATGATATTAATCTTACTCTAACACCTTTAGTAAATGTGAATGAAGCATCATTGATCAAGCTTATTGTACAAGGATCTGTAGCTAGTGCACCACATACACAATCAAAATCAAAATTTATTTTTGATGCACATATAAGCTGCTCTCTTGTAGCTTTACTTGTTTCTCCTGTTCTTTCTTTAAAGAAACCAAAAGCCCAATTCATTAAGAAAACTGTTAAAGCAACTGTTAAAGCAATAATTAAAACTGTAGCAATTAATGGACTAACACCTTTTTTTGATCTTATCATTATCAATATCCTCCTTTTTTAAATTTAATCACCTTCTTTTTTCCATATGAATCTTAATTTATAAAGATTACTATTATTATGCTGATGCCCATTAGGGAAACCAGCAAAGATAAAAGTTTAAAGGGCATATTATAACCATTGTAGGGGGGTTAAGAAGATGCCCTTTAAACAATGCTATCTAATTAGGTCGATACCTAACTCCCTGCTAACCTCCAAAGAGTGTTTGCTAGGTTCTCCTGGCTTTGATCTTCCTAATATGTAAGGAGATTTAACACCAGTGATTATTGTCATTACTCTTAATCGACCATTCATCTTTTCATCGATTCTTGCTCCCCAAATTACATTAGCTTCTTTATCTAAGGCTTCAGTTACTATTTCACCTATTCGGCTAACCTCTTCTAGGGTCATATCAGTGCCACCGGTTACATGGATTAAAGCTCCATTTGCTCCATCATAACTTACATCTAATAATGGATTTGTCAGAGCTCTCTTACAGGCTTCGTCTACACGCATTTCAGATGTGCTTTCTCCAATACCAATAACACTTACATCTCCATTGCTCATTATTGCACGAACATCTGCATAGTCTAAATTAACTAGAGAGGGGATTGCAATTGTTTCAACTATACCTTTAATCATTGTTGAAACTAATTCATTAGCAACTGCAAATGCTTGTTGTAATGGTAAATTTCCTGCAATTTGGACTAATCTATTATTGTCTATAACAATTACTGTATCAGAAACTTCTCTTAATTCTGTTAAACCAAATTCAGCTTTGTCGACTCTTGCTCTTTCAATATCAAATGGCATTGTAACTGTACCAATAACTATTGCACCAACTTCTTTAGCAATTTGTGCAACAACTGGCATTGAACCAGTACCAGTACCGCCACCTAAACCGCCACAGATAAATACCATGTCTGCATTCTTCAAGGTTTCTTTTAGATCATGAATACTTTCTTTTGCACTTTCTCTTCCTTTTTCAGGATAACCTCCACAACCTAAACCTCTTGTTAGATCTCTTCCAATTAATATTTTTCTATGAGCCTCAGAAATTTCTAAGTGCTGCATATCTGTATTAACGGCTATAATTTCTGCACCATCAATACCTTTTTTAAATAACCAAGAAACAATATTATTGCCTGCACCACCGCAACCAATAACCTTAATATTTGCATGACCTACTTTTAAGTCATTATAGTTTTTATTTTGTGCACCCTCAAGTGCGTTTTGAACGATGAACTCCATTTTTCCCAACCCCCGCTTTTTTTATTATATTTTTTATATATATTTCCTAACACATAAGTCTTTATATGCTAGTTCGATATCATACTTCTTAAGAAAAAGTTTTTAACTACGCCAATTGTTAAAGACTTAAGATAAAACTTACTGTTAGAGAAAAACGATATACACTTTGAAACTGACGCCAATCAGTTTAGGGTTTTAATCGCCAAATTAAAACCAATTTAATATATTTTTAAAGACTTAATTTATATTTAAATACTTTCAAACTATGAAATATATATTGAAAAGTATATTTTAGTATAGAATTCTAGAATACAAAAATATTTTTATAGTAGAGTAATTTAAAAAATAAAATGACATTGAAAAAAGTGGATGTAAAATTAAAAGATGGAAGAAGTTTTGAGGGTGTTTTAATACCAATTGAAGACAATAAAATATCTTTAAAGCTGTCTTCTGGTTATAATCTAATTTTAAATAAAAAAGAAATAAAATCTATAAAAATATTACAAAGTATTCAATTAAAAGCTGTTAAAAGAAAATACAAGAAATCAAAATCTTTACCGACAATTTCAATTTTACATACAGGGGGAACTATTGCTTCTCGAGTATCTTATATTACTGGTGGTGTATCGTCAACTTTTACACCTGAAGATTTAATTTTAATGTTTCCCGAATTAAGTGAAATAGCAAATATAGAATCTAGATTAATACAAAATATGTGGTCGGATGATTTAAGGTTTAAGCATTTTGAGATTTTAGCTAAAGCAATAGAGAAAGAAATTAAGAAAAATGTTAAAGGAGTAATTATTGGAATGGGAACTGATAATTTAGCAGTTGCGTCTGCTGCTTTGGCTTTTATAATTGAAAACCCTCCTATACCTATAATTTTAGTTGGGGCACAGAGAAGTTCTGATAGAGGATCTACAGATGCTGCATTAAATTTAATTTCAGCTGCCAACTTTATTACAAAGACTGATTTTAAAGGAGTTGCAATTTGTATGCATGGAAGTTCAGCAGATGATCATTGCTTAATTTTACCTCCAACGAAAACTAAGAAATTACATACTTCAAAAAGAGATGCTTTTAAGCCAATTAATGATAGTCCAATAGCTAAAATTCAAGGAAATAATATCACTTTTTTTAAGGAAATTAAGAAAAGAGAAGGAAAGTTTTTGATAAGGCCTAAGATGGAAGAGAAAGTAGGATTAATAAAAATTACAATTAATATGGATCCTAAACAATTTGAATTTTTTAAAAATTATAAAGGTTTGATAATAGAGGGTACTGGTTTGGGGCATACACCTGGTGATGTTGTAGACAAATATACAAAGGTTCATGATAAAATAATTAAATCGATTAAAAGCTTATCAAAATCTTGTATAATTTGTATGACTTCAACGTGTTTATTTGGAAGAGTAAATATGAATGTTTATTCTAAAGGATATAAACTACAAGAAGCAGGGGTAATTGGAAATTTGACAGATATGTTACCAGAGACCGCTTTTATAAAATTAGCATGGTTATTGGGGAATTATAAAAACAAAGAACAAGTTAAAGAACTAATGTGCAAGAATTTAAGGGGGGAAATTTCTAGTTGTTCATCTGAAGAATGGGAGTGTACATAGGGGATTTATTAAACAAGATAAGGTTCGACAAGAATTTAAAGCCTGAGGAGTTTTCAATAGTATATTATGATAGGATACAACAGAAAACATTTGAGATTCCATTTGTATCACTTTCTAGATCGGGTAATTTTATTGTAACTAAAATAAATAATAGGGAAACTATGATACCATTGCATAGGATAAGGGAAGTTAGAAGGAATGGAAAGCTTATTTGGAGCAGAGATGTGAGATGATGAAAAAGGTTTTAGAAAGAAGATTAAAAGGTATTAAAGTAAGAGAAGTTAAATTTGGTGACAAACTGATAATAGTAAACGAATTAGATTTTAGTGAAGAAGACCTTCGTTGGGTATCTTTTTATGGAGAACTAGATAAAAAGTCTATAGGGAATGTTTTGGTATATTGGGCTGATTGGGGTAATCAAATTTTATATGATAAGAAACTAAAGAAATCTTATAAAGGTCATCCTATTGACTGGCCAAGCTAGATATTTAGACTTCATTTAAGATGACCATTGTTTGTGTTTTTTGAATACCGTGTAAATTTCTTAGATAAGTTGTTACGAAATTATCTAATTCCTGGATGTTTTTAACCCTTACTTTAATTATAATATCATGAGAACCTGTTACCATTGCAGTTTGTTCAACTAAATCGTTTGCTTTTATTGTTTTTACTAGTTCATGTTGGGTTGTATTTCTTAGTTTTAGAAGATTATAATCAACTGTTACTAAAATAAAAGCACTTAGGGTTCCTAGAGTTTTATCATTCAGGTTTACTGTATAATTTTTAATAGCGTTTATTCTTTCTAGTTTTTTAATTCTGTTATGTATGGTTGTTAAAGGCATTAATAGTTTTTTGCTTATTTCTTTGGTGCTTAGCTTAGAATTTTCTTTTAATATCTTTAATAAGAGAAAATCTTTTTCATCTAAGTTATTTTGTGACATAGTGGAAATTTATTCCATTAGAGTATTTAAATATTTTTCTAAAAGAAGGCCTTAGAGTAGGGATTTAAAGGGGTATTTTTGGAAATTTATTCCTTTTTTGGTAATTTTAAAGCTGTTTTAGGTTGCTTAAAGCAGTTATTAAAAACAATCTATGAAAAATTATTTTATTTGGTTTTAGTGACGGGAACAATTAAAAAATTTACCATATTTACTTTGTTTTTTGAAATTTTTTCTAATTAATCTGAAATAACTATATAAATTAGATTGAGATTCTAATAAATTATGAAAAAGAAAAAAATTCTAAGCTACTATGAACAGCTTAATGATGGTTTGGAAGAGGAAGACATCTATGAACAAGATTCTATAGATGAACTTGAAGAGTCTGATGAAATAGACTCTGCTGAAGCTGGTTTCATGCGTGGCTATATAGAAGACGACGAAGAGTGATTAAAAGTTAAAAGATTAGGTTTTATAGGGGTTTTTATTTCTTTGCTGTTTTTGAAGTAAAAATTTTAGATATGCAAGAAACATCTTTCTAATGTAGCTACTAGCGCCATATTATGTTGGTGACAAATGTGTGTGGGCTGTACATTAGTAAAAAAGTAGAAATCTTTATTTAGTGATTTTTGGAATATTTAATAATGAATACTAATTTAAAAATAGGCTTAGAAATTCATAGGCAGATAAACACACATAAATTATTCTGCAATTGTCCTTCTGAATTAATTGATAAAGAACCTGATTTTCAAATTAAAAGATATTTAAGGGCTGTGGAAAGTGAAATAGGCGAGAAAGATATAGTTGCTCAATTTGAAGTTACTAAGGGAAAACATGCTATTTATCAAGGTTATAAAGATAAAACATGTTTATTGGAGACTGATGAAGAACCACCACATTCAATAAATCCATCTGCATTGAAAGCTATTTTAGAAGTTGCTTTATTATTAAATTGTAAAGTTCAAAGAAATATTCAAGTAATGAGGAAGCAGGTTTTAGATCTATCAAATACATCTGGTTTTCAAAGAACTGCTTTAGTTGCAACTGATGGTTTTGTAGAAGTAAATGGAAAAAAGATTGGGATTAATACTATTTGTTTAGAGGAAGATGCAGCTAGAAAGATTTCAGAAGGAAAGGATTTTGTAATTTTTAGGTTAGATAGATTAGGAATTCCGTTAATTGAAATTACAACTAAACCTGATATTAAAAATGCTGAAGAAGCAAAAGAAGTGGCAGCTTATTTGGGGATGCTAATTAAATCTACTGGGAAGTTTAAAAGCGGTCTTGGAACAATAAGACAGGATGTTAATTTAAGTATTAATAATAATCCAAGAATAGAGTTAAAAGGGGTTCAAGATTTAGATACAATGAATAAAGTGATTAATATTGAGGTGAAAAGACAATTAGATTTATTAAAAGAAAGTAAAAAAATAGTGCCTGAAGTTAGGAAAGTTAATCAAGATTTAACAACTTCTTTTTTAAGACCTATGCCCGGGGCTGCTAGAATGTATGTTGAAACAGATCATCCTGAAATTGAGATTTCTGATCGTATGTTGAAATCCATTAAATTACCAAAATTAATAACAGAGAAAGCAATAGACTTAGAGAAGGAATTTAAATTATCAGCACAATTAGCAAAAGAAATTTTAGATGTAGAAAATAAATTTAGGGATTATGTTAAAAAATATAAAAATTTAGAAACTGAGTTTATAGCAAGAACCTTAATTGAAATACCAAAAGAGATAAAGACGAGATTAAAATTTGATATTAGTAAATTAAAGGATAAGAATTTTGAATTTGTTTTTGAAAATATAAATAATAAAACAATACCTAAATCAGCTGCAATTGAGATTTTAAGTGAAATTTGTGAAGATAAAACTATTAATTTAGAGAAATATAAAACATTATCTGAAGTGGAAGTTGAAAGAATAATAAAAGAGATAGTTAATAAAAATAAAGAAGCTCCTTTTAATGCTTTGATGGGAATTGCGATGGGAAGATTAAAGGGTAAAGCAGATGGAAGTAAAGTTGCTGAATTAATAAAGAAAAATTTAAATTAAGTTCTGAAAATTTTGAAAGTTTTTCGAAAAAGCTATTAAATTTTGATTGATTATCTAATAAACCTGAAAGATCTCCGGTTTAAATAGAGGATTCTCCGAAATTTTACCATAACATTATATTAAACAGTTCAAATTTATAGTTCTATGAAAATGAGAACGAAAGTTTTAAATACACGTGCATATACATATACACAGATGGGAACAAAAACTATCTCTATAATGGATGACGCATATGAACTTTTAGTTAGAAACAAAAAGACGAATGAAAGCTTTTCCCAGGAGTTAAGAAGGATTTTGCCTAAAAAGAGGAGTATTATGGAATTTGCTGGTGCTTGGGCAGATGTAACTGAAGAAGAGGCTGAAAGGATGAAAAAAACTATTATGGATTATCGCAGGAACTCTTCTAAACGAACAAAAGAGAGGTTTTTTGGAAAATGAAATGTTTGGATTCAACTTTTATTATTGATTTTTTACGGAACGAGAAAGAAGCTGTTAAAAAGGCGACTGAAATAGAAGGTGGTGATTTAGTAACAACTACAATTTCTATTTTTGAAGTAATGCTTGGTGTTAATTCTGGAGTAAACAGAGATAAGCGATTTAAAGATTTTATGAACTTTCTTGACAATATTGAAATTCTATCACTTGATTTTAAATCATCGTTAAAAGCAGCGGAGGTTGCTTGTGATCTAATGAAAAGCGGCAATAGAATAGAGGATAATGATAATTTAATAGCCGGGACCAGTCTAGCTAACAACTGCAACATAATTATAACAAGAAACAAGGATCATTTTGAAAGGGTGAAAGGCATTAAAGTTGAAAATTATTAAGGTTATTTCCCAGACTAGTGTATCAACCTTTTTTCAATAAAAACAAAAAATAATTATGAGCGATATAAAGCTTTTTTTGAAGAGATCTGGGAAAAATCTAAAGCTTAATTTGTAAAATCAATCCTTTTTATTTCTTTTATTTTATCTAAGTCTGAATCTGAGCTAAAAATTTTTTTAATTCCTTTTGTTTTCATAGAAGCAATGTGTATTGAATCTCTAGGGTCCAAATCTTCCTTTTGGTATACTTCTACAGCTTTAGTTATAACCTCCATATCCACAGGTATTAATATTAAGCTAGGTAAATTGAAAAATATAGATGAAGCTTCAATAGCGAGCTTCTTGTCGAGTTCATTTTGTAATTTCCATAAAAACTCGTCAATAGTAAGTGTCGCAGTATATGCTTTATATCTTCCTTTTTTGACATCTTCTAAGATACTTTTCGCATTTTCACCAGCTGTTTCAGTATTAATATAAGCATAAATAAAAAGATTAGCATCTAAGTATACCTTAATGGCTTTAGATACCTGCTTTTTCTTCTCTTTTTTTAAATTGGGAGTAGATTTCATGAGGAGCTACCTTTATTTTTTTACCTTTTCTTTTTAGTTCTTCTCTTATTCTCGTTAATACATCAAATGGATCTTTGTCTCTTTTTCTTACTAGAACACCCTCCTGCCCTTCCTCTAAAACAACATCAGATCCAGGCATCATTTTATATTCATCCCTAAATACTTTTGGAATCACAACCTGCCCTTTAGGTCCTAGTTTTATTCTAAATCTTACCATGTTATACCCAGAGTTATACTTATATTTAAATATTTTGGTTTAAAAAAAGTTCCTGTGATGTTAGTAATTAGTTCTCACTTATATAATTATTCTTTTCTTGAGGTGGTAAATGTGCTAAACTTCAAGAAAAAATTATGGCTTGTAAAACAAAAGGAAAACCATTATAACTGAGCTAATAAAAAGATTAAAAAATTAAATCACTTTCTTTACTCTCTTTTTAAGCAAATTTAAATCCCTTGTTAATTCTTTCTTAAGCATATTCTCTATTTTTCTTTCTTTAGCCTGAGCTTTTCTGAATAAATCTTTAGCCATCCTTTGTGCTTTTGGTTTATTTACAATACCTTTTTTTTCTAATTCTTTTAATATTTTTTTAGTTTGTTCTTTAGCAACAGCAGCTAAACCGATTCCAATTAAAATCCCCTTTTTGATCTTACTCATTAAACATCACCTCATAATTTTAAAGTAATTATAATTTATATTGATTTCTATTTTCTAAACAAAAGCATTCTTTCTCTTCTGGTTCTATAGATTAAATAGATACATAAGATTATTGTTAAGATAAACCCGATAAAGGATAAAGCGGGAATACCATAGATTTCAGAGCCTATATCTATTTCCAAGATAATTATCGAACCTAAAAAGATAGCAGCTGTTAAAATACCAATAATTCTTCTGCTTGTACCTGATTCAAGCTCTTCAACAACTTCATCAATTTCGCTTTTGGCAATTTCTAATTTAATTTTACCTTTGTTTACTTTTGATAATAAAGTACTAACTTGTTCTGGGATTTTAATTAAACTTTCTTTTAGGTCAGAAATTTGTTTGTAAACTTTATTTAATGCTTTTCCTGCAACTAATTCTTCCCTTTCAACGGTTTCTACAAATGGCTTTACAACTTGAACAAAATTGAAATCAGGATAAAGATCTAAACAAAAACCTTCTAACGTGATAATTGATTTTGCTAACAAAACAAAATCTTTTGGAAGTAACATATTGTATTTGAAAGCTACACCTAAAAATGTTTTTAAGCTTTCACCAATTTTAATTCTTTTTAGTTCTACGTTATAATAAGGCCATAAAGCATCTGACAAATCTAATCTAAATGATTCAATGTCAACATCATCTGATAAAATTCCCATATTAATAAAAGCATTTGCAACTTTTTCTGTATCTCCATTAACCATTGCTATTATTAAAATTTTTACTTTATCGCTTAAGCTACCCCCTAATCTACCAACAATACCATAATCCAATAAACATAATTTTCCATCTTTCAGTAAAAAAATATTGCCTGGGTGAGGGTCTGCATGAAAATTTTTTAAGAAGAAAAATTGTTTTAAAAAAAATGTTGTAAGAGTTTTTGAAACTTTATTTCTATCTAATTTAGTTTCCTCTGTAATTTTTTTACCATCGATAAATTCCATTACTAAAACTTTACTTGTGGTTAAATCAAAATAAACCTTAGGAACTTTTACAGACTTATCATTTTTAAAGAAATCGTAAAACATTCCTATATTCCTTGCCTCATCCATGTAGTTTAATTCTTTTTCTGTGTATCTTTCGAACTCATCAACAATAGCAGTAACTTTTAATTTTTTGGCTTTTTCATTATTCTTTTCTAAGTAATTTGCAAAAAATCTCATAATGTGAATATCTGCTTTAAAGATTTCAGAAATTCCTGGTCTTTGAACTTTTATAGCTACTTTTGTTCCATCAATTAATTTTGCTTCATGAACTTGACCAATGGAAGCTGAGGCTATTGGTTTTGAATTAAATTTGGAGAATACCTGATCTATAGGTTTTTTAAATTCAGATTCTATTATCTGATGAACTTCTTCAAAACTAAAAGAAGGTAGATCGTCTTGAAATTTTTTGAATTCATCTGCAACTTCTGAAGAAACTAAATCTGGTCTTAAACTTAAAAACTGACCTAATTTGATAAAAGCTCCGCCTAATTCTTCAAAAACTTTTCTTAATTTAACTGCTTCATTGCCTTCTGGGTGTTTAGTAATTTTAATTCTTTTATGAAAAGGAAGCAATTGTGTTAGGTTTAATTTTCTTATTAAATGACCTAATTCGTATTTTAAAAATAGCTCTAAGATATTCTCAAATCTTTTAGCATCCCTCATTTTTTCTTGAAAAGACATAAAGGAATAAATAAATGAGGATATAAAAACTTATTGCTATTTCTGTTCCACCTGTGATGTCTTGAAATAGTGTTACATTTATTTAACCGTTTTTAGGCAAAGTTTCAAAATTCTCTAAAAAACTTAAAACCAGCAACTGTTGTACGTGCACAAATAACCGAAAGAATAATTCTTAATGTGCACGTACGTTATCTCAAAATCTTCCATTTTGGTGACATTTACTTTACAGCTCATTTTCTTTTATAAGTACCCATCAATTGAGTTTGTACTATGGTATGGCCTTTCATTGCTTCTTCAACTTGTTTTTTAGTTACGCCTTCTTGAAGTGTTAAAGTTGTGTCTAATGCATAAAGTTTGAAAAAATATCTATGAGTTGTGTCTGGTGGGCAAGGACCTATGTATTTTATATTATTACTAGTGCCTTTACCATGAATGCCTTGTGGTTCTTTACCTTCTTCAATCTTTTTAGTTGTTGGGGGAATGTTAAAAACAATCCAATGATCCCATACTTTATTCGCTGGTTTTATAGCATCTGGGTCGTCCATGATTAATACTAAGGACTTTGCATTTTGCGGAGCATCTGAAATTTCTAATGAAGGTGAAATATTCTCTCCATCACAGGTGTATTTTGAAGGTATTGATTGACCTTCTTTAAATACTGGGCTTGTTAATTTCATGTTATTAACCTCCAATTTTGTATTTATTGTTGTACAGCCTAAAATAAATATAAACATTAAGGCTAGATATTTCATGATTTAATTAAGATTAAACAATATAAAAATGTTATTAAATTTTAGTTAAAGATTAAGTTTAAATAGAAAAGATTACTTTAACATCTTATGGAAAAATATATTGTTATAGGGACCGTTCATGAGGATTTAAATCCTTTATTTATTGGTATTAGAGATTTCCCAACAAAACGGTTAATATTATTAGTTCCTGAAAGCAAGTTAAGCCTAGCAAAAAAGGCAAAACAAGATATTGAAAAATTTAAGATTGAGGTTATTATAAAAGAGATCGAGGGAAATGTATGGGAGGCTTTATTTGAAAATGTTGCAAAGGTTAAAAATGAAGAACAGAATGAAAATATAATTGTAAATACCTCTTCTGGAGATAGAAATTCGCAATGTGCTTTAACAAGTGCTGCTTTTGTCAATGGTCTAAAGGCTTTTGCTGTTGAAAGCAATGAAACAATGCTATTGCCGATATTGAAGTTTTCTTATTACAAAATATTAATGGACAGAAAGATGAAAATTTTAAAGATATTATACAATAATAAAACTTGTTCTTTGAATGAACTAAGTGAGAAAGCAAATATGTCATTACCTTTAATTTCTTACCACATTAATGGAACTCCTAAATCTGAAGGATTGAAAACTTTAGGGCTAGTAGAAATAAAAGAGGGTAAGGGGAATACAATTGTACAATTATCAATGATGGGAAGATTGTTGGTTAAAGGTTATTGTTAAAATTAAAAAAAGAAAAAATAATTAATCTGGTTTTACTGCTTTAAACTTGCTCCCTGTTAATGCTAAAGAGAGTAGTGTTGCAAAGTAAGCAAAGTTTACTGCTGTATTCCCCCCACCAGTATTCATTACCATTATCTCCCTTAATGTTCCAATGAAATGTGGTACTGCGCCTAATTTAAATGTTTGTATGAAAGCTACTAAAATGAATAATGCTAGTAAAGCTGCTGCATATCTTGTATGGAAACCAATTAATAATGATGTACCTGCAATTAATTCTATTAAAATTGCTAGTATTAACATAACCCCACCTGCGCCTCCAAATAACATTTCAAACATTCCTTTTGCCATTGAGTAAGAGAATATTTTATCTAAACCTGCAACAATAAAAGCAATTCCAAAAAACAATCTTAAAACAAAAGGACCATATTCTTCACAATTCTTAAACATTATTCACCTCCAAAGTTTATAATATTTTGTTAGTTTCATAGTATTTAAGCTTTACTAGGCTATATAAGTATTATTTTGAAGTGTTAAAACTATTTTTAATATACCTTTTTCTAAATAAACCAATAGTCCAGTCATAAGCTAACATTAATTTATTTTTTAATCCAACAACTTTGCTTAGGTATATTGTTCTCCAAAGCCACCATGCAAAAAATCCTTTGAAATGCTTGTTTAAGACTTCTGCTACTGCAAATTTTTGACCTAAAGAAAGCAAAAAACCTAATTTTTTAAATTGAAAATCTATTAATTCATTGTTATTTATTAAGTTAAAGATATTTTTAGCAACTATATTAGCTTGCTGAACTGCTGCTTGTGCCAACATTGGTGTTCTTTTACCCTCCGGATTAATATGAATTGCCATATCTCCTATACAGAACACATTTTCATAGTTATTAACCTGTAATTTACTGTTAACTTTTATACCTTTATCAAAAATATTTGGGATAAGATTAATAAAATTAGGTTCAACACCTGTTGTGCATATTTTAATTTTTGCTGGAATAAAATTATTGTTAACATAAATGCCATCTTTTGTTAATTTGTCAACTTTAGAGTTAAATCTTAGGTCGATGTTTAATTTTTTAAATCTTTTGAGTACTTTATCAATGCAATCTTCGGGGAGCATCGATAGAATCCTGTCTGATCTTTGAAGAAGAATAACTTTAAAATTTTCTTTATTTAAATTTTTGAATCCAAGTCTTATTAATTCAATACCATATTCTTTTAATTCTGAAGCTAATTCAATACCTGTTGGGCCTGCACCAATTAAAACTATTGTAAGAAGTTTCTTTATTTCATTTATGTTTTTTTCTTTAGAAGCAGTTTCAAAAATATTAAAGACTTCTTTTCTTAATTTTTTGGCATCTTTAATTGTTTTTAATTCGTAACATAAATTTTTATCTAGATTATAGAAATTAGTTTTTGAACCTAAAGCTATAACCAAAAGGTCATATTTGAAATTACCTTTAGAAGTTAATACTTTTTTGTTTTTTAGATCGATACTTTTAACAACTGCTTTAATAAATTTCAGTCTATCATTACAGATTAAACTATCTAAAGGGTAAATAACATTTCTTCTTCGTATACCTGCTGTAGCAACTTCGTGAATTAGAGGTGTAAAAGTAAAATAATCTTCTTTGTTAATTAAAACAATTTCAAATTTATCTTTATATCTGCATAAGTCATTTGCTGTATATAAACCACCAAAACCTGCCCCTAAGATAACTATCCTTTTCATTATTTTAAATCTGTTTAAGTGGATTTAAAACTTATCTTTACTAATAAAAGTAATCTTTAATAACCCAGATTTTTAGTTTATTATTATGATAATCAAGGAAGAGTTTTCAGCAATAAGAAATGATTTGCAGAAGTTAGAAGATTTAAGAGAAGAAACTATAAAAATATCAAGATCTATTATTAATCTTTCCAAGCAGATAATTCATAGACTACATAAAGATGAGATAAAAGAGGCTGAAAGTTTAATTAAATATATTAAAAAAGAAATAAATAGACTTCCAAAAGATACTACTTTAGATGTTAATATTAATTTAGTTGCTGTTCAGGAGTACGTAGAAGCATTAGCTTATTATTATATCTTGAAGGAAGATAGAATACCAACTAGAAAAGATTTGAAAGTTAATACAATAGAATATTTAACTGGGTTATGTGATTTAAGCGGTGAATTAATAAGAAGAATAACAAATTCCTTAATAAAAGATGATTTTGATGAGGCTAAAAGAATTAAGAATTTTATTTCTGATCTTTATCATGAATTTATACATTTAGATATTCATCATGGAGAATTAAGAAAAAAATCTGATATGCTAAGATGGAATTTAGAAAAAGCTGAAGATATTTTATTAAGAGTAAAGGGAAGATAAAATGACCTACTCCCCGCCATAAATGGTTGTCCTTCGGACAACTTTTTTGCTCCGCAAAAAAGCGGGGTTTCTGTCTAATTCGTATCTCACTGGAGAAAATCCACCATATGTTTTATCCCCTGATTTCGGATATATGCCG
>JACQNH010000005.1 GCA_016203175.1 Candidatus Woesearchaeota archaeon
GCTCACGCTAAGTGTGCTTTACAGTAGCGTAGCATCAACGCTACGCTTTTTTATTATTTTTTGAGTAAAAATAGATTTCGTTTGGCCCCTAGTCAAAGACTAGTGGAAATCTTTGGATTATATTAGGGTTTTTAATCTTCGTCCAGAAAGGGAGTTTATACAAGATTATCGGTATGTTAATTTTATCTTATTTTTACTATGGAATTGCAATTACAGGAACTCATGAAACAAGACATAATACATTTGTTAAATCAAGATCATTAAATAAAATTTTAGCTTACTTTTTCTCAGATTTTTGGGGGGGTCAAAGTAATGAATGGTGGTATCACAGACACGTAAAAGTACATCATATTCACACAAATATTACAGAAAAAGAAGAAGCAGTTTTCTATTACCCATGGATAAATAAATACGTATATTTTTTTATTCTTCCTTATTTAGTAATGTTTTGGCTATTAATCCATAGCATTTATTTTTTATGGGGAGAGTGGAAAAAATTATTTTTATTTTTAATGATAAATTTAACAGGCTGGATTTTTCATGTTTATCTTTTTAGCCTAATACTACCATTACAATACGCATTTATTTCAGTTTTCATAATGCGTAGTTTGTTTGCACCATTATTTATGCAATTAGCAGTCTTTAATCATATTGGACTAGAAGATCCAAAAACAAGACTCCCTTGGTTATCACATCAAACAAAAACAACTAGGAATTTAAAAAAGCACTGGTTCTTAAATGGAATAGGGGGGAATGCATTTGTTGAGTGTCACATAGAACATCATTTATTCCCTAGTATCTCAAATAGATTACTTTCAAAAATAAAACCACTAATAATTAAACAACTTAAAAAAGAAGGTTATAAGTACATAGAAGAAAG
Organism: Candidatus Woesearchaeota archaeon; assembly: GCA_016203175.1. GTDB lineage: Archaea > Nanobdellota > Nanobdellia > SCGC-AAA011-G17 > JACQNH01 > JACQNH01. Next base: position 881 of record JACQNH010000005.1, read on the forward strand.
CTACTGGGATGTTTTAACTAAGTGTTTAAAATACTATGATGAAATATTCAAGAATACAAATATAGCTATCTAAAAAATAACAATATTTTTAAACTTCATATAACCAATAAAACTATGCTTTTAGAAGAAAATATAGATTTTGAAGAAGATTTTGAAAACGATTTAGAACCTAATGAAATTATACACCAAAAAATCAAATTAAAATCTAAAAAACAAAAATTCCCAGCAGTAGCATCTTAAAATGGCAATAATAACCATAAAAGAAATTATTGATTTAATAATTATGACTGTAGCTTTAGGTTATATATTCTCAGGCTTCATTCCACAACCAAGAACATTGTATAAAGTTATAAGCCCAACATTTAACCTACAAACATTCAAATATTCCTGTTTAATTGCAGCACCAGCAGTTGTATTGCACGAATTAGCACATAAATTTGTAGCTTTAGCCTTTGGAATACCCGCAACATTCAAAATGTTTCCCTTCGGTTTAGTATTAGGAATAATCTTAAAATTAATAAATTCACCATTTTTAATCATAGCACCTGGTTACGTCCAGCTTCCAGCATTACAAACACCAATAACAAGATTAATAGCTTTAGCAGGACCATTAACAAATTTATTGATATTTTTAATTGCTTTAATAGTTCTAAAAAAAGTAAAACTTTCAAATAAATATTTTCTTTTATGGAATTTAACAAAACAAATTAATTTAATATTATTTATATTTAATCTTTTACCAATTCCACCATTAGATGGTTCAAAAGTATTTTTTGGTTAATTCACCTTTTATTTTTCTTACCTTTGAAAATTCTTTTAATGAACTTTCTTATTTTCTTCTTAACTTTTTTAGGAGCTTTCTTCTTAATCTTTTTAACTTTCTTTTCTAATTCTTTCTGAACTTCTAACCTATATTGCGCTAATTCTGTTTCAATCTTTTTAATTTCTTCTTTAATTTTAATAATTCTAGAAATATTGCTTTCTTGCATCATTAATTTACCACATTCAGGACATTTATAGCCACACTCTAAAGCATCATCATTACTTATCCTTTCACATTCATCAGGGCAAACAAAATAAGAAACCTTCTCCTCTAATTTTAATTGGTCTTTTAATTCTTTAAGTTTTTTGACATTAACAGCTTCTTTTAATTTAAAAGCAGCATTTTCGTCAAGATTCCAAAAATAAACATACCAACCCTTTTTTTTATCTTTTCTTCTTATACTAGTAACTAAAGCTTGGGCACTTAAGCCATATAACATACTTCTAACTTGATTAACAGTCAATTTCAATTTTTCAGCTATCTTAATCTCACTAACATTCTTTTTACCTCTAATTAGATTAACAAGAGGAACAGCATCTTTTCTAACAACTTGAGAAATCAACTCATTTAAAACATCATTAGAAAGCTTATTAACCATTAAAAACAAAGATTACAAAAAGTATAAAAACCTTTCCTATTGAGAATCACAAAAATAATTACTGCTAAATGTATAAAAATATTTAAATAAAGCATTAATTCTAAAATTTATATGTTCCAATTTCTCAAAAAAAAAGAAGTAAAGCCGCAATTCCCCGGATTTCCATCCTTAGAACAAAAAGACGGCCCAAAATTTCCAGAACAAGAGGCTATAGAATTCCCAAAATTTCCAGAACCTAAAGGTACATTTCTAGAAAAGCACGAAGAAATCCCAACCTATAAACCTACATTTCCTACTACAGAACTACCAAAAAGAGAAGAACCATTAAAACTGCAATTCCCAGAGCAAAAACCACCAATTACAGCAAAAGAAGAACTAGAAATCCCTATTAGAAAACCTACTTTTAGACCCACATTATCCCCCCAAGCATTAAGAATAGAGCGTTATGAAGAACCTCAAAGAGAACCTATAAGGGAATATAAATTTGAACCAACTAGAATACCAGAAGTAAAAGAATATCGAGAACCAATAGTCCATAAAGAAGAATCTATTTTTGTTAAAGTTGAAAAATATGAAGAAGCAAGAAATTTATTATCAAAAGTAACAGAAAAGCTAAATGAAACCCAAAAATTAATCTCAGAACTAGAAAGAATAAAAGATGAAGAAGAATCGCAGTTAAAATCCTACCAAGAATCAGTTAATTCAATAAAGCAAAAATTAGTAGATATAGATAAGACCTTATTTTCTGAATAAAATGACCCAACAAACTGTTTTTAAAAAAATCAATTATCCAATTTTACTAAGAAAAAAAGTTCTATCTTTAGCTTTAGACGCAGCAGAATTAAACTCTAATATAAAAACTATGATTGTGGATAGAGATTTAAAATTAAATTACCTAAACAAAATAAAGTCAAATATAAAAGAAGTAAAAGATTTATTAAAAAAGGTAAAATTATCCTATTTAAGTGAAATAGAGCATCTTTCAATAAAAGAATCAAAATTAAAAGACAAAGAGGCATTTAAACCATATAAAAAAGAAATTTCAGCCGAAAATTACGATTTATTGAAAGAAATTAGCGAAATTAAAGAAAAATTGGCCAAAATCTAGTTCTTTACCTTGTCAAAAAGTATTTAAATAAGCGCCATATCACTATGTAAATTATGGAAATTTCAAAACCCTTCTTAATAGAGCGTTTTAAGCAGCAACCTTCAAAATACTGGAAAGTTAATCTCTTTGAAGAAAAGGGTTTCTCAAGAATAGAATGTAAAAAATGCGGAAAACACTTCTGGACTTTAGATCAAAATAAACAAATATGCTCAGATTCCTCATGTTCACAATATAGTTTCTTAAATTCCCCAATAACAAAAAGAAAACTAGATTACGTAGAAATGTGGAAAACTTTTGAAAACTTTTTTAAAAAAAATGATCACTCCTCAACTCCAAGATACCCTGTTATAGATAGAGTCAGACCAGATTTATATTTTACCATAGCCTCAATTCAAGATTTTCAAAGAATTGACAAGTCAGGAAATATGTTCTTTGTTTATCCCTTTAATCCTTTAATTGTTCCACAAATGTGTTTAAGATTTGGTGATACCCAATTAGTAGGGGTTTCAGGAAGACATCTAACATCATTCTGTATGTCAGGACAGCATGCTTTCAATTTCAAAAACAAAGGTTATTTTAAAGATGAATGTATAAGGTTAAATTTTGAATTTTTAACAAAAGAACTAGGAATTCCAGAAGAAGAATTAATGTATATTGAAGATTTATGGCACATGCCAGATTTTTCAGCCTTCGGTCCTTCATTAGAAACATTCTCAAAAGGATGTGAATTAGTAAACTCAGTCTTTATGCAATTCCAGGCAACTTATGGAACGAATTTCAAAGAGCTCCCAATTAAAGTTATAGACGTTGGTTGGGGGCATGAAAGATTAACATGGTTCTCAAATGGTACCCCAACAATATATGAATCAACATTCGGCCCGATAGCTAATGAATTAAAGAAAAAAGCAGGAATAAAAGTAAATCCAGATTTATTAGCAGAAATCTCTTCAGCGGTTTCATCCTTGGATTTTGATAAAGAAGGAAGAAATATAGAAAAGATTTACAAAAAATTAAATATCTCCGATAAGATACTTTCAACACAATTATATCCACTACAAGCGATATACGCAATCTGTGACCACTTAAGAACAATTTTATTTGCAGTAACAGATGGGGGCATTCCATCAAATGTAGGTGGAGGTTATAATCTAAGAGTCTTATTAAGAAGGGTTTTTAGTTTTGAAGATAAATATAAGTTTAATTTTGATTTTATGCACATAATAGAGTCTCATGCAAAATATTTAAAGAGAATATATCCTGAGTTAAAAGAGTCTCTAAAAACAATTCAAAAAGTTTTAGACGTAGAAAGAGCAAAATACAATGCAACAAAAGAAGCAGCTAAAAGTTTAATTGAAAGAATGATCTCAAGAAAAGAAGGCTTCTCAACAGAAAAGTTAATCACTTTATACGAATCCCAAGGTATCCAACCAGAATATGTCCAGCAATTTAAAGATATAAAAATTCCTGAAGATTTCTATGAAAAATTAACAGCCAAGCATGTAAAAGCAGAAAACCCAATTAAAGAACAAAAACAAGAATTTTATTTTAAACTGCAACCAACAAAAGCAGGATATTATGAAACACCTTTAGAATTTGAATTTGATGCAAATATTGTAAAAGTTGTAAATAAATACGTAGTTCTAGATAAAACATTATTCTACCCAGGCGGTGGCGGTCAAGAACACGATCTAGGAAAGATTGGCAATTCAAATGTCTTATCGGTAGAAAAAATTGGCAGCGTAATAATGCACTTAGTTGATACTCCAACATTCCACGAAGGTGCAAAAGTTCATTGCATTGTAGACAAGGATAGACGCTTGCAATTAATGCAACATCATACAGCCACACATATAGTTAACGCTTCAGCCCAGCATGTTCTCGGTAATCATGTAAATCAAGCTGGAACGCATAAATCAGTTGAAAAAGCTCATTTAGACATTACACATTTTCAAAACATTACCCCAGAAGAACTAGTTCAAATAGGAGATTTTGCAAATACAATTGTAAAAAAAGGAATTAAATTGAGAATCAACACATATACAAGAGAAATTGCTGAAAAAAGATTTGGTTTAAAAATCTATCAGGGCGGCGCAATAGAAGGTAAAAAAATTAGAATTGTAGAGATCCCAAGAACAGATGTAGAAGCGTGTGCAGGTACTCATTTATCAACAACTAAAGATGTAAAAGCAATAAAAATATTAAAAACATCTAAAATTCAAGATGGAATAGTAAGAATAGAATTTGTAGCAGGTAATAAAGCTTTAGAAGAAACTGAAAAAGAAAAAGAATTATTAAAAAGATTATCTGAAAAATTAAAAGTCTCAGTTCAAGAAATACCAGAAAGAGCCAAAGAATTATTTGAAAAATGGAAGGAAGTAAAAAAAGGTAAACAACTAACACCATTTAAAATAAAAAAATCAACACAAGGTTCAAATAAAGTTCTAATAGATTTAACTGTTTCTTATCTTAAAACGCAACCAGAGCATTTAGAAAAAACAATAGATAGATTCCTAAAGGATATAGGGTCAGTTTAATCCCTTATATATTTAGTTTTAAATTTGATTCCTCAGATTTTGGATAACTTTAAAAACAATTTTTACATTCTTTTATTAGGAGATGATAAGAACGCTAGGTTCTTATTATGGATCCGTAGCTCAGCCTGGATAGAGCACCGGCCTTCTATTTTAAGGAGAAAGTCGGGGGTCGGGGGTTCAAATCCCCTCGGATCCGCTTTTAAAATGGAAAAGAAACCCGAGGAAATCTTATTGGACTTAAGCGAAACAGAAGAAGCGAGAATCCAAGCAGCTTTTAAATTAGAAAATAGATTCGATAAAGTAGCTATTGAAGCATTTAAAAAAGCCATTAAAACAGAACCATCCCCAATAGTAAGACACGAAATAGCATTTTCAATGGGAGAAACAGGTTCAAAAGAATTAGTTAATCCCTTAATAGAAGCAATGGAAAATGATCCGCATATTTTCGTTAGACATGAAGCAACCTTAGCGTTAGGAACATTAGGAAAAAAAGAAGCAGTTCCTCATCTTAAAAAAATACTTAAATGTGGTATTCCAGAAATAGAAGAATCTGCTAAAATCGCTTTACAAAGGATAAATAGTTAATCTTTTTAACTAGAATTCCATCAAAAAATTTATAACTGCGCCGTTAGCCAAGCGGTAAGGCAATTGCCTGCAGAGCAATCATACGGGGGTTCGAATCCCTCACGGCGCTTTAATACTAAAAATGCTAAACAAAGAAAAATTAGAAATGGCACAAAAATGTAGTAAATGTGGCAAACCTCTTCTAAATAAAACACAATTAAACTTAACCTCTTTAGTTTCTTCTTTTAATCTAAAAAAAGAAAATCATGAAATAAAAGACTTAAATTATAAAGATAAATCACTAATTGAAATTTATATAGAAAAAAGTGAAATTAATATTATAATTGCCAATGAAGAATTGTGCAATGAATGCAAAAACAAAAAAGAAAATCCTTTAGAAGAAATTGTTTTAGAAGATAAAAAAGAAAATATTATCAATCCCTATAGACCTCAAATTAGTTATCTCAAAGATCTTTATGAACAAAAACAAATTTATAGTAAACAAGGTTCAAACATAGATCCTATAAGTGGCGCAACAGTTCATTATGTTTCTCCCTCTCAGTTACCCTCTGGTTATGGATGGAAAGCCTTAGGAATGTATGATCCTTCAACGCATACAATTTATATTGCAGATAACTTACCATATAACATAGAAAGATTTGTTTATCATCATGAAGTTGGTCATGCATTGGGTATTAGAAATGAACAACAAGCAGATAACTATGCAGCTTCCAAAGTAGGCTATAATATAAGAAATGCAGCTTAAACATTTTATTTACACAATTAAAAAAAGAAAAAATAAAACCTAGAAAAACTAAAATGTTCTAGGTGGGCTCTTTCTAAAGAACAATACCTTTACTAGACCTATAGCAATTAGTATCAAAACTATATCGGCTATAATCCATATTGCAGTATTATTCTCTTTGAAGAAGCTACTTGCATCAGAAACTTCTTTTGCTTCAACCTTGCTAGATTCAACGCTAACATCTACAGCTTGGCTTGTTACTACAGAATTACCAGCTTTAATCTCGACTACTGCTGAATTCTGTCCAAGTTTAGCATCATCTTTAGCAACTAAATTGAACACAACAGACGAAGTAGCACCTGAAGTTAATGTTACACTCTTGCTTCCAACACTGTTTGCCCAGTCAGCATCAACATTAACAGTAAATGTTGCTTCCTGGTTTCCAGTATTAACTACATTAACACCTAAACTTGTACTTCCGCCTTGTTTTACATCTATTTTACTAGATGCAAGAGACAATGTTGCAGATTGCTTTGAAGTTCCTGTAGTTCCAGTTATAGTTTTTACCCCAGGTTTATCACAATTTACATTCAAAACAACTGCCTGGTTATCACTTAATTTACTCTGGTCATAGAATGTTCTTACTTCTATAGTATAAGCTCCAGATTCTAAAGCAGCAAGTATGGGAATATTAAACAAAGAACTATCCCCATCATCCTCATCCAATTCTATATCTATTATCTTTTTATTAAAGTTTAATTTTGGAGCATCTATTTCTATAGCAACTTCATCTTCATCAGATTTACCAATATTTACATAGCTAACTAATAATCTTGCATTACTAGCCTCACACCCAACTTTATCTGGACTTAATGTTGTCGACTTAATTGCAATTTCATGGCTTTCTCTTTCAACTTTAAATCTTATTTTAACTTTTTGACCATGCTTTGCATTAAAATCATCCTTACCTGATAAAGTCAATTCAACGTTGTAAGTTCCATCATCAGTATCTTCATCAACATCAAATTCAAAAGATCCTGTTTGAGTATCATCAGAGCTAATATCAAAGTCATCATCTTCATCTAAATCTAATTTACTTTCTAAGCTCTTAACCTTAAATTCAACATCATCAATATCGACATTAGCACTATCACTATACTCATTCTCAAGTTCAAATTCAATTCTTACATTATCACCAGGTTTAACATCTTCAACTTCATCATTTTCCTCATCAGCAGTTTGAGATTTACCTCTAACCTTCCATTTAACACTTTTAATTGTCAACTGATTCTTTCTCTGCATATTAATATCAACAGAGCTGCTTGTTATTTTAGTTCCATTCTCAGTAGCATTAACAACTAAACTTCCAACCTTAAATGCAACAGCAGCTAAATTAGAATCAACAGCAGCTAAATTTTTAGGAGCTTTAACTCTAAATGTAATTGTACCACTTGCACCTGCAGCCAAACTTGTTGGAGCACTATCAATTCCAACTGTACTTAATAAAATATCAGAACCAAAAGTAGAAACTGCAGTTACAGAATCAATACCCAAATTTGTAACAGTAAATGTTCCATTATTTGTAACCGTTAAAGTTCCAGTTAAATTAATTACCTGTGAACTAGTACTATCATGATTTGGATTACTAACATCACTTGTACTACTACCAACAGTTAAAGTTCCAACTTGTAAAGCAGCACTTACGCTTGTAGCTAGTAAAACTAAAACAAATAAACTCAATAATATTATTCTATTCATCTTCATTTTCTTAACTCCCACCACCTCCGATACTATTGCGTAGTTGTAACCCATATTTAAATCTTACGGTTTAATCCTGATAATAATAACAAGATTACTATTAATACTATTACAGTGCTAATTACAACATTAAAATTAATTTCTTCTTTTTCAACGCTCTCAACATCAACATTAAATAAAACACTATCTATTATATTCCCATCAATAATTAAGTTAACAACACCGCTAAAACTACCTTGAACAACATCTTTAGCTTTAATAAAAAAATAATTAGTTTTACTTTCACCAGGATTTAATTGAATTAAACTATCACCAGATATTAAATCTCCAAATTTAGCTATATTTTGAACATCCAAGTTAATTATTTTACTAATCTTTAAATCATTCTTAACATTTATTGCTAAACTAAAGCTATCCCCAGATTTAACATCTATATTCTTTTGAATTAAACTTCCTTTAATACCTGAAACTTTAATTAACTCTGTAGGCTTTTCCTTATCGCAATTTACAATAAAAGTTTTACTTTTCTTATTGCTAGAACCATCAAAAACAACCTCCCCTTCTAAAACATAATTTCCAGGCTTAGCATTTTGAGGTATTTTAACATCAAAGTTTATAACCTCCTCATTTTTAGGGTCTTTATCATTACTATCTGCATCCTTCAATCTAATTTGATTAGAAACTTGACTAATCCCTAATAATTCATTTAAAATTTTAACACTTACATCTTGATCCTTTTTACCAATATTTTCTATATCAAATTTAACACCTAAAATATCCCCGCATTCCACAGTACTCGGAGTTAAACTCATTCCTTCAATAACAACATCGCTTGATTTTCTATCCAAATCCACATTAACGAATTCCTCATAACAATTTAATGTTTCCCTATCAGGATCTTCTACCGCTTTTAAAAATAAAATATACTTGTCATTTTCATCAATCTCAGTTGTAGGAACAGTAATAAAAAATTCAAAATCTACATCAGCACCATCTCTTATTTCTTTAACCTCACTTTTAGCCCTTACAATACTATCCCTTTCATCTATATTAAATAAATCAGCCTCAACTTGAACATCTAAATCATCAGTTCCAATATTCTCAACCTCTGCTTTAATCTTAATCTGATCTCCAGGATTAAAATTATCATTATTATCAGGGTCTTTAATTTTAACAATTAAATTTCCTTTTATCCCGTTACTACATCTATCCAAACCACTAGTAAGCAATGTCCTATCATCAACTTTTAATGTATATTGATTAATTATATTATCACTATTATTTACGCTATTAGTAAAAGTAAAGCTTCCCTTATAATCCCCTAAATCAACATTAGTGGGGATATTAAACTTAAAACTAACTGCTTTAGTCTCAGAAGCAGCCAATATTATATCACTAAAACTTCCAGGTGTTATTATTGTATTATTATTTTTTAAGTCACTTGCTGCAACTTTTAATGTTATACTAGAATTGCCATTAACAATAGTTGCATTGATCTGTACGTCTTCACCCCTAAAACCAGAACCAACTACAAAATTATTAATAGAAAAACTAGCAGCGCTAACTAAACCACTAAATAAAACAACTAAAATCAAAGTTATCGTTATTAATCTCATTTTCCCCCCAAAGTACAACTGCAGAGTGGTATAACTATATTTAAACCTTTCGAAAAAAGTTTTGAGAAAATATTATAAATTAAAAAGTCAAAGCATTCTTTATGAAAAAATTTTATCTCCTACTATTATTAACAACTTTACTAATTTCTTGTTCACAAACAGATCAAAATAAAATTAAAATTGGAGCAATATTACCATTAACTGGACCATATGCAGTAGCAGGTATAGATGCTAAGAACGCTATAGATCTTGCTTTAGAAGAGATTGGTAATAAAATTCAAGTAATTTATGAGGACAGTGGTGGAGAAAATTCAAAAGCAGTTTCATCTTTTAATAAATTAGTTAACTTAGATAATTCAAAAATAGTTATTACTTCAACAAGTTGGATTAGTAATACGCTATATTCTCAGGCAATTGATTCTAATGTTTTACAAGCAGTCATAGCAAGCGCAGGATTCACAAGGGCCAAAGAAAAAGATAAAGCAATCAGATTTACTGTGGCTGTTAAAGAAGAAGCTCAATATCTAAAAGATTATTTAAAAAAATTTAACAGAATAGCTGTTTTTTATCTTAACAATGATTTTGGTAAGTTTTGGGCAGACGAAATAAAGAATGAATTTCAAGATAAAGTAGTAGCTTTAGAAAGTAGATCTCCAACAGATATAGATATGAAAGCGCAATTTGCTAAAATCAAAGATTCAAATCCAGATATATTATTTTTAGGTAATGGTGGAGGCCCAGCTGCTTTAGATGTAAGAAAAGCAAAAGAGCTTGGAATAAATGCTCAAATTGTTGGTTCAAGACCAATAGAATCTCAAGAAGTAATTCAAGAAAAAGCTACAGAGGGTTTAATATTTTCCTCTCCAGATTACAATCAAGATCATCCAATAATTTCAAAATACAAATCAAAATATAATAAAGAACCTACTATATTTGCAGTAGAGGCCTATGATACAATAATGACATTAGCAAAAGCAACAGAAAATTGTAAAGAAGATACAACATGCATATACAATTGGCATTTAAACAAAGAATACGAAGGTATTTTAGGAAAAATAAATTTTGATGAAAAAGCAAATGCTCATTATCCATTTATCTTAAAACAAGTCAAAGATGGAAAATTTATTCTTTATGAATAGAAAAGTGTATAAATTCAGAAAATTCATAATAATCTGATTAATATAAGAGGAGATAAGATAATGCTTATTGAAAAAGGTTTGGTAATAAAATCATTTGCAAAGCTTGATGATAAAACCTTTGATGATTTAATTAAAGAAATAATGAATCTTATCAAAAGAAATAACATTAATAACCTTTAAAAGCAATTTCTCAATTCTAAAACTATGAAATCCTGGTCCAGAAGAAAGAATATATTGGCATTAGCGTATCCTAATACCGAATACTGTGGTGTTTATTCATTAGGTCTAAGAATAATCTCCAATCAAGTAAATTCAAAAGAAAATTGGTTTACAACCCTACATTACACAGATAAAAATAACTTAAAAGCTGAAAACTTTATTGGTTTTTCATTTCAATACGAACCAGATTACCTAAATTTCTTTAATATGCTAAAAGAAAACAACATCCCATTAGAAAAAGAGAAAAGGCAACAAATAATATTCGCAGGAGGTCCTTGTATTAATCAGAATCCTTTCACTTTAAAAAAATATCTAGACTTTATGGTTTTAGGAGACTCAGAAGTGGTTATACCTAAAATCCTAGAAGTATATGAAAGAACAGAATCCAAAGAAGAATTCCTAAATGAAATCTCTAAAATAATTGGCGTTTTTATCCCAGATTTAAATGAACCAACATATGCTGTTTTAAATAATTTAGATGAAGTTCCTTATCCAATAAAACAGGAATATCCAGAAAATTTAGATAAAAATTTTGTTTTCGGAAAAGCTTTACTATTAGAAATAGAAAGAGGCTGTCCATATAGATGTAAATTCTGCGTTATTCCAACAACATATCCTAAAATTCGTTATAGATCCTATGAAAAATTAATACGAATTATAGATGAAGGGATTAAATTAAATAAAGCAGATAAAGTTGCTATTTACGCAGCTTCATTCACACACCCAAAAAGAGCAGATTTCTTGAATTACATGCTTAAAAAAGGAATTAAGTTTATTGTTCCATCCACAAAAGTCGAATTCTTAAATGAAGAAATAATGAAACTAATAAAAGAAAACGGTCAGACATCTTTAACAATAGCCCCAGAAGCGGACGAAATAACAAGAAGAGCGGTTAATAAATTCACTTCTGATAATAGATTCTTTGAATTTGCAAAATTAGCTAAAAAATTAAATTTCAAAAAAATAAAAATGTATTTATTATATGGAATCCCAAATCAAGAAATTAATGATTTAGGAAAAACCATAGACTTTATTAAAAAAATGAAAGAAATTTTCCCAAATATCTATCCATCAATTAATCCAGTAGTCCCAAAGCCAAAAACACAATTTGACGGCCTACCATTTAATAAAAAAATTCTAAAGCAGCAAGCTAAATTCCTAAAAAAAGAACTAAATAAATTAAATATAGATTATAAAATAGAATCAATCCGCACTGCTTATAATGAATATTTATTAGCAAATACAAAAGATTTAACGCCTGACTTCTTCAGAAGCTTTTAAGAAATCTTTTTAGAACCTTTCACATATTTAGGAACATAAGGACAATTCTTGCATCTATTTCCACAACATTCTCCTTGCTTAATTAAGTCCTCCCTACTCATAGCTTCAAATTCCATAGAAAAAGTCTAAAATTTAAATTATATAAATATTATTGAAAATAACTTAAAAGATAATTTAAAACAATTTTAAAATATTTCAAAAATAAATAACCGATTACATATCCAATTAAACCTCCGAATAAAACATCACTCAAATAATGAAATCCAGCATATACCCTTACACTAGCAATTAAAATACAAACTAAAATCCAAAAATAACCCAATCTTTTATCAACACTAAAAATAAATGGAAGCATGGAAAAAGCTGCAGCAGTATGCCAACTTGGAAAACTTTTATTAAAAGACATAAACCCATAATCGAAGCCATTTAATTTAGCATTCTCTAAAACTTCAAAAGGTCTTGTACGATTAATAAAGTATTTTAAAACAAGTATAACAAACCCAGTAGTTAAAAATGCAAAAATAGCACTTAAAATCTTCTTCTTATCGCTAAAATACAAAAGTAAAGAAGTAAAAATCAATAATAAATAGTCTTTTAAAATCAAATAAGCATATTTAAAAAATATATTCAAAGCATCAAATCTAAAACCAAATATAAAGGTGCTAAAGCTTTTATCTATAAAAAAACTTAAAGCAATCAACACAAGTACTAATATAATATAAATCATCAAATACAACTTAAAAAATGGATATAAAAATGTTTTTATACCTAATTTAATCCCCAATAAAATGATAATTAACTTACTAACCTCATTAAGATTAATATTAATACCTTTTATATTCTATCTTTTAATAAAATCTGATTTTAAGATAGCTTTAACCTTAATAATTATAGCAGCTATAACAGATATAATTGATGGATTTTTAGCAAGAAAATTCAAAAAAACAACGAAATTAGGAAAATTTTTAGATCCTTTAGCAGATAAATTATTAATATTTTTTATTTTAATTGCATTATTACTAAACAAAAATTTATCTTTAGTAGAATTATTTCTTGTTCTAATAAGAGACGTTGCTGTTGCTCTATTTGTTCTTATAATGGCTATAGAAAAAAGAATTAAAAAAATAGATTTGCCTTTAACAAAAACAGGAAAATTTACAACATTCTCGCAGTTTTTATTTATTTTAAGCATTTTATTAAACATAGTTTATTTAAGAGAACTATTCCTGATTACAACAATAATCTTATCTATAACCGCAACAATAGAATATGGTAAGAAAGTTAAAAAATATATTTTCTCTTTAAAACAAACATCAATAGAAATTTTAAAATTCTTTTTAGCTTTATTACTAGCAATTTTCTATAAAGTTTTTTACATAATTTTTACACCTTTAACAATATACCCAACATATATAATCTCAAATATTTTTTTCAACGCAAGTTTAGTAAATAAATTTTTAATTATAGATTCCATAAAATTTGAATTCATTCCAGCTTGTATTGCAGCCTCAGCATATTTCCTTTTAACAATACTAATATTAACTACAAAAGGAATAGATTTTAAAAAATGCCTTAAATTATTCATCATAGGTTCATTACTAATACTAATTGCAAATATAATAAGATTAGAATTCTTAATATATTTATTCAAAAATTATTCAATAGAAGTATTTAACACCATACATTTGATTATCTGGAAAGTCTTAGCTAGCATCTATGTTGTTCTAGTTTGGATATTCTTAACAAAATACTACAAAATAAAAGAAATCCCAGTTATTTCAACTTTAAAACAATTTTATAAACTATCTTTATTTAAAAAAAAGCTACCTAAGTACAAATCTTAAAAGAAGATGACTAACCAGACTTTTAAAAGCCTTAAAATATTGTCCTTCCTCTTTAAACACTTCAGCCAAAAACAAATCTGAAAATTTTAAAGTATTCTCAACAAATATTTTTTTGGGAGTACAAATAGACTTATAATTTGGCATTCTTATCAAATCCCGAGCATGCTTTTTTGCTTCTTGAAAATCCTTAACAGCATTTTCAAGTAGATTATTATCCTTATTAATTAAACCAGTTGCATAATAACATCTACCCAGACCAAACCAAGCAGGAGGATTTACACAATAATCTTTAACCTCATGATCAAGTATTCCACTAGCATTATCATAAACTTCCAACTCTAAAAAGGACAATCCTAAAATAGTCCTATCATCATGATGAGTCCACCCTGTCATAGAGGTATTATCCAATTTTTCCTCATCATGTAATAATATTACCTTAAAATTCCTAAGTGCATTAAAATATTCTCTGCCTACAAAATAATTTATACCCAACAACCTTCTAGCAACTATATTCCCTGGTTCTTTTCTTAATAAATCCCTTAAATAATCTATTTCCTTTTCCCTTAGCATAAACTTAAAATAGTTAGGTAATATTTAAACTTTTTGAGAATTTTTTCTTTTGTACACCCTATAAATAAACCAAATAACAAAAATTAAAACAACTAATACTATACTCAATACATCAAACTTCCCATCTAAATAATCCAAGAAACCTTGACCCAAATACATTACAGATACCCCAACTAGAAAAAATCTTAATCCACGGCTTAAAAAAGACATTAAAACAAATTTCCAAAAATTTATATAAAATACACCACCAGCAATTGTAAAAACCTTATAGGGAATTGGAGTAAAACCAGCAATAAAAATCGCCCAGCTTTCATATTTATTAAACAAATTATGAACTTTCATAATTTTCTCTTCCTTAACAAATCTTCTCAATAAAGTCTCTTCCCCTACAAAACCAATTAAATAACCAAACATCCCGCCTAAAACACTCCCTATAGTACAAACTAAAGAAAAAAATAAAGCCTTTTCAGGCTCAGCTAATGCTAAAATAGCCAACAATAAATCAGGAGGTATAGGAAAAAAAGAACTCTCAATAAAAGCTAGAATAAATAAGCCAACCCATCCTAAGGGCTGAAAAACATCTTGAGTCCATTGAACTAAACCATTAAGCAAACCCATCATCAGCACCTTGCAAAATTAATAAATCTTCATTAGTCAATTTCATTCCTTTCTTCATTTTTTCCTGTACTAATTCTGCTTTTTTAGCAATTAAATTTTTCTCCCTCACCAATCTCATCTCTTTTTTTCTAGCTTTACTACTCTCAATAGAATTAACAATTTTATCTAACTCCCTTTTCTTGTTATTAAACAAACCAACATTAGCAGTAAAATTTATTTTATGCTTTTTATAGTTATTAAAAATATTTCTGTCTTCTTTTCTTAATTCATTAATTTTTTTAATTATTGTAAAAAACTTTTCATACTCAGCCTTATTTTTCTCTTTTAACTCAATAAATTTTTCATGATATTCATCGGCTTTTTGTCCAAATTCATCAATTTGCTTACTTAAAGAATTAATTTCAGATAAAATTTCAAATGCATCCTTATTTTCTTCATATTCTTTTTTAAGTTTTTTAATTTGCTCCATTACTTTCTGTTCTTTCTCAAAATTATAACCTTCAGTTTCTATTTTCAATTCTAAATCCTCAATTAAGTTTATAATTTGTTCAGGATTCTTCAAATTTTTCCTACCAACAGATTTATACTTATTTCTTAATTCTTTTACTTGATTCACTAATCCCTTAACTTGATCATTATATTTATTTCTTTCATCCCTTAACTCAAAAAAATTCAAATTGCTTTTATCGTTCTCTGATCTTAAATTTCTACTCTCATTGATTAATTCTTTAATTTTAGCCTGAACTTCCTTTAATTTTTTAAATTCATGCTCTTTTAACTTTCCAGAAGTCTCTATATGGCCTCTAAGCTCATTTAATTCCCCCCTAATACCGGACTCTTCTCTAAATAATAAATTACCTTTTTTATTCATCATTTAAAATAGTGAAATCCTAATTTTTAAATCTTTACTTTAATAGTTTCTTCATCCTTTTCCAATAAATATTATTCCAACCCTTTTTACAACTACTATACCAGCCTTTAGGTAGTTTAGAATGAGTTAAAATCAATTTTGTTCCATTTTTAACTTTTTTAAAAACAAAACTAACCCTAGAATAATGATCTTTAGGCCAGTCTTTATGATTTCCCTTCCACAGCTGAACAATTTTTTTGTCTTTTACCAATTCTAAATTTTTTCCAGTAATCCACCCTTTACAAGCACTAAACTTCCCACCAACCTTACGACTTATTTTAGCTTTATAACTAGTAAACTTAGAATGCTTTTTAGAATCTAACAATATTTCGTATAATTCATGAGGACTTGTTTTAAAAGCCACAGTTTGTTTTAAAGTTTTAAATTTCATTAAAAAAACAAAAGTAAAATTAGTATAAAAAGTTAATTAAAAAAAGAAAATTTATCCAAACAAAGAAGCCAATCCCGCACTTGCTTTTTCTTCTTCTTTCTTCTTCTCTTCTTCACTTGGCCCTTCTTTAGCTTTAGGCGCAGCAGCACCTTGAGCAGCAGGAACAGCTTGTACAGCAACAGGAGCAACAGAAGCTTGTTTTATAACCTCTTCAATATTAACACCCTGTAAAGCACTAACTAAAGCCTTAATTCTTCCATCATCTGCTTTAACACCAGCAGATTCTACTACCTTTTTCAAATTTCCTTCATTAATTTCTTTTCCAGCCTTGTGAAGCAATAATGCACCATATAAGTATATCATCTTCTTTCACCCTCCATAATCATAATTTACCTCTAATCTTCATATCAGTAACCTTTCTTAAAAAATCTTCAGCAGCCTTAGCATCCCTCTCAAAATTGGATATAGCCTGATTGCTCTTCTTTAGATTTTCAGAAGGTTTATCATTTTCAAAAGCCTTAGGATTAGTATTTAAACCTTTCCCCCCTAAAATGCTCAAAACAGTCTTATTTACAAGATTTACATCAGCATTGCCCATAAGATTAACAGAATTTCTTGCTTCTTCCTGAATAACATTTTCTACATCTGCACTAATATCTACAGCCTTGATTTCTTTTCTCTCTACTTTTACATCCACTTTAGGCTTTTCAACTGTCTCAATTTTAATTTCTTGTTTTCTCTCTACTTTTACATCCACTTTAGGCTTTTCAACATTTTCTTTTACTTCAGGTTTTGATTCTTGAGTTTTTTGGACAGTTTCTAAAGAAGTTTGTGGCTCATAATCTAATTTTTCTTTTAAAGCTAAAGCTTCTTTCTCAACACTTTTAACAACATCACCTACATTCTCACTAGTAGTAATCTTCAATTCTTTAGCCATTCCACTTGCAACTCTATAAGCCTTAGAAACCAACAAATTAATAGTTTCCTCAGTCGCATAACCAATCTCAACAGCAAGCAATATAGCTTCTCTAGATAAGTTTGCCAATGAATTCAAAATAGCCTCTTCATCAATATTCAAAACATCTCTAGTTAAAATTTCACCATCTGCATAAGTTAAATTTAGTCTTAATCCTACTTCTATAGGCTCAATCCCAAACTTAGTCATTAAATCAGCCTTATCACTTGTAATAGTTTCTCCTTGCTTAACCAATAATTTATCTTCTTTAATAACAATCTTTCCACCCTCAACACCAGTTTTTAGCCCCACTCTTCCCAATTCCCCTATCATTGGACCTGCCATAAAATTAGTTGGTCCTGCAGGGATTGTAATCTCTTTAGGCGCTATTTGTCCAGCCTTAGCTTTAGTATAAGCAATATTCTTTTTCAAGATCTTAAAAATTTTAAAAGCATCTTCATTTGTAAACAATAAAGCAGTTTTACCTTTGATATTCCCTATAACTTTATCAATATTAGTTTTATTTAACCCTTTAAGCGCTCTTTCAATTACACTATTCCTGGCCATCTTTAACTCAGCAATGCCAAATAATCCTGCCTTAATCTTTAATAACTGAGAAGCAGGCAAACCGCTTAAATCCACAACCCCAATCAACTTGTATTTAGAAGCTAAATTTTTAATTATCTCAATTTCATCCTTCTTCCATTGTGCAACTTTAGCTTGATAATTATTCATCCTTTGCCTCTTTACTCTTCTTCTCTTTAGGTTCTTTTTTCACTTTCTTTTCAGTTTTTATTTTCAAGGACTCTTTTTTTACAGCCTTCTCTTTAGGAACTTCTAAATTAAAACCAACACCAAATTTATATATCGGCCCCATAGTTAATTTCAAAAGAACATTTCTAACATTATTCTTAGCCTCAGGTAATAAAGTTAAAACATAATCATAAATATCCTTTATATTTTCCACAACCATCTCATCATTCATATTTTCTTTACCAACTCTTATTTTAATTGCAGTCTCACTTTTCGTTTGTAGTCTTTTCAATTTTTGTAATTTATTTTTCAGATCTTCAAAATTAGTATTGGGAGTAAAAACACAACCAGCGGCAGGATTTGGCATCTTACCTCTAGTTCCTAAAAATTTACCCAACTTGCTAGCAATTAATGGCATCATTTCAGCTTGAGCAATAAAATAATCATATTCTCTAGCTAACTTTTTCAATTCTTTTTTATTTTCACCCATCAAAGCTAATTGACTTTTTGTAATCACTTTATCAAATATTTTTTCAACTTTAGTTTTAACAGCCTCATCAGAAAAACAGCAAATCTTTACTTTCTCGATCTCATGCCTCAAAGGATGAAAACTAGAGATTGGCGTCTTTTTAACATCTAAATTCTTAAGATTAATTATTAAATCAATACTCTGGTTAAAATTCCTTTTAGGACCTTTAGCCTTTATTTCCTGTATTACCTTTTTAATATCATCAATTTCCATTTAAAACCCTCCTACAATTAAAGTAGTTTAACGGGTAAAACTAAGCTAAATTAACCATTTAAATACCTTTCGAAAAAATTTAATAAAGAACTAAAATTGAATAAAAATATGGAAAAAATTATTGCTACTACCTTACCCGGTTTATTTGCTAAATCTACCCCATGGAGAAATGCTCATACATTCTTCTTTCAAAAAGTATACAAAGAACTAAATGACAAATCAATGTTAATGTGGGCAGAAAGAGGAGAAGATTATATTCATGGTGTAAAAGCAGCAATGCAGAAATTAATGCCAAAAGCTTCAGATCAAGAAAGAGCAGAAGAAGCAAAAAAAAGATTTCTAGAAGCGATTTTAAGTGGGATAAAAACTACATCCCAACTAATAAATAAAGAGGTTTTAGATTATTTTAAAACATTAAAAAAAGAATATAAAATAGCCTTAATAACAACAAGCAGAAAAGAAGCCATAGACATTATACTAAAAGAACTGAAATTAGCAGACTTCTTTGATATTATTACTGCACAAAAAAATGAAGAAAATCAAAATCAATTAATGGAATCATTTATTAAAAAATATAAACCAGTCTTATTTATAGGGGGAGATAGAAATGATGCATTTTACATTTGTAAGCAATATGAAGTTAAATGTTTATATGCTAATCTAGAGAATAGAGAGGGAAACAAAGATATTCCATCAGCTAAAAATTTAAAAGAATTAAAAAGTTTTATTGAAAAGTTGATTTAATCCTACTTATAAGCATTAAAGTCCCGTAATAACCTTTTTAAATTAAATTATCTTAATGTAATTCATGATCAAAAGAGGCATTCTACTTACTTTAATCTTAATTAATATAGCCATAATAGCCTTAAATTCAAATGCACAATTATTTTTTACAGGAGTAGTCTTAAATCCAAAAATTGTTACAGTAAATGAAAAAATAAACCTAACAATAGATGCAGATAAATCCTTTAAATTCTTTGAAAAAGCATTTTTATGTGGAGCAACAGGTAAAACAGAGATTCCCTTAAATGGAAAAAGATTCTCTAGAGCAGTAATAGAAAATAATATTTGTATCAGAAATTGCCAGCAAGAACAATGGTTTGAAGGCTCTGTAAATGCAACATTCTCATTTCCCCAAGATACTTTAGATGGAACTTATGCAGTTAATGTTTATGGCTGCAGAATACTTACTGAAAAATGGAATTGCACATGGGCTTCCGGAATTGTACAATATGCAAGTGATGTTACCCCACCAAAAATAATCTCAATAACTCCAGAAAATAATGCAGTAATCACAGATAGAAGAAATTTAGTCTTATCAGTAACATTTGAAGATCTAAGCATAGATCCAGAAAAAGTTTCATTTGTTTTAACCGGAAAAGAAACAGTTCAAGAAGAAAGCATTAAGGCAACTTCCATAACTATAACAACAGCATCAGCAACATTAACAGAAACTTTACTTAAAGGACATTATTCATTAACCGCGATTGTTGTTGATAAATCTGGAAATAGAGCAACTAAAACCATAGTTTTTGATGTTGGTCTACCAAATGAAACTCCATTAATAATTAAAGATCTTATCAGCGCAACATCAACAACAGAAAGAAGCGTCTGGTCAATAAAAACATTTGTTGACAATGTTCAAGAAGTTGAAATTGGTCGATTAACAAATAATGTTTTCACAGATAAAGCAGTTGGAGAAGGACCAGTCTTAATAGAAAGCTTATTCAGTCCATGGACAGCTCAACAAATACAACTTACTTCAGAAAGAGGAACCTTTAATGCTTTTTTACCTGCTGGTTCAGAAGTTCCATGTGGTCAAGGTTTAGTTGGCAAAGTAAAATACTATATAGCAATTGATGGAACAAGTTACTTCGCAGATTCCTTAAATAATGGCTGTGGAACTTTCTTACAACCAGAACAAGCCATTACACAACAACATTTAGCAAGGAGACCCCAATGAAATATCTCTTACTCATTTTTATAATCTTATTTTCAACATTTGTAAATGCAATCCCAATAGAATATACAATTTATGGTTTTGGACCCTCTGAAATAATTAAAATTGGAGGCGATAAAATAGATAAAAGAATTTCCGCTCCTGGAGATTCAGTAATCA
Organism: Candidatus Woesearchaeota archaeon; assembly: GCA_016203175.1. Classification (GTDB taxonomy): domain Archaea; phylum Nanobdellota; class Nanobdellia; order SCGC-AAA011-G17; family JACQNH01; genus JACQNH01. The sequence goes on from JACQNH010000005.1 coordinate 22,168, forward strand.
CAGGTGTTGGAGTTGGTTATACAGAAGCAGGAGAAGGAAGTTCAATTGACAATGCTGCAATATGGTACAAACCAATAGGCTCGGGAGGTTTAGGCACAGAAATCTTTTCAAAGACTAATGATAAAGATATAGATCTATTTGTTGCAAGTCAAGATTCATTCATAAATGATGTCTCAAACACAGATAATAATCTTAATAATTTTAAAATTCCTGAGTCAAAATATATTTTATCAAGATTATCGTTTATGGCATGTAAAGTTTTAGAATTTTTTTATCAGCCAATAGATGAACAAAATAATTTCAAAGAAGAGATTTCAGGTTCTATTCAAGGTTCAGATGCAAAAGGAGATTGTGCACAAAATGAAAAAGCAACAAAATTTCCACAAGGAAAAGTAATAAGAGGTGTTGGATTTGGTCTCGAAATTAGGTAAACATAATATTAAGGCTTTAATTTTTATAATAGCTTTAACTATTTTAATTTCTTGTGGAGGTAAAGGTAATGGAGAACAAAAAGGTCATATTGTCACAGAATTAAATATGTCGCAATTCTCATTTAAAACCGCAAACATTACAGTTGGATTAAAAGACTCACTAAAAACAATAGATGAACAATTAAATCTTCCATCAGGATCAAAAGTAAATATGTTTTTAAAAGGTAGAGTTAAAGGATTTTTTACAAAAACAAATCAATTAATCTCTATATGGCCCGATACTTTCAAAATTTGTACAGACTTAAATCAAAATGGAATCTGCGATTTTTTAGAAAACTTTGATTTCAATGAGCAAAGATGTAAAGATGCAGGGTTTTTATGGACAAATGCAGACAACATCTTTGAAACTTATTATGATAATTGTTGTGGAGACGATGCAGAGGAATTTGGTAATTTAGGATCAGATGCTTCAGTAGCCTGTTGCGACTCAAAAAATTCTTGTGTAACAAATAAAGAATGCTTTACAAGTACACAATGTAATACAAAAGGAGAATATTGCAATTCTGGAAAGTTTGAAAAAATAGATGGAAATTTTGATAATGTAGATGACCGATGCGTAAATTTTGTTGCTTGTAATTTAGATTTAAACATAGCAGAACCTTGTAGAGATCAATGGCAATGCACCCAATGGTCAAACTGCACTAGTATAAAAGGAACAAGAACGAGAAAATGCACGGATATAAACAATTGTGGAACATCATATAACAAACCTGATCCATTTGAAAGTCAAAGTTGTTTACAATTATTAGAGTGTATAGATAAAGATAAAGATGGATTCGGAAAAAATTGTTTTGTTCAGGTAGGAACTTCAATAACTTATAAAGAAAACGATTGCAATGATAATGATCCAAACATAAATCCAACTATAAATGAAACTTGTGATGGTCAAGATAATAATTGCAATGGGGTAACAGATGAAAACTGTCCATGTATACAAGGTCAAACAAGATTTTGTGGCTCACAAGTTGGGGACTGCAGTAAAGGAGTTCAAATATGTATTAAGGGTTTATGGAGTTTATGCTTCGCAGGAAATAACATAGCAACAGAAAATTGTGACGATGGTCTAGACAACGATTGTGATGGATTTACAGATGAAGGATGCCCATGTCAAGAAGGGCAAGTAAAAGAATGTGGAAAAAATGTAGGAATATGTAAAAAAGGAACTCAAAAATGTGTTTCAGGTGTTTTAACAGTCTGTGAAGGTTCAACAGAAGGATCTCCAGAAATTTGTGAGGATGGATTAGATAATGATTGTGATAATAAAGTAGACTTCTTTGATGAAAACTGCAATCAAGATTTATTAAAAGGTAAAGAAGAAAAAAACACTTGCAATGATAAAATCTGTAACAATGAAGAAAGTTGTACAATAAACAGAAATTTACCTCCTGACTGTGGCGGTCCTTGTCCAAAATGTGAAAAAGAAATAGAAATACCAGTTGCAAAACCATTGCCACCAGTCAAAATAGAAGTAGAAGAAGAAAAACCAATAGAGGAAATAGAAAAACCAACATCATTCATAAAAATAGTCGCAATAATAATTATAGTAATATTGGTTCTATTGGGAATTCTAGTCGCCATTCATAAAAAAGTAAAAAAGAAAATAGAAGTAAAAGAAGAAGTAACAAAGAAAAAATTAGAACCAGAAGCAAAACTTTTCAAACCTTTACCACAAGTAATTAAAAAAAGAAGAACTAAAGCTGAAGAAGAATTAGAAAAAAGCTTTGAAGAAGCTAAAAAACTCTAAAAGTTAAATTTTAGAAAAATCAATTCTTTTTAATCCTTTAACTTTATCAAAAGAAGCATCACTACTTACAATCCCATCAAATGCTAAAGCAAGTATAGCATGAATAGAATCAGCAGGACTTAAATTAAATTGTGAAGATAAAAAGATAGAAGCTTCTAAATCTTCAAAAGTATAATCAACGATATGTGCAATTGTCATTATAGCCCTTATAGAACTTAATACTTTGACATTCAGATTATTTCTATAGAGATAAAACCATATTTCTAAACAAGTAAGACTAGAAGTAACAAATTTATAATTTTTATTTGAATTCAAAAACTTTTTAGCATTATCTTTAAGCCTATCCTCTTTTTTTATAAGCGCCAAAAATATATCAGCATCTAAATAGATATTCATGTTAAGAAAATACTAATTCAGCCTCCCGCTTCATTTCGACAGGTGTTTTTTTAGTCTTCACATTTAAAGAAGATAAAAATTCTACTGGATTCTCTATCCTTTCTAAAGGTCTCAAAATAATAGCCTTTTTCTCAATTTCGGCTAAAACCTGATTACCCAACCCTATATTCTTTCTTAATTTAATAGGTATATGTATCCTTCCTTTATTATCAATTTCCAACAAAGAATATTTAATCCCACTTTTCATAAAATTTAAAATTCCCACTTATATATAAATCTTTCTATCCCACTAAGTTCTAAAAAATATCAACAAATCTTCAGAAGCTATATTATTCAAATCAATACAATGCAAAATATAAAAATAATATTTATTAGGTTCCAATTTAATATTTACATCACATTCAGATTTATCAGCAGCCTTAATATAAATACAACTTCCAGGATGAATATTAGCAGGTGGTGGAACAGCAATCAAAGCGTTTATCTTACCAGGATCCTTTATTAAATCCTTAGAAATATCTATAAAATTGCAGCCCAAAACAGCCTTATCAATCTTAACATTCAATTTATTTTCATTAACATCAACTTTCTTATTTTGATTCACATCTTCAATCAAAGGCAATGCGCTATCAGGCTTTTTTTCAATAGCAATAGTTAAAAATTCAGTTTTTATAGTACTTTTTTCACCCAAACAAACAATATTAACTTTTAATAATCTGTCCTTTGGACTATAAGGTATCAATAAATTTCCATTATGCTCCAAACTAAAATCATCAGAAATTCTTAACATTTGATTAAATTTATCTTCGGCATTGTAACTGTATCTGCAAATTGCATTCTTAGAAGTTGTTAAAGATATTGGAATTGAAATTGAATTCCATGAAACTAATTGATTTTGTTGAGGTTCATTTATAATAATATTTAATTCATCTTCTTCGCTTCTAACACAGCTGGCATTTCCATTAAATACAAATTTACAAACAGGATTTAAAGCTATACAAGAATCTTCTGTACACCTTTCAAATTCATTTTTCTTAATAATACAATCCTCGCATTCTTTTAAAGCAAATAATTCTTTCTTACATTCATAAGTATCTGATTTTGAGAACATTTTAAATAAATCTTCATTATTTACATTACAGTTATCCTTAAAAAAATTAATAGCATTTGGATTCAAAATAGAAGTATAAATTAAACTTGCGCATAAAGAAGGTTGTTTTAAATTAGTTAATATTAAGGGTTTCTTAGCAGCAGAACAAGAGCCTAAAGATTCACATTCTTCTTTATTGCACGCATTTGCTTTTTCATCTTCACCTTTTCCACATTCATTGCACAATTGTGGATTGTTTGGGGGGTACAATGGCAAACAATCAATATTACTATCTATACTTGAATCAGAAGGAACAACCTTGCATAAACCCTTATTTAAACATTCATTAACACCACATTGAGAGCTTGTAACTTTTCTATTGTTTGGTTCTAAATACAATAATAAATCTGTTTCAACCTTAGGCTCACCGCATTTAATACAGCTTTGATAGTCATTTAATACCTTTTTATTATTATGGCAAACTCTTAACCTATCAATCCCCAAAGCCTCCGATTTTACTTCACCATTTTGACAAGACAACAAATAATGCTCGCCATCAGGACTAGATCTAAAAGAACATGCATTTGTATAAGGCACCATATTTAAATTTCTAACCCCTAAATCATCATTAATATTTACATTACAATTATTATTGGAAATTTCAACATTACACTGCCTTAAATTATCATCATTTAAATTAGAATACAAATCAACATTAAAAGAAGAAAAACTATTCCCCAATTCAGTGCTCAAAACAGTTAAACAATTATCTTTGCTAACAATTTTTAATTCAGATCCTTGAGCTATAGAACAACAACCTAATTTGCAATCTTCAACTTGATTGCAATCTTGTTGAGTTTTTTGACCATCACAATTTTCAAAATTTTGCCTGCATAATCCATCTTTTGAGATACAACAGCCATTTTTTAATTTATTCACAGAAAAAACAGGATCGTAAACAGCAAAATAAAAAGTCCCATTATTTTTAGATTCCAATTGAAAAATCTCATAATCGCTATTAATCCTATCAAATTTAGTATAAAACCCGCTTCCCTTAATGTTTTTAAAATTTCTCAAAGTTAAACTTAAATCAAAATCTTCAGAGTTAATCAATGAATTTACTCTATCACTTGCGATCTTTAAAAAATTATTTAATTCGCTTGAAATTGTAATCCTAAAATTCTTAACTTCATTTACAGTTCCCTTAAATAAAATCAAATCCTGTGAAAAATCAAAATCCACACTTTTATCATTAATTTTTACATCAACAGTGTAGCTTGTAAAATTAACTTTAAAACCAGCACTTATAAAACCTTTAATATCTTCATAGCACTTTCTAACAGTTTGGTTATTTTCAATTTCACTTTTTAAAGAGTTTTCAATAAAACTAATTTGAGGAACATAATTTTTATAATCTGAATCTAAAAATAAACTTATATCTCTAAAACCATAAATTATTTTGTTATTAATATTTACATAACCTCCATTATTATTCAACCCATTAAAAATATCTTTAACCCTGCTTTCCAAACATTTTATTAAAAAAGTTTCAACCTGCTCTATTGTAGTTGTAGTAATTATTTTAGAAGGAGCCTCTTCCCCACCTCTTCTTATAGTAAATAAAAAAGCAAATATAATTAAAACAATTACCCCTAAAGCTATAAATATCGTTGCCTGTCCTCTTTTTTGCATATTATTCCTATATTTAGTTTATTTAAATAAATTACTAAAGAAAGGATTTAAAAATCTAGTTTAATCCAATAAATTATGGCAAATATAAAATTTCAAAATACAATACAAGTCCTAAAACAGGAACCTTTAGCCTCATGCTCAGGCGAATTTCCAAAAGACTGGAGGGTTAAAAATTATCTAGAAAACAATCAAGAAGTTGACATTACTTTAGATGCAAGAAAAAAAGAATTAATCCAACAAGGTTATAGGTTAATTGGCAATCATTCTGCAATTAAAGTCTGCCATTATTGCAAAGAAGCTATTAGAGGTAAAAATGTCTGCTATAAAAATACATTCTATGGGATTAAAAGTTGGCAGTGCATTCAAGCCTCAGTTACATTAGATTTCTGCAATTTAAGATGCGAATGGTGTTGGAGAAATATAGAATATAACTTTCCAAAAAATACAGAATTTAAAGATCCTCCAGATTTTATTGTAGACGGATTCATTAAAGCGCATACACAAATCCTAAAAGGTTTCCAAGGCAATGAAAACGCAGATCAAATAAGAGTAAAAGAATCTCAAAAACCAAGGCATATTGCATTAAGCTTAACAAGAGATGCCTGCATGTATCCTCGCTTGCCAGAATTAATAGAAGAGATTCATGCTAAAAATATGACTTCTTTCTTAGTTACAAATGGTACATTTCCGAATATGGTTGAAAAATTAATTTCCCATCAACCAACACAGATTTACATTACCCTACCAGCTCCAAATGAAGGATTATATAACAAAGCCTGTAGACCATTCGCAGAAGGAGACTGGCAAAAAATTCTAAAATCACTAAAACTTTTACATAACTTCCAAAGAAGTGTTATCAGAATGACACTAGCAAAGGGGATGAATATGTTTTACCCAGAACAATATGCAGAGATTATAAAAGATATAGATTTCGATTTTTTAGAATTAAAATCAGCAATGCCAGTAGGCCCTGCCCAATACAGAATGACTTTAGACAATATGCCATTTCATGAGGAAATAGTTCAATTTGCAAAAGAAGTTGGTAAAATAGCAGGTTTAGAAATCAGAGATGAAAAGAAAGATTCGAGAGTAGTTTTAATGACTCACAAAGGAAAAGAAAGGAAAAGATTTTTAGATTTGGGTTAGCTTCTTAATTATATTTTCCACAAAATCATCATACTTTACTTCAGCAGCTAACAATCTCAAATCTTCAGTTAATTTCTCATTTCTATGGATTTCCTCTAAATGCTTCTTCAAAACCTTTCTTATCAACTCTTTTTCTTCTTTTTTTAGTTCTGTCATATTTAACTTAAAATTTATAAATATTTAAATCTATTCTTTCTGTTTCAAAACAACAAATCTTCCAACTCTACCTGGATTTAAAATTAATGTATTTTTGTACAATTGTTTTTTCCCACCAGTTTCGTGTAAATGACCGCAAACATGTAACAAAGGTTCATATTTTTCAATAAATTTAGAAAAAGATCTACATCCCCTATGCCCAGAGTTTATTTTATCAACTTCAGTACCATAAGGGGGAGCATGAGTAACTAAAATTATTTTTTTATTCTCTAACTCATCTTTAACATCTTCAACAAAATCCTCAAATTCTTTTTCTCTTTCAGTAAACCCCCCACCCCCATAACCAATAACTAAAAAATCTCCGATCTTCAATAATCTTTTATGCGCATAATGAATATTTTTAAATTCCTTGCAAAAACTTTTTAATTCAGCATCACTCTCATGATTACCAGGAATTAAAATAAAAGGTTTTTTAAAAGCATTAAACTGCCTTAAAATAGCTTCTTGAGCATTACCCCAAACTGAAAAGTCCCCAGCACATATAATCAAATCAGCATTTTCAGCCTTTTCCTTAATAATCTTAAAAGCCTTGGCACTTGCATGCATATCCACAAAACATAAAATTCTCATAGAAATTCAATTAAAACTCTAATTTTTATTACTTTTGGTTTATCAAAAAACACAATCTTTAATAATCCAATAATTATATAAAAATCATGAAAAAAGAGCAGATTAGTGTCAAAAAAACAGCACTTACATTCGGGTTAACACTAGCAATAATTCATGTTATTTGGGTAATTCTAGTTGCAATTGGTCTAGCTAAACCCTTAGTCGATCTAAAATTCAGACTTCATTTTATCTCAATGCCCTTTGGTTTAGAACCTTTTAATATTGTAACAGCCATAGGACTAATTATATTCGTATTTATAGTAGGCTATATAATTGGTGCAATATTCGGATTTGTCTGGAATAAATTACAAGATTAAACGTAAAATTTATTAACTTCAATGTTTCTACTTTAAACAATGAAAAAATTATTTTTAATATTATTAGTTGTAATATTAATTTCTATTATCTCTCAAACTACTTTAGCTTACAGATATTCGTCTTATTACAATTATAACGATCCACATAAATATTCCAAATTCAGATCACCATTTTATGGATCTTATCACTCACATTTCCACATGCCACAATATTACCCATACCAATACTACCCACAACCAATTTTCGTTTATCATTACTCAAAATATTATTAAAAATGCGAGACTTACTAATAGTAGGAGTTGACCCAGGAACTACAACAGCTTATGCTATTCTAGACCTAGATGGAAATTTACTAAAATTAAAAAGTTCAAAGCAATTAAGCTTAAGCACATTAATAACAGAAGTTACAAATGAAGGTAAAGTTCTAGCAGTTGGCTGTGACGTATCAAACATTCCAAGTTTTGTTTATAAATTTGCTACAAAATTAAATGCAATTATTGTCAAACCAGATTTTGATTATAAAGTCGGATTAAAACAAAGAATGACAAAAGAGTTCAAAGTAAGAGACGACCATCAAAGAGATGCTTTAGCAGCAGCCTTAAATGCTTTTAAAGAATTTAAAGAAACATTTGATAAAATAGACAAAGAATTAAAAGATCTAGGAAAAGAGCATTTAAATTCCCAAGTAAAAGAGATTTGTATTAAAAATAAATTAAATGTTACAGATGCAATTAATCTTTTAGAAACACCAGAAATTAAACAAGAAAAAAAGAAAATAAAAAAACAAGTTTTAAATTACAATAAAGCAAATGATTTGATTAGAATTATCAAAAAACAAAACAAAGAATTACAAAGAAAATTAAGTTTTATGCAGTTTAAATACCAAAATACATTAAAATTAATAGATAAGAAGGTAGAGGAAAGAATTAAAAAATCTCAAATAATTTCAGAATTAAATTCAAAATCATTTAGAGAAGAATTATTAAAAAAAGAAATAGAAATAAAAAATTTAAAAGAAAAGATAAACAAATTAAATAACACTTTATTAAATTCAAATGAAAAGATAATAGCACAAAAATTTAAAAATCTTAACTTTGGAAATTACTCTGAAAAAGTTATTTATGTAGAAAATCCTAATGTTTACTCTGAAAAGTGTTTAAACTCTTGTAAAGGGAAAGTTCTAATTTATAAAGAAAAACCTTTAAATTACTTAACAAAAAAGAATATCTCATTTATTAATAAAGAAGATTGTTTAGTAGAAGAATTTGAAGAATTTATACTCGTAGATAAAAACAAGCTTAATAACCTAATTAATAGTTCAAATTTAATTGAAAATCTAATTGAAGACTATAAGCAAGAAAGGCAAAATAAAGCCTTTAAAGAGCTTTTAAAGAACGAATAGTCATCTTTATATATAAGTTTAAATCCTTTCTAAAAAGAGGAAGAAAAAAGTGGCAATAGGTGACTGGTTTTTAGCAAGAAGCGAAGCATTTAGGTATCTTTTATCAAAATTTTCAGAACATAAATCAGAGACTATGAAATCTTTTAACAAAGTAAAAAATGAAAATAAGATTATAATTAAAAAGATAAAAGATCATGACGATGCAATTAATAATTTTGGAAGAATAATAAAAGAATTAAGATCAAAAGGCATCGTTTTAGAAGAGTCTACATCTAGAATTATAAAAAGAAAGAGATAATTAACCTACAAAATTTCTGAAAAACCTTCAAAACAGTATTTAAAGAAGTAAAAATTTTAACAAAAAAGTTGTAGAAACTTTCAGTTTATTTAGTAGTATTTCCAACTTTTTGACAGCAGATTATATTAAACACATCAACTATAACATATTAGGCTGAAAAATTTAAGGCGAAACATTTATATATAAGTTTATATAAAAATTAATATAGGTGTATATAAATGAAAATAATACATTATCCAAGCCTTAAAACAGTGTTAATGGTAGAAAAAGTACTAAAGAATGCAGAAACAATAATTTCAAGAGAAGAACTAAAACATAGGCTACCTAAAAAAATCATGCACCAAACATTAAACCTAATATTAAGATATCTTGAGGAAAAAGGAATGATTCTAGATAGTCACAAAGGCATTCTATGGACATATAATCCCAGCCCTAAATTAAAAAAAGCAATAAAACAAGGGCTGGAGATTTAGAATGTATAGAGGGAAGGAAGTAAAGGTTATATTATCTGAAGAAACAAAAGGAGTTTATAATGAACTAAAACAAATCGTTGAAAAAGAATTAAAAAAGAAAATTAGCAGTTCTTTCCACCAAACTTTATTAAGGTCAATAGAAAGAGTTAAAGACTTATTAAAAGAAAATCCTTTTGCAGGGGATCAAATTAAGAAAAGACAAATTCCTTTAAAATATATAATTAAATATGGGGCCAATAATCTATGGAGAATAGAATTAGCAGACAGATGGAGATTAATTTATACAATAACTGGAAATCAAATAGAAATAATTAATTTTATTGTGGATATTTTTAATCATAAAGACTACGATAAAGTTTTTGGGTATAAACATTAAAGAAATATTACAGAATCTAGAATTTCTCTATGCGGTTAGTATACAAGAAGTATCTAATTGGTCAGACACTGTCTGGTCAATTGTCATGGAGCCATATGTTGAACTATTAAACATCAAAGAAAATTAATTACTTTAAAGCACCAAAATATTCTCTAACCCTTTCAACTATATTAGGAATTAAATACTTCTCCAATCTTTCCTTAAATATCTCCTCTAAATTCATTCCTTCAAACAACCTATAACCTTCTTGATTCTTCTCAATTAACCCCAAATCCTTCAATCTTTTTAACTGCCTTCTAATATTGCTTTCAGCCGCTCCCAATAAAGATAATTTATGTTCTTTTCTTAAATCTTCAACTTTTAATTTAATGTCCTCACTTCTCACAGCTTCCTTAGAATTAATTAATAATAGTAATATATCAACAATTATATCCCTACTATCCCCGGGCTGTAATAAACCAACACTTAAACATAATTTCTTAACAAAATTCCTTTTATTGCTTAAATCAGGCTTTTCATATTTTCTTAAAGTCACCTCTGCCAATGGAATATCTTTTGAAACCTTACTCATCTATTAAACTATTTAAAGTTAAATATTTAAACCTTTTCTAATAGCTATTTTAAAATGGTAACTAAAAAATTAGATCAAAAACCAATAATAGTTCATACAGCAAGGTCTAAACACACAAGATTATTAGCAGCTTTATCAATAATCTTGTTATTAATTATAGCAATATTAACATTAGTTTTTCTAAATGTAAATAAAAAAATAGATTCAATAAATATAAATGGTGAAACAGAATATATAGATATAGTAAAAAACGTTCGTGATTCTGTAGTCTCAATAAGAACAGAAAAATCAGCAGCCTCAGGGGTTATAATAAATAAAAACGGTCTTGTCTTAACTAATTATCATGTAATCTCAGAATTAAAAAAAGATGAAAAAATTCAAGTATTGTTAACAGATAAAAGAATCTACACCGCACAAATAATTGGAGCAGATGATAAAGCAGACGTCGCAATATTAAAAATTAACACAACAGACCTACCATCTATAAAATTAGGAGACAGCGATAATGTAAAAGTAGGAGAAAAAGTTATTGCTATAGGAAATCCATTTGGCTTTGATTCAACTGTAACAACAGGAATAGTAAGTGCATTGCATAGAGACAGAGGTCCAACAGAATACAAAGATTTTATCCAAACAGATGCCTCAATTAATCCAGGAAATTCAGGTGGCCCTTTAATAAACCTAAAAGGCGAATTAATTGGAATTAACACATTTATTATTGGTGGTGAAAAATTCTCAGGTTTAGGATTTGCAATTCCAATAAATTTAGTTAAAAGAATTACAGATCAAATATTAACAAAAGGAAAAGTGATAAGGGCTTTTATAGGTATAATAGTCCAGGATATTTTAGAATTAGACAAAGAGGGTGATGGAAGAATTTTAGAAGGTGCAAAAGTAATTTTAGTAAGCAACAATACCCCAGCAGCAAAAGCAGGATTAAAAACAGGAGACATAATAAAAGAGATTAACAGTATTAAAGTAAAATCTTCAAATCAATTGAGAAATTACGTTGCCTGGATCCCAATAGGTGAAGAAATTAAATTAAAAATACTAAGAGAGAATGAAACATTAAGCATCCCTTTAATTGTAGAAGAAAAATCAGAAGAAGAAATTTCAATAACAATTACCAATGAAACCACCAAATAATTACCCTACTTCATAAATGCTTAAATACTGCTTTAAAATCTTAACCTTATGGCAGTTTTAATCACTTCAATATCAACAGGAAAAGGAACATGGACAGAAGTCTCCAAGCTTATAGAAATAGAAAAATGGAGTAAAGTTATTTTAATTGGAAATTCTTTCGCAAAAGACAATTTCAGAATGAATCAAAATTCAGAATTTGTAGAAATAGACCCTAATAAACTAATAAAAGAAATTAAAAATACAATAATAGAAAAACTAAAAGGCAAAATTGAAGACCCAGAAGTTGTTTTAAATATTGTTTCAGGAACAGGCAAAGAACATATGGCGACTATTTCAGCATTATTATCATTAGGCCTAGGGATAAGGTTCGTTAATGTTAGTCCTGAAGGCATAGAAGAATTATAATCTCTCTACAATAGAAATTTATTAAAACTCATTAATTCTTTATAAAATAATGCCAAACCTATTTGATAACATAAACAATAAAAGTATCTTCATAGATCCAATAATATTAGATTTTGAATATCTACCTAAACTATTGCCTTTTAGAGAATCAGAACAGCACCATATAGCAGACTGCATTAAACCTTTATTCAATAACTCATTAGGGAAAAATATTTTAGTAATAGGAAAACCAGGAATAGGAAAATCAGCAGCTTGTAAATTTGTCTTAAGAGAACTAGAAGAAAAAGGTTTAGATGAAAAAATAATCCCATTATACATTAATTGCTGGAAAAATAATACAGAACATCAATTTTTATTAGAAATCTGTAACCAAATAGATTACAAATTCACTCATAACAAAACCTCTTTGGACTTATTAAAAACAATCTCAAAAATATTAAATAAAAAAGCAGTTGTAATTTGTTTAGACGAAGTTGATAAGTTAGCAGATTACTCAATAATTTATAATTTAATAGAGGACATCTTCAAAAAAACTTTAATATTTATAACAAATAAAACATCTTTCCTGGCAGAATTAGATAAAAGAATCCATTCAAGACTAATCCCAGAAGTAATAAACTTTAAGCATTATAATTACGAAGAAACAAAAGAAATCTTAAAACAAAGAATGGATCTTGCATTTAATAAAAATACATTTGAACAGGAAGCATTTGAAGAAATAGCAGCAAAAAGTGCTTATGAAAAAGATATTAGGCTAGGTTTAACATTGCTAAAAGAATCTGCAACTACAGCTGAACTTAAAAACAATTCTGTGGTAAAAAAAGAGCATGTTGTAGAAGCTATTAATAAATTGTTTCCAGAAAAGGAAAATTTGAAAGAAATAGAAAATAAAATAATATCCATGTTAAAAGAAAAAAAAGAATTAACAACTAAAGAAATATTAAACGAACTTAATGATAAAAAAATTAATTATCGGCAATTAACTGCTATAATCTCTAAAATGAAAGATAAAAAATTAATAACTACAAATATCATAACCAAAGGCAAATTTGGCAACATACCTGTCCATTCCTTTGTTTCCACTGTTCTATAAAGGCCTTGACAATGTAATATTCATTTATACAGCTTGTAACACTAAAATTTAAAGGAATTTTTTGCACTGTTGCACCGTTTTCTAAGACTCGCGTCAGGTATATATACTAAACTTCTTTTTTAACATAGGAGGTGTTAAAATGAAATTATTGAAATTTTTATTTGAGGAAGAATACTTGGAGTGGAACGAATATCTAGATACAGTAAAGGAAAGATGCTTTTTTGCTGACAAGCATCTAATAAAACAAAGGGGGTGGGACTATGTACTATGATATCTATAATTTAAAGGCAAGAAAACAAATGCTAGAAGATGATGAAATTGATGCAGCAGAAGAAGGCTTTATGCAGGGATATATGTCTTGTGATGAAAAATAACTAAACTCCTTCCGACGAAATGACAAACTTGTTAGAGGTAATAGATAAAAGTAAAAGAATAATATTTCTTACTAGAGAAAGATACAAGCATATCCTAAAACATCCAGAAATGCAAAATAAAATTCAAGAGATAATCGACACATTAGAAAACCCACTAAAGATTACTGACTATTGTTTAGAAAAAGAAATTAAATACTATTATAGATATCACAAAGAAAGAAAATCAAAGGCAAAATATATGATAGTCATAGTTAAATATTTAAATGGAAAAGGGTTCATAATAACAGCGTATTTCACCGAGGCAATAAAATGAAAGGAAACATGAATATCTATTACGACAAAGAGGCAGATTTTCTAGAGATAAATATAGGAGATTATACAGAAGGCTATTTTAGGGATTTAGGCGAAGGTATTTCAGAAAGAATAGATGAGAAAACTGGTAAGGTCACTGGTATAGCTATTATGAGCTTCAAAAAAAGAACAGAAAAATTAAAGGATTTAAAAATAGCATTGCCAATAAAGATCGAAATATTATCTTAAAACTGCTTTTACTTCCCAGTCTTTTTCTTTAATTTATCTTTTAAATTTAATTTCTTCAATAATTCCTTATATCTATTTCTAATTGTTACTTCAGTAATTCCAGCTACATCAGCAACTTCCCTTTGAGTCCTTTTTTCATTGTTCATTAAAGCAGCAACATATAAACTTGCAGCAGCAATCCCTGTAGGACCTCTTCCACTAGTTAATTCTGCATCTTGAGCCTTTTCTAAAATCTCAACAGCAGTGCTTTGAGTTTCAGGACTTAATCTTAAATTAGAAGCAAATCTAGGTATAAAATCAACAGGGTTTGAAGGTAATATTCTCATTCCTAATTCTCTTGTTACAAATCTATAAGTCCTTCCAATTTCTTTCTTATCAATTCCAGAAGCTTCACTTAATTCATCTAATGTTCTTGGAACCTCATGTCTTCTGCAAGCAGCATATAAAGCACCAGCAACAACACTCTCCATACTTCTGCCTCTTACTAAACCCCTTTGAACTGCCATAGTATAAACCCTAGCAGATTCTTCCTCAACGCTCTTAGGTAATTTTAAAAAAGAAGCAACTCTTTTTAATTCAGCCAAAGCTAATTTTAAATTCCTTTCAATTGCAGTACTTATTCTATATTGCCATTTCCTTAATCTAAAAAATTTATTTCTCTCTTTACTTCCTAATTGGTATATATCTGCCTTTTGACCAATATCAGTTCCTAAACCACGATCAAACTTAGTATTATGCAAGAAGATATTTCCTCTCCCACCTACAAAATTCTCATAGCCTGGAACTGTTAAATCATAAGCATAACCAGAAACAGACTTAACTTTTCTAATGCCCCTAACTCTTAAATACAAAAATGGAGCTTTAGCTAATTTCAATAATTTGTTGTCATGGTACTTATTAGCAATTTTTACTGCAAGACCTCTTTTAATTCTAACCCTTTTTCCAAATTTCCAGTTTTTCTTATCCAAAATGTTAATTTCCCTTACATTTTCTATTAATGGAATCTCTTTAGGGGCTACTAAAAATTGTCCTTCTTTCAATTTATCTACTCTAACACCAACTACCTGATTATCTTTAACAGTAAAAACACTGTGACTCCCTGTAACCCTAACCTTTTTTCCGCTTTCCAATAGTATCTCATAAACCTCATCAGCAGGATGTCTTGAAACCTCACTAATTTTCCTAAAATCTATATTATAATCTCCATCAAAAGACACACACTCAAAACCTTCAACAGGTACATATTCTATAATTCCATCTTTCTTCAAATAGCTATTTTTTTCAGCCATTAACTCATCAACAAATTTACCAATTTTAACAATCTGTATTTTATTTTCACTTTTTATCACAACTGGCTCATCATAGTCTACAGAATAACTCATAGGAGCTCCAGTTCTTCTTCTTTTAGCAGCTTGATCAGAATCAAATTCAGTCCATTCTTGACCTAAATCAACCATTCTTTCTTCAACTACTAAACCACAATCTCTACAGATCATTTCTCCACGATCCTTATTAAGAATTAAGTTTATGCTCCCGCATTCCGGACACTTTTTAATATAGCCTGCCATTTTAGTATAGCCTCCAAATAAAAGAACCTCATTTTTCTAAAAACCACCTTTTAACAACAACAATCTTTATATATTAAATGCTATTACTTATATATAAAGCTTTCTATTGATAAAATTCGATAGTTTTAACCTTTTTTTCGACAAATTAAGAAGATTTTACTTACTTTCTATTAAAATAGCATTTATAGCGCCTTCTTGACCCGGTCTGTTAGTAATTCTAGCTAAACCCATCTCAGTCTCTATAGTTGCCCCTTTTGTCATTATATTACGCCTAATATAGTTTTTATTTGCGCTATTGTCTTTAACAGTTTTAATCTGTAATTTATGGAACTTTTTAGTCTTAGGATCATAAATATTAGCAGAATTATTGCTTAACAAATAAGCCTTGCTTCCAGCATTTCTAGTTCTAATCTTTACAATCTTTTTTTCTCCTAAAATTGTCAAAGCAGGATTTCTATGTACCTCTCTTTTTCTCTTTTCTCTAAACCGATTATATTTCCCACCTGAAACTTTTCTTTTAGACCTAAATTTCCAAATTGCCATAAAAGGAATAAACAAAATATTTATTTAAAAACCTTCCTATACCATTTTAAAAACAAAAAATACAAAACTTTAAAAACAAAGAAATAGTCTTTAAAACCATGACAGAATTAGAACGTCCATTAGACGCATTAAACAGCTCAAGAAACAAAAGGGTTATCTTAGAGCTTAAAAATAATAAGCAGATTATAGGAACTCTAAAAGCCTTTGATGTACATATTAATACAGTTCTAACAGATGCAGAAGAGCATGAAAATGGACAATTAAAAAGAAAATTAGGCAATGTGTTTATACGTGGGGATACAATAATTCTAATTACATCACAATAAGGAGTTGAAATATGACTAAAGGTGGTCCTTCAATGGGTAGAAAAGCTTCTGCTAGACTACACTATAGATGCAGAAGATGTGGTAATTCTTCCTTTCATAAAAAAAGAGGAATTTGTTCATATTGTGGTTTTGGTGCTTCTTCTAAAATAAGAGAATATAGTTGGCAGAAAAAGAACTTCTTAAAAACAAAATAAATACTTTTAAATAAATATAATTCTTTAAAACATTTCATGCGGGAGTGCCGGAGCGGCCAAACGGATCTGGCTTAGGTTCAATGAAGAAACCAGATGGCTTAGTGCCTACTAAGGTTCAAATCCTTACTCCCGCAAAATTTTCTATCGCTTCAATAAGTTTAAATAATATAAAATCAAATTCATTTTATGCTTAAAAGAGATTTATTGATCATTATAATTCTCTTAATTAATATTTTTGTTAATGCACAACAAGAAATAACGATAGGCTTTGACGCAAATAAAAAACCAAAATTTGAAGGAGAAATCAGTGGGATAGAAATAAAGCAACAGGATCTAGACTATATTGTAGAAGCAGAAGGGGGAAAAATCGCTGTACTAGACTATAATACACTAGAGAGAACTTTGCAAAACTAACCCAAAATCTTGATTTTAATTCATAAAATTTATATTTATAACCTCATTCTTAAAATAAAAAATGAGGTGATCTTTATGGAAAATAAATTTTCTTTAAA
>JACQNH010000071.1 GCA_016203175.1 Candidatus Woesearchaeota archaeon
CGCATATGAGCCTTGATGGATTAACTCCTGCTGAAGTATATTTTGCATTTCATAAATTGTTTTAAAGAAGGTTAAAATTAGAGAATAAAAAGGTGCCATATCTATTGGACTAGTGCATCTAATACTCTCCAAAACTTATATTACACATAGACATCTTCTCATAAAATTCTAAACTAGGTTTCTTTTCTTTAGCACCATAATAAATTTGGTCTAATCCAGTCCAGCCAATAAACCATCCAGCAGGCTGCAATAAAACAATAAAAAACTCAATTAAAAAACTAGAAGATTGTAAATAAGCAAGATAAGTAGCAGATAAAATTATAAAAGCCCCCGCCATTGTCATAAATATCCCTTCCTTTTTAATATGTTTTATTTCATCATTAATCCTTTTGTAATGTTTCTTAAAATGTTCGCAAAGTCTTTTTTTAATATTTTTTTCTTGCTCCTTATTCCTAATCTTTCTAGGAACTAAAAATTTCAACTCCATCTCCCCAGCTTTGTCTCTACTTGCCCTTCTAGCCTCCTGTAAAAAATCATCTGATAAAGCCCTCTCAGAATAAGATCTTGAATCAAAATCAGAAAAAATATCATCATAACTATCTAAAATTAAAGATATCTCAGACATCCTTAATAATTTCTGTTCTTTACTAACCCTTTTAAATTTTCTTCCATCTAGTTTACCCCTCTTTTTCATGTATTATCTAATTTAATGTACATATTTAAAGATATCCACAGAAATCCTTTTAAATCTAGTTGATCTTAAATCTACAATGGAAGAAGTATATGAAAGAATAATCATAATTAAAACTAAAAAACCAGAAAGCCATGACATAAACAAAGAGTTACAATGGTTCTCTAAATCCCTAGGTTTATTTAGTGATAGAGATAAAGAGAAGTCATGTTTTAGAATATTCATAGAACTAGTAAAAGCCTCTAAAGAAGATCAAAGATTAAAAAGTGATGACATAGCAAAAAGATCGCATTTGACAAGAGCAACAGTTATCCATCATTTAAACAATTTAATGGAAAGGGGTCTAGTAATTAGTAAAAATAATAAATATCTATTAAGAGAAAATAGCTTTGAAGAGTTATTAGAAGATATAGAAAAAGATTTCTTTAAGATTTTCAAAGACCTAAAAAGAAAAGCAACAGAATTAGACAAAGAACTAGAATTGCCCTAAAATTTCACCTTCTTTTAACCCATATAATAAACTTCTTTTTTCTTTTTCTGCTCAGCTACTTTTTGAGTTTTTTCAAGTAAACCCTTAATCTTTTCCTCAAATAATTCCGCCTTTTTAAGCAAAGGTTCATAAGGAATTTTCAAGCCCAAATATTTATCCAAAGTTTCTATTGTTTTTGCAGCTGCCCTAGAGTCAGGAACAGACAAATGGGTCTCAGCAAAAATACAAGTTACAGGTGTAGACTTAACCCTTAATAATATAGCCCCAGAAACCCCCATTATAATTCCCTCATTTAATCTATCTACCTTAATCCTTTTATCTCTGCCGTTTGTCGAATATACAAAAGCTGATAAATTATTTCCAGAAGTATTTATACTTTCTATTCCCTCTAAACAAATTATTTCCTTAGCACTTAATTGTTTTCCTAAATCCTCAATTGCAGAAGATATAGCCCATTCTCTCCCAGTAACCTGAGTTAAAGCATGCACAATTACAATATTATTTTTTTTAACATAGTAAAGTTCTATTGGTTGTATTATCTTGCCTTGATGAATAGCCGCAATTGGAGATAAATGCATAGAAGAAAAATAGCCTATGGTTTTAGCATTTAAATGAGATATTAAAAACTCTGTAGCTATTGTTCCAACAAAACCAAAACCTGGAAAACCACAAATTATTACAGGCTTTTTAGGCTTCTCAGATAATACCAGCTTCATTAAAACATTACCTCCTTTTAAATTATTAATAACAGCTATCTTTCTTTAAATAACTTTTCATATTACTTTTAGGTAGCAAATTTAGTTTAAAACCATAAAGTTATTAAATTAGAAAATAAGTTAAATGTAAAAAGGAGGGAAAGATGAAATTAGGTATACAATGTAGAGAATGTGAGTTAAGTCTAGCAAAATTTATTTGTGAAGATTGCAAAAGACATATTTGTGATAATTGCTATAAGGACGGAAAATGTGTCAGTTGTCTATAAAAATAAGGAGGAAAAGACCCTAGACAAGATTAGGAAGTAATAATTCTTATGCCAACAGAAAAATCAGCAGGTGCAGTGCTTTTCAGGATAGAAAACGGAAAGATTTTATATTTAATGTTACATAAAAAAAAATCCTTGCATTATAATGAAAGCTGGGACTTTCCAAAAGGGAACGTAGAAGAAAAAGAAACAGAAGAAAAAACTGTTAAAAGAGAAGTTCAAGAAGAAACAGGAATCATAGACCTAAGTCTTATCTCAAGCTTTAAAGAGATAATAACATTCTTTTACATGAGAGAAAAGGAAAAGGTCTTTAAAATAGTAAATTTCTTCCTCTGCAAAACAGATCAAAAAGATGTTAAAATTAGCAGAGAACATGATACTTTTAAATGGTGCACCTATGAAGAAGCTTCAAATTTAATAAGCTATAAAGATTCTAAAGAAGTTTTAAGAAAAGCAAATAATTTCTTAAACAGAAGATCAAAAATAGAAACATTTACAGGCGGGAATAAGATTTAGAAATAAATATTAACCTAAATTTCTCATCAATTTTATGCTTAACACAGAAATAGCTAAATTATTTTATGAAATAGCAGAGATTCTAGATTACCTTAAAATTCAATGGAAACCCAGAGCTTACAGAAAAGCAGCTCAAAATATAGAAAGCATGGGTGAAGATCTAAATGAAATCTACAAAAAAGAAGGTTTGAAAGGTTTAAAAAATATCCCAGGTATTGGTGAAGGCATAGCAAAAAAAATTGTTGAATATATAGAAACTAAAAAAATTAGAGAATATGAAAAATTAAAAAATAAAATGCCAAAAGGTTTCGTTGAATTAATGAATATTCCTGGATTAGGATCAAGAAAAGCTGATATTTTAAGTAAAAAACTAGGAATTAAAAGCATTGAAGATTTAAAAAAAGCAATTGAGCAGCATAAAATAAGCAAATTAACAGGCTTTGGACCTAAATCAGAGAAAAATATTTTAAAAGGTCTAAATATTTTCTAAAGAAAAACCGAGCGTGTTCTTCTATCACACGCATTACCAATAGCAAATGCAATAGTTGAAACATTAAAAAAAGTAGAAGGCGTTGAACAAGTTAATGTTGCAGGTTCCACAAGAAGAATGAAAGAAACTGTAAAAGATATTGATATTTTAGCAATTAGTAAAAGCACAAAAGTTATAGACACTTTTTGCAAAATGAAAAACGTTAGAGAAGTAATTGCAAAAGGGAAAACAAAAGCTACAATATTTTTAACAGAGGGTTTAGAAGTTGATTTGAGAGTCGTTCCAAAGCAAAGTTATGGAGCCGCCCTAAATTACTTCACTGGAGCAAAAGATCACAACATAAAATTAAGACAAATTGCAATTAAAAAAGGCTATAAATTAAGTGAGTATGGTTTATTTAATAGAAAAACTGAAAAATTTGTTGGGGGAAGAACAGAAGAAGAATTATATAAACTACTAGGAATGAATTATATAGAACCAGAATTAAGAGAAGATCGTGGAGAAATAGAATCCTCAATTAAAAATAAACTACCAAAATTAATTACAATAAAAGATATTAAAGCAGATTTGCAAATGCATTCCACATTCTCAGATGGTATTAATTCAATAGAGGAAATGGCAAATGAAGCTAAAAAAAATCTTAAATATATTGCAATAACAGATCACTATGGAAGTTTAAAAATTGCTCATGCTATGGACAAAAAAAGATTTCAAAAATATTCTAAAGAAATTGATAAATTAAATAAAAAAGATTTCACTATTTTAAAAGCATTAGAAGTGGATATAGACAAAAACGGAAATATAGAATGCCCTAATGAAATTTTAAAAGAATTAGACTTTTGTATCGCTTCAGTGCATAGAGCGTTTACAATGAATAAAAATGAAATGACCAAAAGAATCTGCAAAGCAATGGAAAATAAATATGTTAACGTTATCGCACATCCAACAGGAAGACTAATTTTCGAGAGAGATCCTTATGATTTTGATTTTAAAAAAATTTGTACAAGCGCAAATCAAAATAATGTTGCTTTAGAAATAAATGCCTTCCCAAATAGATTAGATTTAAACGATTCATTGATAAAAGAAGCAATTAGTAATAAAGTAAAATTAACAATAGGTACAGATAGTCACTCAATAGAACACTTAAGATTTATAATGTTCGGCGTAGAAATGGCAAGAAGGGGCTGGTGCGAAAAGAGAAATATTTTAAATACACTAGATCTAAATAAATTTATTAAAACTATTAAAAGATGATGCTAAATGCAAGAAGAAATTAAAAGCCAAATAGAAATCTTTGCAAATTTATTTTATCTTTTTGATTATGATATATTCACCCCCAGAGAAAACATATTTGGTATTAGTCATTCAGGTGTAATATACAAAATATCAATTAAAAAATTAAATAATGTAAAAGAAAGAGAATTAAATATCAGTCTTGAAGGTAATTTATTATTAGGTGTGTTCCCCATTAAAGAAAAAGATTATGTTATTAAATTCTCACAAATTCATAAACCAAAAGAAGAGAATCTAAAAATAATACATCTACTAAATGCTTTAAGAGAATGGTGTAATCCAGGAATAGTTTATCCTTCCCCAGCTATAAGAGACTTATTCTTAGAAATAGACAAAAGAACAAATACCACAACAAAATATTATCTAGTACATGACCTACTCCCCGCCATAAATGGTTGTCCTTCGGACAACTTTTTTGCTCCGCAAAAAAGCGGGGTTTCTGTCTAATTCGTATCTCACTGGAGAAAATCCACCATATGTTTTATCCCCTGATTTC
>JACQNH010000070.1 GCA_016203175.1 Candidatus Woesearchaeota archaeon
ATCAGGAATCTTTATTAATTCCTAAATTAGGCAGGATGGATGAACAAGGAACTAAACGTGGTGAGTCTTCAAAGACAACAGACGCTGGAAGCCCCCTGCTTTAGCTAGGGAGGATGTCACAAATACAGTTTTATTAAGATTATTATGGGTGGATTATTATATGTTGGGGGTGATGATTCGAATCATGCTGGTTCTAGTAAAGGAGAGATAATTTTGGCAACTTTTTCTTTTTGTTACAAGGATAGTGTTGTTTATGAATTTTCAAATAAAAGAGATTTTCAGAAGGCAATTGAATGGATGAAAAATGGAAGAGATTATAGATTTACTTTATTGACAGATGAAAAGTATAGGGAAAGTTCTTCTAATCTTGTAGAAATTGTGCCTCATTTAATTTGGGATTGGTTGATAACTAATAAGGATCTTGGGATTGAGGAAATTCATTTATTTCTTGATGGGAGATTAAATGGTTTTGAGAAAAGAAAATTAGTAAATGAATTTCAAGATTTTAAATTTTCTGTATACAATTTTACAAAAAAGTTAAGAAATAAAGATGGCCATATTTCAAAGATGTTTAGAGAGCCTAATGTTGTTTATATGGCTGATGTTTGGGCCAATATGTTTTTTAGAAATAAATCTTTGGAACAGTTATTGGATAAAAATGATGTTGGAGCTAAATTTGTAAAACCTACTTAAAATCTATTTTAATTCATTTTAGAAATCATTATAAATTCTTTTAGTTTTTAGTTTTATATGGTAAAGGAATTGAATTTTACTAAGTCTTGGAAATTAATGATTGAGTCTAGAAAATATATTCCCACTGGTTCTAGTTCAAGAGCAAGATTATGGAAGAATATTTGTCATGATTATTTGCCTTGTTCACTTTTTATTAAAAAGGCTTCAGGGAGTTATATTTATGATGTAGATGGTAATAAGTTTATTGATTATAGATTAGGTTTTGGTCCTGTAATTTTAGGCCATGATTTTCATGCGGTAAATAATGCTGTTGAAAAGGCTTTACATAATGGTCAGGTTTATGCTTTTAATAATGAAATGGAGATTGAAGTGGCTAAGCTGATAAAATCAATGGTGCCTTGTGCTGAAAGAGTAAGATATTGTAATTCTGGAACTGAGAGTACTTTATTGGCTTTAAGAATTGGAAGGGCTTTTACTGGAAAGGATAAAATTATTAAATTTGAAGGGCATTATCATGGTTGGCATGATTTTGTTTTGTTTAGTACTGATCCTTTTTCTCATAAAGAACAAAAGGGTATAATGCAAGATTCTAAAGGTATACCTAAGGTTGTTAAACCTACTGTATTTATTGCTGAGTGGAATGATTTTGAAGGGATTTCGAAGTTGATTAAAGATCATCATCGTGAAATTGGAGCTTTAATTTGTGAACCTGTGATGGGAAATTCTGGATCTATACCTCCTAAGCCAGGATTTTTACAATTACTTAAGAAACTGTGTAAAATTTATAATATTGTTTTGATTTTTGATGAGGTTAAAACTGGATTTAGGGTTGCTAGGGGTGGAGCTCAAGAATTATATGGTGTTTGCCCTGACTTGGCTTGTTTTGCAAAAGCTTTAGGAAATGGTTATCCTGTGGCGGCTGTTGTTGGGAAAAAAGAATTAATGCAATTAGTTGAAACTGGGGAGGTATTTCATGGTGGAACTTATGCTGCTAATCCTATTTCTATGGTTGCAAGTAGAGAAGTTTTGGGAATTTTAAAGAAGAAGGATGTTTATAAATATTTGAATTGGTATGGGAAGGAGATGATGAATGGCATGCAGGATATTTTTAAGGATAGAAATGTTGATGGTATTGTTCAGGGTTTACCTTCTATGTTTCAGTTTTTCTTTACTCCATTAAAAGAGTTTATTGATTATAAAGGTTTAGAAAATATAAATGAAAAATTATTTGCTAAGGTTCAATTTGAGCTATTAAAAAGAGGCGTGATGATTGATGAGGATAATTATGAGCCTATATATAATAGTTTTAGTCATAAAGTTACGGACTTAAGGAAGACTTTAGAGGCTTTTGATGAGGTTGTTAAGATTTTAAAGTGAATTTTAGTAATATTTAAATACTATAAGCTTTACATATTTTGTAAATGTTACCAAATAAACAGTTTGGAATTGGATTAATGGCATTTTCTATACTTCTTTTATTTATTGGTTTGATATATATTTATCAGACTGAATCTTTTGTTAAGTCTCAAGTTAAAATAGGCCCTAAGGGGGAATGTGTTCATGAAGGCACTATATGTCCGTATGAACAATTAAATAAATTATCTGTTCCTAAATATATTGGTGGTTTTTTGCTTATTGCAATTTTTTCTTTTGGATTATATTTACTTTTTAAAAGGAAACCAGAAGAGGTCAAGGTTTCAAATGCAAGGAAGATTGTTAAGAATTTAGGCGGTGATGAGTTAAAGGTTTATGATATGGTTTATGGCTCTAACGGGATGATGTTCCAGAATGAAATTGTGGATAAATTACAGTTTTCAAAAGTTAAAGTGACGAGAATTTTAGATAAACTTGAGATGAAAGGGCTTATTGAAAGAAAAAGAAGAGGAATGACTAATATAATTGTTTTAAAATAATTTCTTAGAAATTAACTGAAACTAGTTTCGTGATTAAATATATATGGTGTTTCATTTCTGAAAAGTTGAGGTGTTTAAAATGAATAAAGAAGAAAATCAAGAGCATGAATGCTGTAAACAAAAAAGTGATAAAGGAAATAATGTTCAAATAAATATAAGTAAAAGGACGGGTGTAAGTATTGTTGTTGTACTTGTGGCTATATTAGTATTCTCGGTTTATTGGATTAGTAAACCTAAGGACGTTGAGATTACTGGGGCCGCTGCTGGGCCTTACCAAGGTTTTAATTCTTATGAAGAGATGATGGAAGCGCATCATGGTAAGGATGCTGGTCAAGGTGTAGGGGGTTGTGATCAGGAAGCAGCACTTTCGCACGATTTGCCTGTTATAGGAACTGGAGACAAATCTGAATATGGAGTAACTTACGATCAGGCAGGTTATAATCAACTTATGGGTTATGCACAAAGTATTCAATTAAATTCTGAACAAACGAAAAATATTGTTGGCTTGAACGTTGAAATACCTTGTTGTGGTTTTAGAACATTACAAGCTAAAGATAATTGTGAATGTGGTCATCATATAGCTTTGTATGGATTGGCTAAATTATTGTCTTCAAAAAATTATAGCAGGGAGCAGATTCAGAGTGAAATTGATAAATGGAAATCTGTATTTTTTCCTAATGGTCAAGGAAATACTGGGGGATGTTAAATGAAAAAATTTCTTTTATTTTTTATTAGTTTAATTTCTATCCCCTCGGTTTATGCACATTGCCCTTTATGTACTGCAGCAACTGGGGCGGCTGTTGCAGTAGCAAGATTTTATGGGATTAATGATGCTATTGTTGGTTTATTTATTGGGGCATTTGCAATTTCAACTGGTTTGTGGATAAGCAATATTTTGAAGAAACGAAAGATTTCATTTTCTTATCACGGATTAGTTTTATCCATATTATCTTTAATTATTACTATTGTAAGTTTATATTTTGGAAGATTATTTGATGCTCCCGGGAGTTTACTGGGGATGCCAACTTTGCTAACAGGAATTTTGATTGGAAGTTCGGCAAGTTGGTTGGGTCATATTGGACATAGTGTTTTGAAGAATTACAATGGTGAAAAAAATTTGGTTCCTTTACAGGGCATAATTACAATTTTATTATCATTAATTGTTAGTGTTGTTATTGTTGGGGGTTTGATATGAAGCAATCTAAAGATGAGGTTAATAAAGCTGATTTAACACATAGAGAGGATTTAAGTATTGTTATTATGAATCTTATAAGCTTAGAAGAACATTTTGCTTTTACAACTATGAAGACTAAAAAGCAGGAATATCTAGAGATTTTAGCTGCTGTAAGGAAATTTCGTGTAAAATTAATGAAACAAATTATTAGGAATACTGAAGGTGAAATCTGGTGCATTAGTAAACATTTATTGGCTGCAACAATGAGACTGATGGAAACTGCAACAAAGTTTATTGGGAGAGATAATGAAGCTGCGTATGAATTCGAGAAAGGAGCTTTTGAATTATATGGCTTATTTTGGTTATTACAAAAATTAGATAATGAAGAAGAAAATAAACCTAAAATGGAGGAGGTTAAAACATGAAAAGAATGAAAGAAATTTATTTTGTGATGGGGATTATTGTATTGTTGTTAATTGGGGGAGTTGCTGTTGCTGCAAATATGAGATCTAGTGAAGCTTTAGATGGAATTGAAAAGATGATGGAGCATTGCGAGAAGATGATGAGTGGTAAGATGGGCGACATGATGAATAGTGGTATGGGAAGTATGATGAGTGGAATGACAACTGGAATGTCTCAGGAGGAACATGAAAGCCACCATAAATAAGAAAATTTATACTTGATGAAAGGTAGAAAATGCTAGAAGAATTAGGCGATAAGTTAGGAAGGTTTAAAGGAAAGATAAAAGAAACTTTAGAAGAGGTATTTGAATGTTGTTTTGAAGAATAAGGTAAAGGTTTTTAAATTCTATTATTATTACCTTAAAAATGGTATTAGAGAATTTAGGTAGTAAACTGAAAGAAAGTTTAAGTAAAATAACTAGATTGATTTTTGTTGATGAAAAAGCTATAGATGACTTATGTAAGGAGATTCAAAGATCTTTATTAAGTGCTGATGTCAATGTTAAGTTAGTTTTTGAATTAACACAAAAAATTAAAAAAAGAGCATTAGAAAAGAAAAAATCAAGTGCGATAAATGAAAGAGAGAATTTAATTAATATTGTTTATGAAGAATTAGTTAATTTATTAGGTGGAGAGAAGAAAGAATTTGAGATTAAAAGTAAAAAAAGACCTTATAAGATTATGTTTGTTGGTTTATTTGGTTCAGGGAAAACTTCTTCAGTTGTTAAGGTTGGAAATTATTTAGGTAAAAGAGGTTATAAAGTATGCGCTGTTGGTTTGGATGTTCATAGACCTGCTGCGATGGAACAATTGGAACAAAGTTGCAGTAAAGCCGGGATTAAATGTTTCATAGAAAAGAAAGAAAAGAATGCCTTGAAGATTTATAATAAATATTCTAAAGATGTTGAAGATTTTGATATTGTTTTAATGGACACTGCTGGAAGAGATGCTTTAAGTAAAGATTTGTTAGATGAACTTAAAAATTTAAAAGAAAAAAGCAAGGCTGATGAAGTAATTTTAGTTATTAGTGCGGATATTGGGCAGACGGCATTTGATCAAGCTAAGTCTTTTCATGATACTGTTAATGTTGATAATATAATTGTAACTAAAATGGATGGAAGTGCTAAAGCTGGAGGGGCTTTAAGTGCTTGTGGTGCTTCTGGTGCAAAAGTAATTTTCATTGGTGTTGGAGAAAAAATAAATGATTTAGAAACTTTCAACCCTAAAGGTTTTGTTGGAAGAATTTTGGGTATGGGGGATTTAGAGGCTTTGTTAAAAAAAGTTGAGGAGAGTGTTGAGAAGGAAGAAAAAGAAGAGATAAGTGAGAAATTTTTAAAAGGTGAATTTACTTTTGTAGATTTATATAAACAATTAGAGATGATGAGAAAGTTAGGGCCTTTATCTAAAGTTGTTGAGATGATTCCTGGATTTGGAAATTTAAAAATTCCTAAAGAATTATTAGAAACGCAAGATGTAAAATTTGAGAAATGGAAATATATTATGAATTCTTTAACAAAAAAAGAACTGGAAGATCCTGAAATTATAAGTTCTGGAAAAAGGGTTGAAAGGATTGCTAAAGGTGCTGGTGTTAGTGAAACAGAAGTAAGAGACATGTTAAAGCAGTACAGGCAGGTTAAGAAGGTATCAAAATTAATGAAAGGTAAAAAGTTAGAAAACATAATGTCTAAATTTGGTGTAGGGGCATAGATTTAAAAATTTCTATTTTATTAGTATTTTATGAATTTGGGCTTTAAAGAGGCTAAAAAGGAAAAGGGTTGTTTTTCAAAAGAACAGATTAATATTTATACTTTATTGAAGATTAATTTTAATAATGGGAGTCCAATTGATGTAGAATTTTATCAAATTAAAGATGATAATGATTTTAAGGATTTTGAAAATTTAGATTTAAAGCTGATAAGTTTTATTTTTGAGTCTCATTTTGAGGATTGTTTTAATTGTCGTTCTTACTTTGGTAATTTAGTAGATTGGTTTTCTTTAAAAGAGGAAAAATTTAGGGAATATTTTTTTAGTAAGGTTAATAATAAGCTTGCTGAAGAATTTATGCAAATGAGATTAAATTTTTTCCCTCAACATATAGGTTTTGATAATCCTAATAATTTAAAGCGATATTTGGAATGTTCTTTGTATTCAGGGAGTAATAGGGTTAAAAATGGCTCTTTTGAGGATCATATATTAAATTGTGGGTTTTGTAATAAATACCAAAATATTGGTTTTAAGGCTGAACTTTGGAAAATTCATAGGTAGACATAGCTTTAAAAACTCTATATTATAGGCTTTAAATATGGAGAATGAGCAAAATCAACAAAATCAATTTACGCAAATTGAGGGTACAAAGCCTAGTAAATTTGGGTTTTTAAGCACTAAATTGAAAAGCTTTTTAAGAGAGTGTTTTAGAGTATTACAATTAACTAAGAAACCTACTAAAGAGGAATTCAAAATTATTATAAAGGTTTCTTTGATAGGGATAGCAATAATAGGCTTAATAGGTTTTATGGTACAACTTTTAAGCTATCTAGTTAAAGGATTTTAAAATGACAGAGCAAGTTTTAACTGAAAAACCTGAAGAAAAAACAAAGATCTTTGCATTAAGAACTACAGCAAATAGGGAGGATCAGGTATTTGATTTTTTAATAGCTAATTTATCTAAAAAGAATTTAGCAGTTTATAGTTTATTAAGGCCTCATGGTTTAAGGGGTTATATTTTTGTTGAATCTAGGGATTTTGAAAGTGCTGAAGAAGCTTCAACTGGTGTTCCTTATGCTAGAGGAGTTTTACCTAAGGTAGTTGGGTATAGTGAAATTGAACATATGTTGGAGCAAGTAAAATCTACTGTTGCTATTCAGAAAAATGATATTGTGGAGATTATATCTGGTCCATTTAAAAGGGAAAAAGCTAAGATTACAAGAGTAGATATGCAGAAGGAAGAGGTTGTTGTTGAATTATTAGAGAGTGCTGTTCCAATTCCATTGACATTAAAAGTGGATTCTGTTAAAGTTATAAGAAGAGAAAGTGAAGAGGAAGAGGCTAAAGAAGAATAATGGCAGAAGAAAAGATAGAGTTTATGGTTGAAGGTGGAAAGGCTGTACCTAATGCTCAAATTTCACAAAAATTAGGACCTATGAAGATTAATATAGCTGAGGTTATGAAAAAAATAAATGATAAAACCAATGATATGAAAGGGATGCAAGTTCCTGTTAAATTATTTGTTGATGCTAAAACTAAGGAATTTAGGATTGAGGTTGGAACGCCTCCTGTTTCGGAGTTAATCAAGAAAGAGATTAGTTTGGAGAAGGGTTCTGGAACTCCGAATATTGAGAAAAAAGGAAATATGGCTATTGAACAGATAATTAAAATAGCTAAATTAAAACAAGCTTCTATGTTTACTAATAATCTGAAATCCGCTATTAAATCTGTGGTTGGAAGTGCTGCTAGTATGGGTGTTTTAGTTGAGGGTAAGATGCCTAAAGAAGTTAATTCTGAGTTAATGGGTGGGGATTATGATACTATTATTGGTTCTGGAAAATTTGAAATAAGTGAGCAGAAAAAGTTAGATTTAAACAAGCAATTAGAGGAGGTTAATAAAGAATTAAAGAAAGAGATTGAAAGATTAAAAGCTCAAGAAGAAGCTGAAAAAGCTGCTGTTGTTGCTCCTGTTGCTGAAGCTGTGCCTGGTGCTGAGGCTAAGGTTGAAGGTGCTGAGGCTAAGCCTGGTGAAGCAGCTGGTGCGAAAGTAGAGGCTAAGCCTGGTGCTGAGGCTAAAGGCAAAGAAGCTACTACTGCTAAAGGTGCTCCAGCTAAACCTGAATTTAAGAAGAAATAAATTCTTTGAATAAATTTATAAATTCTGATTTTAGAGTTTTATTTTAAGGGGTAGTGGGCCAATCTGGTTAAGCTTCCACCCTTGGGACAACCTTTCTTTTGAAAACAAACGTTGGCGAAAGAAAGGAAAATGAAAGTAAGGTGGTGATCCAGGTTCAAATCCTGGCTACCCCATTTTAAACAAAAGCCTTATAAATATGTTAAATGCATTTTAAAATGGATTGGAGTAAGATGACAAAAACTAAAACTGTGGGTTCTACGGGTAGATTTGGTGTAAAATATGGATTAACAATAAGACATAGGGTTTTGGATATAGAAAAAATCCAAAGGAAGAAGCAAAAATGTCCTTATTGTGGAAGATTAAAGGCTAAAAGGATTTCATTCGGAATATTTAAATGTGGGAAGTGCGATTCAAAATTTACTGGAAAGGCTTATGAGGTTTAAAGATGGCAACGTATAAATGTTTTGTTTGTGAAAAGATTATAAAGAAAGAGTATATTAAGAAAAAGATTAGATGTCCTTATTGTGGTTCTAAAATTTTATATAAACCAAGAAGCGTTGAAACTGTTATAAAGGCAATTTAAAATGGCTGAAAAAGAAACTGAGAATAAAATAGAACAATTACAATTACTAGAACAAAATATTCAGGCTTTATTAGTTCAAAAACAGAATTTTCAAAATCAATTGTTAGAAATAGAGAATAGTTTAGATGAATTAAGCAGGATTAAGGATAAACCTTATAAGATCATAGGGCCTATTATGGTATTAACTGAAAAAGAAGAATTAAAAAAAGAATTAGAATCTAAAAAAGAAGTTTTAGATTTAAGAATAAAAAGTATTGAAAAGCAAGAAAACGAGACAAGAAATAGATTTAAAATTTTACAAGAAGAAATTATAAAAGAGTTAAAGCATTAGGAGTTTAAAATGAAGGCTGAATTTATTGAAAATGTTGTTTCTCAATTATCTCAATTAGAATTGGATGATACTATTCCTAGGAATATTAGAAAGAGGATTAATATTGAAAGTGTAGCTCTAAAAGAGGAGGGTATTGAGGTGGATGTTAAGTTTAATCGTCTATTAAGTGTTTTAGATGATCTTTCTACTGATCCTAATGTTTCTTCTGATGTTAGAGCGCAAATATGGCATTTGGTTAGTATATTGGAATCTATGTAAGAGGTTATAGAAAAGCTTATAAATTAAATAGCCTCAGATTTTAAATTAAGGTGCTTTAAATGTCAATATTCTCTAAATTATTCGGAAAAGGCGAAAGGGTTGAAAGAAGTCAGGCTTTAAGTGAAGAAGACTATTTAGAATTAGATTCTGACGTTGAGAAGAAGAATAGGTCTAAGGTTTTAGTTAAGCCCTTTGTTATTAGGGAATTTGGTGATATAAAAGATGCTATTGATTCTTTAAGAGAAGGATATACAATTACTTTAATTAATATTAAACCATTAAAAGATAAAGATTTAGTTGAATTGAAAAGAACTATTTCTAAATTGAAAAAGGTTTGTGACGCTATTGAAGGAGATATTGCTGGTTTTGGAGATGATTGGATTGTTGCTACACCATCTTTTGCTGAGGTTTTTAGAGCAATGAATGCTAGACCTGCTAATGTTCCTCAAGAGAGAAATCAAGTTAGAGATGAGGATTTTTAAGTTAATATTTTAAAACAGTCTTTTGAAAACTTTTATAAACTTAACTTCTTTTTAGTTTTGTAATGGATAAATTAGAAAATCAACCATGCCCTTTTTGTAGGAATAAGACTCTTACATTAACTGAAGGAGAGATTGAAATACCTTATTTTGGTAAAACATTTGTATTTGGTATGAATTGTTCTAGCTGTAAATATAATAAATCCGATGTTGAGGCTGCTGAACAAAAGGATCCTTGTAGATATACTTTAGAGACTAGTGGTGAAGAGGATATGAAGATAAGGGTTGTTAAAAGCTCTGAAGCAAGTATTAAAATTCCTACCTTGAAAATGGAAGTTAAACCGGGTCCTGATTCTGAGGGTTATGTTAGTAATATAGAAGGTGTTTTGGATAGGTTTAAGAAAATTATTGAAGAGCAAAGAGATTTAAGTGAGGAGGAAGATGTTAAGAAAAATGCTAAGAATTTACTTAAAAAATTATGGAAGATTAAATTAGGGGATATACCAATTAAGATTGTTATTGAAGATCCTTCTGGGAATTCTGCTATAATATCTCAAAAAGCTAAAATGGAAAAGTTGAAGGTATAAATTAGAAATCAAACCCTAAAATTTTTTTAATAAATGCATCAATTTCTTTTATTTTCTCTTTGTTTAGTGATACTTGTAATCCATAAGAAGTTGGCTTAGAGATAATAAATCCTTTTTTAATTAATTCTTTTGCTACTTTATTAATCTCTTTACTCAAGTGAGAAGGAAAACCTCTTCTTAATGTATCAAAATGAATATGTGCCCCACCAATCATCTTTTTTCTTCTTAGATTATATAATATTGTTGCTTTAATTTTTTCTTCATCACTATTCATTCTTTTGTTTATAAATTGTAATATTTAAATATTTCTAATTTTGAAATTTAAAAACAATAATCGAAACATTTATAAATGAAGGCGTGATTGGTTAATTAATCATTAAAATGGAATCGGAAACAATATTCGTGGAAGTATTTGGAAAAAATCCTATAATTAGAGTATTAGATTTTTTAATTACTTTTCAATTATTTGATTATCCGTTAACAGAGATAGCTAAAAATTCTGGTGTTAGTTACTCTACTTTACAAACTTTTTGGGATAAATTGGTTAAAAATAAAATAGTAATTAAAACAAGAAGGGTTGGAAAGTCAGATCTTTTTAAGTTGAATATAAATAATCCAGCTGTAAAACAACTTATAAAACTTGACTGGAGTTTAATTAAGGGTATAGAAGAAGAAATTTTAATCGAGGCATAGGTTTAAAAATTTTGTTTTTTAATTTAAATTTATGAAAGTTTTATTTGTGCCAACTTATGTTAAATTGGATGTTTTACCTAGTTTAAAGAAGGTTAAAATTAATGGAAGGATTGGGGTTATAACTACTGCACAATTTGTAAACCAATTGGACCTAATTTGTAAGAATTTAAAGAATTCTGTTAAAGGTGGTCAAATTTTAGGTTGTAATGTTGAAAGCGCTAAAAAAATTCAAAATAAAGTTGATGCTTTTTTGTATATTGGTTTGGGAATGTTTCATCCTTGGGCTTTAATAGTTTTAAATAAACCTGTTTATGTTTTGAATCCTTTAACTCAGGAAATTAAAAAAATTAGTGAGGATGAGATTAAAAAATATAGAAAAGAAAGAAAAGGAAAAGTTTTGAAATTTATGCATGCTAAAACTGTTGGTTTATTGGTAAGTACAAAACCATTGCAACAGAATTTAAATAAGGCTTTAATCTTGAAAGATTCTATTTTAGGGAAAAAAGTTTATATTTTTGTTTCGAATAATTTAAATGAACAGCAATTGGAGAATTTTAAAGGCGTAGACTGCTGGGTCAATACTGCTTGTCCTAGAATTGAAGGGGAAAAGATGCTGAATTATTCAGAAATTCCTCAGAAATATTTGAGTAAAAAGATAAGTTATGATTATTTAGAAGGTAGTTAATCTAAGTTTTATTCTGAAGATAATACCTGCTATTCCCAATTGTGCTAAAGAACTTAGAATTGTTGTGTTTAAGGTAGTTGTATATTGGACTAAAATTATTATTGTAGTGATTAAAAAATAAATGAAAATAGTTGGGTTTCTTTCTAGAAATTTTAAACTTCTATAATTTGGATCTTGTTTACTAATTGTTTTTATTTTTCCTCTGATATGCAGATTTAATGGGTATAGCCAATTAATCCCTGATACTGTAAAAGAATCTTCCAGTAAATGAATAAAACAGCCAATAAAAATTCCTATTGCTAAATAATATAACTGAAAATTTATGAATTTTGAAATTATGAAAGAAAGATAAAACCAACCAATACTAATAATAATTATACCTAATAGAGAATGCCATAATCCTCTGTGACCGTCTTTTAAAGGAGGGATAATAAATTTCAAGATCCAGGTTAAAGGTTTTAAAGTCCATCTTGTAATTTTGCTTGCAATTGGGAATATGAAAGATAGGAAATAAATTGTTCTTCTGATTATTCCTTTTGATTTAAATAATCTTATATGATTTAGATAAGTATCACCTGCATCAACTGCATCTGGTAATAATGAGCCTATAACTAAACCAATTAAGAAGATTAAAATGCTTAATATTGTGAATAGTTGAAGAACATTGTAGTTTTTGATAATATAAACTAGAAATGGTGATGTTAAAAGTAAAGCAATTAAAACATGATATTTTCCTAGCATTTTAGACCTCTTTTGTATAATTGCTTAAAATTACTAGTTTTTAAAAATTTCTTTTGCTGGTGACTAGTTTATTTAATATACTTAACTAAATCTTTTGTTTTGAATATTTTTATTTTATTTTGTTTTTCAAAATGCTTATCATCAGACCATATTGGAAGGTTCGCAGCTAATGCAGCAGCTATAAAAGGCGTATCATCTTTATCAATGCGATCCATAATGTCCATTGCTTCCTGCATAAATGGTTTGATTAAATCATCCCTCAAAACACAAACATTTATCATTATTTTATTAAAAACGTATTTAAATTCTTCATCTCCTACCATCGACTTTTTCTTTATGACATTTATATATTTCTCAATCTCTTCTTTTGATACACCTATTGTTACGAATTCAATATTACTTTCTTTTATTATCCCCCTAGAATCCGAGTTTTTAATCAAGGCAGCTATTATTCGGTTAGTATCTACTAAGATTTTCATTCAAACCTTTTTCTTATATCAGATTTTAATTTGTTGCCTATAACTTCTGCATCTTTTTCTGTTAGTTTAATTCTTTTAATTATTTTTTCTTCTAATTCAAACTCTTCTAATTTTTTTTCAAAAGCTTGCCTGGCTACCTCGGACCATTTCATTTCAGGATGTTCAGATAACCTTTTATGCAAAATCTCTGGAACTGCTAATGTTAAGTTTGTCATATTTATGTGTAATATGTGTAGACTATTTAAAGGTTTCGATTTAATTGTATTATAACGTAAGATGAGACAAATAAATCAAAAAATTTTCGTGTACTTAAAGATAGATTTAAAAAGTATTTAAGTTTATTAAGTTTATGCAAAAAGGGACGAATTTGTATGATGAAATTATAGAGTTGGCTTCCAGGAAGAGTATTTTTTATCCTTCAAATGAGATATATAATGCTCCTGCAGGTTTTTGGAGTTTTGGGCCTTTAGGAGAAAGCATTAGAAGGAGGGTGATAGAATTTTGGAGAAAAGAATTTGTACAAAAAAATGAAATGTTTGAGATAGATGGTTGTCAAACTATGCCTGATGATGTTTTTAAGGCTTCTGGGCATTTAACTTCCCTTGTTGATCCTGAAACGGTTTGTAAAAAATGCAAAGGGAGATTTAGAGTAGATAAACTATTGGAAGAAAAATTAAATAAAAATATTCCTGAGTCTTTAAGTTTAAGTGAGTTTAATGCTTTAGTTAAAAAGAATAATATAAAATGTCCTTCTTGCAAAGGCGATTTGGGGGATGTTGAAAAGAGTTCTTTAATGGTTGAGACTAAATTAAGAGGAAATAATAAATTTTATTTAAGACCTGAAGCATGTCAAAGTATATTTCTAGATTTTTTAAGAATGAGTAAAACAATGAGATTAACTTTGCCTAAAGGAATTGCTCAGGTTGGAAAGGCATTTAGGAATGAGATATCCCCAAGACAATCAATATTAAGGGCAGTAGAGTTTTCACAAATGGAAGCTGAGGTATTTTTTAATCCTGATAAAATAAATGATGTAGAGGATTTTAAATCTGTTGAAAACTATAAATTGAGAATTTTAAAATTGGATAGTAAAAATGTTGAAGATGTAAGTTGCAAAGATGCTGTTCAGAAAAAAATTGTAAGTGGTAAGTTGCCTTGTTATTATTTAGCTAAGGCGCAACAATTTTTTGAGAAATTAGGAATTCCTAGGGATAAAATGAGATATAGAGAATTAAGCAAGGATGACAGGGCTTTTTATTCTAAGGAAACCTTTGATTTTGAAGTTTTGACTTCTGTTGGTTGGTTAGAATTAAGCGCAAATAATTATAGGCAGGATTATGATTTAAAGTCTCATAGTGAAGGTAGTAAACAAGATTTAAGTTTTAGTGAAGATGGTAAAAAATTTATCCCACATATATTTGAGATTTCTATAGGTGTCGATAGGACTTTATATGCTGTTTTGGAGTTAAGTTTTTTAAAAGAAAAAGAAAGAAATGTTTTAAAATTAAATCCTAGGTTAAGTCCTTATGATGTTGGAATTTTTCCTTTAGTT
Source organism: Candidatus Woesearchaeota archaeon (assembly GCA_016203175.1). Classification (GTDB taxonomy): domain Archaea; phylum Nanobdellota; class Nanobdellia; order SCGC-AAA011-G17; family JACQNH01; genus JACQNH01. Next base: position 14,471 of record JACQNH010000070.1, read on the forward strand.
AACAGGGATGGAATGGATACTAAAGCTAAGGAAATTGTTAAATTGTTAAGAGATAATTTGTATGATGTTTTTTATGATGATTCAGGTAGTGTTGGAAGGAGATACAGAAGAATGGATGAATGTGGTGTTAAATTTTGTGTTACTGTTGATGGTGAAAGTTTAAAGAAGAATGACGTTACAGTTAGAGATAGGGATTCAATGAAACAGGTTAGAGTTAAAATTAGCGATCTACCTCGCATTTTAAATGAGATTATTGTTTTTAATAAAGATATAAAAGAATTTGGTAAAGTGATCTAGATTTGAATTAATTGTTTTCTTCTTATTTTATAAATGCCTTCAATAAAATCAGTTCCTGCATAGCCTGCTAATAATGATAATTTTAAATCATTTGGGAAGAATAAACCTGCAAATAAACCAATAATTCCTGAGGCTATTAAGGTGAATAAAATTGCCTGAAATTTAAAACCTTTTATTTTTGGATCTAATTTGTATTTTAAGAATCCAACACATGCCCTTGCTAAACCACCAATAAGTCCAAAGATTGCTGCTTGTAGGTATGGTTCCATTAGCTTACTTTGCTTAATCCATTAATAAAGATTTTGATACTTCAGAAAATTTATAAATTAATTATTTTGTTTTTTAAATATGCAAATAAAAACAAGATTGCCTAATACGGATATTGAACGGTGTTTAATCAATGACCCGTATTATGCTATTAGATTTAATCATTTTATGTCTAGTTCTGTGATTAATGGAAAAATTTATGATGTAGATAAATTTTCTGGTTATATCCTAAGGGCGGTATTATCTAGATTAAATAGATTAGGCACTTGTTCTTTGAAAACGTATGATGATCAAGGTAATTCTCGAAGTTTATGGAATTTTGATGCTAATGATGTTCATAGGTTGTCTATAGAATTCGGGCAGAATTATGAAGCAGCCGAAGTTATTGTTAGGAATTTTTTTAGTACAAAATATGGGGAGGATTTAGTTGATCGTGTTTTGGATTTAAATCAAAATATAGTATTTGTTCCTTTTCAATATTATATTTGTGCAAAAAGATCTTCTTCTAGTAGTGTGGTTGTTGGGAAAGTGGTATTAAAAGTAGATGGACATGTTCTTATTAAAAAGTAAAGTTTTATAAATTTAATTTCTATTTAGTTATCATGGATAAATTTGTTAAAAAAGTGCATAAAACTGGTCCAAATTCTAGTTTAATGGATTCTTTATTAGATACTCCTTTCTATGGCTATGAACTTTCTGGTAGTTTATTCACTGTTAAAGAAGCCAATGATTTGATGGATAGACTAGATTTTAGTATTAAAGTTGTTAGACCTATTGCTATGAGAACTCAGCTATTCAATATTTATACTAGAGCCCATAAAGAGGTTTTTTCTATGAATGTTCCATATGGTGAATGGTGGGATTTTGATACAAATGATCGTACAAAAGTAAAGTTAGAGGGGGAGGAATATGAGCATAATTATAATGCTACAGATATTATTCTACCAAGAATACTGGTTAATGAATTTGGTGATGGTTTAGGTGAATATAACTTTGATTTAAGTTTAATACAATATATAGAATTTTCTAAATTAAAAAAATTTAAGTCTAGGAATTTAAATTACGATGGTCTGATTGGGAAGGTTGCTTTTACTATTGATGGTTATGCTTTGTTTGAAAAATCTTATACGTAATAATCAGGTTTATAAAAGCAATTTCTTTGGTGAATTTTTAATGGGCCGGTAGATCAACGGTAGAGCTATTTGCGCCGAAATCGTTCCCTCGGCATGGGAGAACTATAATAGTGGTCTCATAAGGCTTCGGGTTCGAATCCCGACCGGTCCATAAATTATTTAAAGCTTTGAATATTTAATTTTAAAATGGAAAATTGTGTTTTTTGTAAGATTGTTAATGGACAGATACCTGCTGACAAGATTTATGAGGATAAAGATATTATAGCATTTTTAGACATAAATCCAGTGAATTATGGGCATTCTTTAGTTATTCCAAAACAGCATTTTGAAATGATGTATGATGTACCTAATGAGGTTTTGAATAAGGTTTTTGTTAAAGCTAAAGAATTAATGGTGATTATTAAAAAAGCTATGAATGCTGATTATGTTGCTGTATCTGTTGTTGGAGTAGATGTTCCTCATTTTCATGTTCACTTAGTTCCTAGGTATTTTAATGATGGAATGGCAAATTTATGGCCAACTAAGAAATATAAAGAAAATGAAATGGAAGAGACTGTAGAGAAGATCAGAAAATTTGTTAAATAATTCTTGAACCTTATACTTTTTAAATCTTCAGATTATAGTTTTTTTGCGCCTCAGTAGCTCAGCCTGGTAAGAGCACGGGTTTCATAAGCCCGGGGTCAGGTGTTCAAATCACCTCTGAGGCAATTAATAAAAAATTATTTTCGTTTTAATGTAATTTCTAATGTTGAAACTCTTATGTTCCTGCCTTCTTGACTTTTAAATTCTTCACTGTTAATTTTAATGTCCGCAACTTCAACTTGACCTTCTAGAAATCTTTTTGAAACTACTTCAGTGACATCTATTGCACGAGTCATAAACTTTCCCCTAGATTTTATGACTACTTCACTTGCATTTTGGGTAGTAAACTGCATCACAACGGATGTTACGTAATTGCATGTCAAATAAACCGTAGCTTAATTTGATTTCATAAACGGTTTACCACCGATAAAAACAGTGTTGTCTGCTTTTTTTTGTTCTTCTGCCATTTTTGTTACCTCTGATTTTGTTCAAACATTTAATATCTTTCTCTGTATTCTCTGTCTCTATCTCTACTTCTTCTTTGTTCTCTTGGATTACCTTCGCTGAATTCTGATCTTGTACGTTTCTTTTTCATTGGTAATTCCCCTTTCAATATTTTTTCTTCTATTAACTGCATATTCTTTAATCTTGTAACATAACCGGCTACTATGTTTCTTATTTTTTTAGAAGGAATTTCAGCCAATTGCGAAATCAGTTTTTTATTGCTTTCAAAATCTAGCTTTAACTCTTTATCAAAACTTTTCATAATCATATTGGACGATCTTTTTATCTTTGCTGTTTTTATTCTGCCCATGTTTTTCAATGATTCCAAAATATATTTAAAGCTTTCCTATTTGTTTTAATTTATGAAGTATTTGTTTATCTTAATTTTGTTATTAGCCTTAGGATGGAATTGGAATAGTCATAAAGGGTTTATTGAAAGCAGTTTTAAAGAGTTTCCTGATGATTTAAGGGCTAAACTGTCTTTACCTTTGATGCAGGATGGTTCTGTGATGCCTGATAGGGATTTCAAGGATTTTACTAATCATTCTTACCCTAGATCTATTAAAAGCATTAATTATTGGTTTAATATCTCTAAAGAGGCTTTTTTGAAGGGGGATTATCAAAAGGCTTCTACTACTTTTGGTATTGCTTCTCATTATATATCAGATTCTTTGGCTGCACCTCATTCTGTTTCTGGAGAAAATTATAAAGATCATAAGTTATATGAGGATCAAGCTGATTTTCAATTTGATGTCACATGTAAGAGTATAAATTTAGAGGAAGAGCTTCAAAATTATTCAGGGGGTAAAAAATTAGAGTGGGAAGAATGGTTGAAGGGTAAAAGTTCTAAATTACCTAAAAGCTCTTCTAAAGAAGCTGCTAATTTAGTTTTTAGTGCTGCTTTAAATTTGTTTGATGTTAAATGCGAAAATGTTATTAAAGAAGAAAAGAAATTTAATTGGTATTGGTTAATTTTAATTTTAGTGATTATTCTTATAATATATCTTTTTTATCGTGAATATTTCTAAAAATTATTAAACCTTTATTTTGTTGCAAATATTTTTCTGCTTTTTTAACTAAAATTCCATTTGTTAAGAATAAAACTGGAGTCTTTTTTTCATTTGTTAGATTTAATACTAATCCCAAATCAGATTCGTTTATTTTTTTCTTATTTTTAGCTTTAATGCAAATGTTAATTTTGCCTATGTTAGAGTTCATTTCTGAATCGTATTCTATATCCACTCCTTTTCTTATAATTTTAGAATTTAATATTTTCAATTCTTTTTTATTTAAATATTCCAATATTTCTTTTTCAAAATCTGATGTTGTGGTTTTTTTCCTTCCTACTTTAATTTTATCTTTTATTTCTAATGTAGTTTGAATGTTTTGGCTTTCTAAAGGTTTTTCTAGTTTTTCTTGAGGATTTAAGAATGCTTTAATTATGTTTTCTGCTTCTTCTTGGGGCAATAAATACCATCTCCAAAATATTTCTTCTTTGTCTGTGATTACTTTTATTGGAACTGCAAAATCTATTGTTTCCCTTAATGCTACTCTTTGCCATGGTTCTAGGGCAATATCTCTTAAAATTTTATTAGTTTCTAAAACTTCTGTTATTTGTCTTGGTCTTTGTGGTAAGTGGCTGTAAAAATCCTTTAATTTTGTTTCTTGTCCTTGTGCATAATATAGGGGGCTTGTACCAATTTTTAAAAATTTAGTGACGTATAACTTTTTTTCAGCTACTAATTCCGATAAGTATGCTGAAGTCATCATAATATCTATTTTAAAATTTTTAGCTGCTTGAACTGGGATTATGGGTCCATTTGTCAATACGAATTGATACACATCCCCCTTTAAATTTATCATTAGTTATAGAAATTTTGAGGTTTTTTAAGGTTTATTGCACTTTAGAGTCTATTATCCCTTCATTGCTAAGATTTAAAAATTGATCTCCTAATGAAATTTTATGATTTATGGGTTTACTGTTCATAATTGGAAGAATTTTTGTCCTATTGAAGATAGTTATTCGTGGGATGATTCTGGGGGTGATTCTGGGGATATAATTATTGTGGCTGATGGTGTAACTAGGGATCCTAGACGAATGTCTGTAATACCCTCCTTGGATAAAAAAAATTATAAAAACTTTTTTGAGTTTTATTCTCATTGGCTGAAATTCTTTTGGAAGTATCCAGGTTCTAGATTAAAATTTTGGTCTAATGAAAAAAGTCCTGCTTTTATAGCTGCAAAAGCTTCTTGTGAAAGTTTTATTTATGCAGTCAAAAAAGGGAGTATAAAAACTGTAGAGTATGCTATTTCCCATGTAAATGAAACCTTGAAATATTTGAATGTTAATAATTCTGACTATTTAGAGAGTGATTTTTTTGGTTCTGTTTTAGCTGGTGCTGCTTTAAGGTTGGAAGAGGGGCAAAATGTTTTAAGTTGGGGATTTATTGCTGATTGTGGTGTTGTTGTTTTTGATGAAAAATCTGAAATGATCTTTAGAACTCCTAACGAAACAAAACAAACTGGTGCTTATTTAAAAACTATTGAAAATTTTGACTGGACAAAACCAGAGTGGAGGAGATTTGTAAGAAAAAGTTTAAGAAATAAAGATGTTGAAGGAGGCTATGGTGTTTTAACAGGCGAAAAGAGCGCTTTGGATTTTGTTAGATTTGGTGAAATTGAATTGAAACCAGGTTATAGATTTTTTTTATTTTCAGATGGTTTAGAGCATATTATTTTTAGTGACGGTGCTGAGCATAATAAAGTATCTGGTAGTTTTATTGATGTTGTTAATAATGAAAATCTTCATTCACTTAAAGGATTATGTGAAAGACGGGTTAGGACTGAAGGAACATTAGTTGGGTGTTCTATTGAGGATAAGCTTTAGGGTCTTTTCCAAGCGATTTCATAATAAGTACATGAACCTTCTTCGTCTACAATTGCAATTAATAATCTTTTTCTTGTGCTATGAGCAACGCGATTTTTGGCTGCAAATTCGTACCATGTTAAAGTTTCTGCTTCATGAACAGGGTAAACAATCCATTTTGCATGATCCTCACCTGGTTTTATTCCACGATCATAAACTCTGAAGTCAGCACCAAATTTTAAAGCGGTTTTTACTATATAACCCCTATTTCTTAGATCTGAATAAGCGCAATACCTAATCCAGAATTTAGGTTCTACTTTTCTTGCTTTTTTAACAAATTCATCGAAATTTAGTTGTTTTTTTCCATCTTTAACAATCATTTTGTTTCTTTCAATTAGATGCAAGGCTTCAACTAGGGCGTATTGGAATTTTCCTTTAACTAGCTCACCATATCTACTTTGATCGTATAATGTTATTGCTGCTTGTGTATTTTGTGCTAAAACTCTTTCTGTTGAAAATTCTCCTTCTATAATTAGTTCTGGTTCTGGTATTTTTTCAATTACTTCTGTTGTTGTAATTCTAGCTTTAGGTGTTTTCTTTGACATAAAGGGTTAAAAACAAAATCTATTTAAAAAGGTTTAGTTTAAGGGATAATATGATAAAATTAACATTTTTAGGAACTTCTTCACAGATTCCTACAGCTACAAGGAATCATACATCTATTTTACTTAATTATCAGTCTGGGAAAAGCAATGAGAATATTTTAATTGATTGCGGTGAAAATACCCAAAGACAGATGAGGATTGCCAGAATTCCTCCTACGTGTCTAACTAAGGTTTTTTTAACACACTGGCATGGAGATCATACTTTAGGTTTACCGGGTTTGATACAGAATTTAAATGCACATGGTTTTTTAGGTGTTTTGGACTTTTATGGGCCAAAAGGGATTAAGAAGTATTTTGAATTAATGCTAAAAGCTTTTTTATTAGAAAGAAAGATACAATTTAGAATTCATGAAATTGAGAGAGATGGAGTAGTTTTCGAGAATTTAGATTTTAAAGTTGAAGCTATTTTTTTGAACCATACTGCTCCTTGTTTAGGTTATTCTTTTTGTGAATTAGATAGAAGGAAGATTGATGTGAAATATTTGAAAAAGATTGGTTTGAAGCCTGGACCTATTTTAAAAAATTTACAGGAAGGGAAGAATATAAAATTTAATGGTAAGGTAGTTAATGTAAATAAAGCAACTTATTTGGTTAAAGGCAAAAAGGTCTCTATTATTTTAGATACTGGTTTTACTAAAAAGATAGAAAAATTAGTTAAAAGTTCTGATTTATTAGTAATTGAAAGTACTTTTTCAAAAGATTTAAAGGAAAAAGCTGTTGAATATAAACACTTGACTGCTACTGATGCTGGTAAGATTGCTAAAAAATGTAAAGTTGGAAGATTAGTGTTGACACATATATCTCAGAGGTATGAAAAGGATTTGGAAATTGTGTTGAAAGAGGCTAAGAAGATTTTTAAAAATAGTTCTTTAGCGAAAGATTTTATGATTTTGGAGCTTTAAGTTCTTTGAATTTTAGCATTATATAATTATCAATCCACGATGTTGTTATAATTAATAAAATTACATTTGTTATGTCTATTAATGGCGACAATGATGTGGAAATAAGATTTAATATAGAGGAGATTATTAAAGATATTATGCTTGCAAATATTCCTGATGTTAAAAATATTGCTAACAATGTTTTTATAACTTCTTTTTTATTGTTTAAAAAAAGTTTATAACTGTAAATAAATGCTTTTTTACCTTTTAGATTTTTTAAGAATAGTGCTGGATATGTGTTTAAAGTTTTTAAAGCTATTAAAATTACTGCGATAAAAATGAAGAATAGAAATATCCATCCATTTAGTTCCAAAGAGTTATTTTGGGTATAATTCGTCCATTGCAATGATGTGGAAATTATAGTTAATAATGTTACTAAAATACTTATTATTATTGCATAAAGTAGGAAAATGATGAATTTTATTAGTAGTACACTTTTGAAGTTTTTAATTCCTAATTTAAGATCGTTTTTAGGATCGATTTTTTTATTTGAGATTGCTTGTTTAATATAACTTAGTCTTACTGATTTTATTAATGCTGCAATTATGAAGTCTATGATAAAGAATATTGAAAGGACAACTGTAGCCTTTACAAATATTGTTTTTAACATTTGAATGTATGTTTGTATAGAACCGTTGATTTCTATATTGCTTAAACCTGATGCATAAAGAGTTATTACAAACAAAATATAGGTTATTATGGTGTATATTATTGCTGGTAGAAATATGGCTTTATTTTTAAATAAAATTTTCCAACTGGTTTTGTAGATTTTACACATAGATTTTAAATGATTTATTTTCTTTTTAAAGATTGTTATTTTCTAATAATATAAAAAGAAAAATAGAAGAAAAGTGAAGATTATCTGCATCTTCTCTTTCCTTTCTTAGCAGCCTTTCTTCTTGCTGGTCTTTTTGCTTTTTTAGCTCTTCTTTTTTTTGCCATTTATTTTCACCTCTTTTATTTTTGATGCCCTAACTTGTGATTAGGATGATTATTTTATGTAATTGACGTTTAAATATCTTTCTATTTCTATTTTTGAAAATTGTCACTCTAAAATTGTTTCAAAAAAACGTTTTGAAAATTTTTGAATATTAAATTTTGAGTTTCTTCAAATGTTAAATTTTTTATTTCAGCGATTCTTTCCACTGCTAACTTTACAAATGCTGGTTCATTCCTAGTTTTTGGTGGCGGTGCTAAATAAGGTGAATCTGTTTCTGTCAACAAATTTTCTATTGAAACATTATTTACAATTCCTTGAAAATGTAAACTTCTTAGAATTATTGGAGGGATAGATAAAAACCAATTTTTGTTTTCGATTCTTTTTACTAACTTGAAATTTCCATTAAAACAATGAAAAATAACCTTCTTTAAAGTGCTGCTTTCGAGCATTTGGACGCATTCTTCTTCAGCTTTTCTGGAGTGTATAATTAAAGGTTTTTTGATTTCTTGGGCTAAATTAATTACTTTCTGGAAGATTTCTCTTTGCTGCTTTTCAGTTTCCCTTCCTTCATTAAAATCTAGACCTACTTCCCCTATTGCTATGATGCTATCTTTATTTTGCCTTATGAAATTTAGGCTACTTTCTAATTCTTCATTTGTTAATTTAGTTGCGTCTGTTGGATAAACTCCTAAGCTTGGTTTTATTATTGAAAATTTTTTTGCTAATTCTAAAACTTTCTTGTTTGTTTCTAAATCTAAACCTGCTTCTATGATGTAAAGAACTCCAACTTTTTTTGCTCTTTCTATTACTTCATTTAGGTCATCTTTGAATGCGTCTGAATGCAAATGTGCGTGAGTATCAACTAGCATAAAATTTTAATCTAAAAACAGTTTATATAAAAGTTATGTTTTTCGGTGTTGTCTCAATCTCGTCAGTTTTTTTAATTGTCGCTTTCGTCAGCTATTTACTCTTAAAGAAATAATACCCAATTACCGAACTTCCAAAGCCCACATAATATTTGAATATATCCGGGATTTCATACTAAATGCCAAAGGACCGCATGACGTTAAGTCTGAGGATGTCTAAATTATTTTAATTAAATTTTATTAAAATACTCTTTTCTTAAAGTAAAGTCCTTTTCTTAATTTGAAGGCTAATCTTCCATCATGGTGCAACATTGGAGTTCCTATTACTGTATTACAACTTTGGCATATTAAATTAGGTAAATCTTTATAACCTTTTATTTTAGGATTATATTGTAATCTTTCTAAATATTGAGGATAAAATATTCTGTTTAAATAACATCTCTGAAGAGTTCCTTTCCCATCCTTTTGATATTTTAATAAAAAATTATTGCAATTAATACAGTATATATCGATAAAATGAGCCTCCCCTCCTCTTTTTCTTCTATATTTATCATTTTTTAATTTAAATTTTATTTCTTCCTTTTGGCTTTTAAATCCAATATCTTGCATGTTATTACATAATTTGACCATATTCTCCCCAATAATAATTGTGCATTATTTCAGCATCTCTATGATTGATCTTTCTTAATCTCAATCCTTTAGCTTCGGCATAG
>JACQNH010000065.1 GCA_016203175.1 Candidatus Woesearchaeota archaeon
CTATGCCGAAGCTAAAGGATTGAGATTAAGAAAGATCAATCATAGAGATGCTGAAATAATGCACAATTATTATTGGGGAGAATATGGTCAAATTATGTAATAACATGCAAGATATTGGATTTAAAAGCCAAAAGGAAGAAAAAATATTCTACACCATAATAATGAGCTAACCAAAGCCATAAAGCAAAACATTTAAAAGAATAAGAATTATTGAATTTTAAAAGGAGGTATAAAATGGATTGTTTAAATAACTGCAATTATAATTGTGTACATCAATTAAGTAAAAAACTAAACTTGCTCTGGCGTATTGATCGATTTATAAAAGATGCTAAAGATTGCAAACATGCTGAGTGTGTAGAAATGTGGGAAAATATCAGAAAGGATGAGGAAAAGCATGTTGAGATGCTAAAGAAGGCTATAGTTAATCTTTCAAAGCAAGGCAAATTTAATTAGGATGAGAAGATTAGGAAAAAGTGAAAAGAAGATTATAGCTAATAAAAGGATTAATTATCTATTTAAATTAGCTTTTAAGACTCATGATAAAGAATTAGCTAAAAGGGCGATTAAAACTGCTAAATCTTTAAGCACGAGATTTAGGGTGCTTATATCTAAAAATATTAAAAGAAAATTCTGCAAGTATTGTTACACCGTTTTTAATAGCGCTAACAATGTAAAAGTAAGAATTAAGAAGAACTTAGTTGAATATAATTGTTTAGGTTGTGGTAAAAAATCTAGATTTCCGTTTGTTAAGGAAAAATCAAAAAAACCTAAATAATCTTATTCTTTTTGGTTTATAACTAGGATGTAAATTTTTGAACAATAAAGGCCAATCTTTTTTAATAAAATCCTTTTCTTTTCTTAACATTTCCCCAAAACCTCTTTTTGCTAAATCCTTATTAACAATATTCCCTTTATGCGGATGTTTATGTTTTCTTTCTAAAGGAGAATTAAAACCATGACTATAGTGAACTAATTCATGTGCTAATGTCAGGTCTATTATAAATTCCGGGATTTTTTCATTTTTGAACAAAGAGTTAATTACAATTTCTGAGGATTTATCTTTTAATAATCTTATATGGCCAAATTTATTCTTCCATCTTCCTTTAAATTTAACTAAAACATTATTCTTTCTTTCTATATCTGTAAATAAGGTTTCCCAGATTTTGTTAAACCTCTCCTGAAGCCAAAGATCGTTTCTCATGATTTTAAGAATTAAATTTTAGTTTTTAAAGTTATTTTTTTCTTAAATTATCTAAACTTAAATAACATTCTTTTGTTAATGATAAAGATAAAGCAGCCATAAATAATCCAAAATCTCTTATTGCAATTTCATTGTAGCCTAAGGCAATTATTATAAATAAAAGGTGTAATGTAGTTAAAATTGCAGCTATTCTAGTAAATAAACCTAATACTAACAAAATTCCTAATAAAATCTCAAAACTTCCATTTAAAATCATAAAAGAGTTTATACTTATTGGCGATAAATTTGTAAACCAGTTAGGAATATAACCTGCCATTAATAAAGGATTTAGAACCTCATTAATACCAAACCATAACAAAACAATAGCTAAACCTAATCGAAGAACTAAAGGGCCGTATTTATCTAATTTAAATTTTTGGTTTATCATATAATTTATTAAAAGGTTTAACTGGCAATGTTCTTAATTTTTTTGAGGTAATTGCAGCAATATTGTCCCTTTCAATTTTTTCATTAATTAATTTCTTTAAATCACCTTGTCTTGTTCTAACTTTATATGCAAAAACATGCTTTAAAACATTTTTTAACCTATCTTGTTCTTTAATAACTTCATGGGCTTTTCTTTTTTCTATTTCCCCCTCTCTTTCTAAGATCTTTAAGCATCTAAAAACAGCGGATAATGAAAAACCAGTAGTAGCACCAACTTCTCTTGCTAATCTCCAATCTTTAAGAACTCTTATTACGTCCTCTTGACCCATAGGATTTTATTAATGTTTTTTGTTTAAAAACCTTGTTATGCCACTGTGCAGTTAGTGTTTTTTTAAATTTGAAATCTATTTTTAGTAAAAGTTATTTTGTAATATCTATTTTATTATTTTCTTAGGTTATTTACAACTTTTTGTATTATTTCTATGGCTTTTTCTATTTCTTTTTCTGTTGTATATTTAGATAAAGTGAATCTTATGCTTGATTCTATATCTTTTTTATTTAATTTTATTGCATTTAACACATGGGAAGGTTTTTTTGTTCTAGAGGCGCATGCTGCCCCTGAAGAAACATAAAATTTATGATCTGACAAGCTTAAAATTAAGGAATCTGAACTTAGATCTTTAAAAACTATTGAAGCATTATTACAGAGTCTGTTTTTAGGGCCTATTAAATATGTTCCATCAATCTTCAATAAATCTTTTACTAATTTATCCCTTAATCTTGTTAATTTATTTACTTCTTGATTTTTAGATTCTCCTGCTTTTTCTAAAGCTAATGCAAAACCAGCTATTAAAGGTAAGTCTTCTGTACCTGATCTTAAACCTTTTTGTTGACCTCCACCATGGATTAAAGGCTCTAGTTTTATCCCTTCTTTTACAAATAATAAGCCGATATGAGGGCCATAGATTTTATTTCCATTTAAACTCATTAAATCTATATTTAAATTTTTAACATTTATATCTTCGTAACCTACTACTTGACAAGCATCTGTATGAAATAAAACATTATGGTCTTTGCATATTTTTGAAATTTCTTTTATATCTTGTATTGTTCCTATCTCATTATTTGCATATTGTATTGAGACTAAAGCTGTATCTTTTGTTATTGCTGATTTTAATTTTTCTAAATCTATTAAGCCTTCATTATTAACTGATAAAATTGATGTTTTAAATCCAAAATTTTCTAAAAATTTACATGATTCTAGAACTGCTGGGTGCTCTATCGCTGATGTGATAATATGCTTTTTTTGATTATTTATAAAACCTTTAATTGCTAGGTTTATTGACTCTGTTCCTGTGGAAGTAAAAATTAATTCTGATGATTTGCAGTTCAGTATTTTTGAGATTTTTTCTTTTTGTAGATTCAAGTAGTCTAAGGATTTTTCTCCCAAAGAATGTAAGCTTGAAGGATTTCCGTAGAATTGCTTATAAGTCTCGTTTATTTTATTTAAAACCTCATTATCTATCTTAGTTCCTGCTGCATTATCTAGGTATATTTCCATAGATTAGAAGAGAAAATCAAATTTAAAAGCTTAATCTTTGAGAAAGCTTTATATAAACATTTTTTATATAGATTACAAGTTAAACTATACAGGAGGTAAATTAAAATGATGGGTTGTAATAAGTGTATGAAGGTATGCGGTGCTTTATGCTTGGTTTTTGGTGTTTTATTTTTGTTAAGAGACCTGGCTATATGGAATTTTTGGAATATTAATTGGTGGACAGTTGTATTCTTATTAGCCGCTGTTGGAAAATTAAGCATGATTAAATGCCCAGAATGCCAAGCAATGATGAAGAAAAAATAAAATCTTCTTTTTATTTATTTAAATGAAAACTTCAAAACGTGTTATAATATTTTTAATTTTGATATTTTTAATAATTTCTATTAGATTTTCTGGTTTAAGTAATTATTTAACATTTGAGAATTTAAAAACAAATAAAGAATTTTTAAAGCAATCTGTAAATCAGAGTTATTTATTTTATGTTATTGCTTTTATAATTTTATACATTATTGTAACTGGATTTTCTATTCCTGGGGCTACAATATTAACTTTAGCAAGTGGATTTTTATTTGGAACTATTTTTGGAGCTTTTTATGCAGTTATAGGAGCCACTATTGGTGCAACATTAGCCTTTTTATTATCAAGATATTTAATAGGTAATTGGGTTCAAAAAAAATATGAGAGTAATCTAAAAAAATTTAATAAAGAAATCTCTGAGAACGGTTTTAGTTATTTATTAACATTAAGACTAATCCCTATTTTTCCTTTTTTTCTTATTAATATCCTTTCTGGATTAACTAAAATTCCTTTGAAAACTTTTATTTGGACTACTGCTATAGGTATTATCCCTGGATCTTTAGTTTATAGTTTTTCTGGGAAACAATTAGATTTTATAAATTCTGTTAGTGATGTATTTTCCACTAGAATATTAATTGCTTTTTTATTATTAGCTTTATTAGCTTTAATACCCGTTATCTTTAGGTATGCTAAAAATAAAGATAAGATAAAAAATATATTCTAAATTTACAAAGTATTTATATATAAGTTAAGTTTACGTATACAATAGCTTGTATATCTAATAGAGAGGTGTACAATAAATAGTAGGCTTAAATGAAATGTCCTTATTGTAGTAATGTAGAATCTAAAGTAGTTGATAAAAGAAATAATGATACAGATAGCACTATTAGAAGAAGGCGAGAATGCTTGAAATGTGAAAAAAGATATACAACATACGAAAGGATTGAAACAGATTTAATGATCATAAAGAAGGATGAAAGAAGAGAACCCTATAATAGAGAAAAACTAAAGATAGGGATACAAAAATCATGTGAAAAGAGACCAATAAACCAGGAGCAAATTGAAAAAATGATAGATGACATTGAAAATGTATTAAGAGAACAATCAACTGCAGAAATTAAAAGCAATTTAATCGGTCAATTAGTAATGAAATATTTGAAGAAATTAGATAAAGTAGCATTTGTAAGATTTGCTTCGGTATATAAGGAATTTGATGATCCTGAAGATTTTATAAAAACAATAAGGGATGTAAAATAAAGAGGTGAAAAAATGCCAATTCAACATTATGATTTTCAAACATTACAAAATATAAAAAAAGAAGTTTTAGAAAAAGGAAAAAAGAATAATTTTAGAGCTAACTCAAATAAAATCTGGGAAAAAAGGTATTTAAAAATAAATCCTGATAATTCAAAAGAAACTATAGAAGACAGGGTTGCAGGAATTGCTGTAGATGTTGCAACAGCAGATGTTCCATATTATAAGAAAACTAATATGAATGAAGAAGAAATATTAGAAAGAGTCAAAAACCTGTCACACCAATTCTACGCCATGATGATTGAAGGAAGATTCTTACCAAATACCCCAACAATAATTAATTTTTTTAGATGGAAGAAAAAGAATGGTGGATTTGTACAAAGAGATCAAATGGGTTCTGCATGTTTTGTATTACCAATTGAAGATAATTTAGGAACAGAAGAGCCTGGAGAAGGAATAACAGATGCAGCAAAGCACCAAGCTTTAATTCATAAAGATGGTGGTGGAACAGGATTTGCATTACATAAACTAAGACCAGCTGGAAGTTTAATTGAATATGATCCAGAAATTCATAAATCCTCATTTGGATGGGAATCTTCAATAGGGATTGCAAGTGGTCCATTATCCTTTTGGGAACATATCCTAGATGCAGGTACAAATGCTATAAAACAAGGTAATACAAGACGGGGCGCAAATATGGCAATTATGCGCGTAGATCATCCAGATTTTTTAGATATAATGTATGCAAAATTTGGAAGTGAAAAAAGAATTAAAAATTTTAATGTGTCAATGGCTTTAACAGATGAATTTATGAAGGCAGTTATTAATGGTACTTATTATAGATTATTTAATCCCCATACAAAAACAAATCTTAAAAAAATAGATTTATGCCCCCAAAAAAGATTTCAAGAAATTTTAGAAGAAAATAAGAAGAACCCATTTAACCCAGTTACAACCCCATCTATATACCTAGCAGAAGATGGTAAAACATTAATCAATGCTTATAGGGGAACAGAAATTGGTATTGTAATTGATGAAGTATTAATAGATGCCAGAAGAGTTATAGAAGAAATAGCTAAATTAGCAGCATCTAATGGTGAACCAGGTGTTTTCTTTATAGATAGAGCAAATATGTTTAATCCAACCCCATTAGAAGATAGAATAGAGGCTACAAATCCATGCGGTGAACAACCTATACCCCCAAATGACGCGTGTAATTTAGGATCCCATAATCTAGCAAAGTATGTAAAATTTGACAAAGAAAAACCTGATTTTGATTTTGATTTTTTTGGAGGTGATATTGAACTAAGTGTAAGACTTTTAGATAACGTCATAGACAGAAATGATTTTCCGTTAAAAAGAATAACTGAAAAAGTAATGAAAGAAAGAAAAATTGGACCGGGATTTATGGGGATGGCAGATGCTTTAATGTTACTTGGATTAAAATATGGTAGTAAAGAGGCTAATGAAATGGTGGGAAGATGGACTAACTTTTTCGCAGAGAAAACAGCAGCAACCTCAGAAATATTGGCAAAAGAAAAAGGTACATTTGGGGCTTGGAAAGGAAGTATTTATGATCCAAAATCAGAAGCTTACAAAGATTTAATAGCAACTAATCCACCAATGAAACATTTCTATGGAAAACCAAGACGCAATAGTTATGCACAAACCCAAGCACCAACAGGAACAATAAGCAGATTAGCAGGTTGCTCTTCTGGTATTGAACCTACATTTAGTTTAACCATGGTGTCAAATGTTATGAATACAAATCTTTTTGATGTATCTCCTGGAATGATTGAGGCGTTAATTAAAGCAGAAATTTTCACACCAGAAATTAAAAATTATATAGATGAAATTAAAATAGAAACAAAATGGAATGGATTGTACAATGAAGGATTTCCTGTATTCCACAAATCCACTCAAAATTTAGAAGCACAAGTACAATTATTAAAAGCGATAAGTGATAATGGTGGGGTAATAGAGGTAAATAAAGATACTCCCAACGATATAAGATATCAAATTGAAATAATACCTAAAAGCATAAGAGATATTTTAATTACATCCTCTGAGGTTAATCTTGAAGGACATTTAAGTGTTCAAGAAATCTGTCAGAAATGGAATGATAGTGCAATAAGTAAAACCTTAAACCTTCCATCAAATGCAACTCCTGCTGATGTTGTTGAAACTTATATTGAAATGTGGAAGAGAGGATTAAAAGGCGGAACTGTTTATATAGATAAAAGTAGAAGCTTCCAAATATTAAATAGAACGAATACGGCTAGTAATGGAAAAGCAGAATATCAAAGACCATTATTACAAGAAGCAATTACAATTGAACTCCCCTTGGGCAATCCTTTCCTACCTCAAGGTGAGCATATTGATGAGGAAAAAACTCCAAGGGTATTTGTTACAATTGCCTATGACCCTATAAGCAAAAAAATTAATAGCATTTTTGGGAATACATCTACAGGAACCGCTTATACACAGATGGATACTATTGCAATGACAAAATCCTGGTCAAGAATACTAAAGTTAGAAGGTAATCCTCATAAATTAATAAAAGAGCTTGAACAATTGCCCGCACCAACACATAGAGGAAGTTTAATACCTCCTGGAGGGAATTATTCTGATCGTCTAGAAACAGGTACTTTAGCCGAAGCTGTAAAACAAGGTTTATATGCCCTTAGATTTTTAACAGATGATTTTACTAATTTTGGAGAAATAAGAAAAAGATACTCTCAAGCAAGAGATTCCTTAAAAAATATAATTAACGCAAAAGGGATTTTAGTTAAAGATAATGGTGAAAGACCTAATATTTTTGGGTCTGATTTACTTTCAAAACTAGATCTAATGGCTAGTGTTGGAGACCATTGTCCATACTGCCATGCAACACCACCAAATGCTAGAGTAATTGAGGGTTGTATAAAATACGAATGTTGTGGAGAAAGTAAATGTAACGTATGAACTTAAAATGATTATTTTCTTTTTAAATTTATTTATATTTTCTAAAAAACTCTCCTCTATCAATTTTCATTTCTTTTAAAATTGCTAATAGTAATCCACGACCTATGTCTTTATTTGCGTGGATAGGTACTATAGTCGACCTTCCATCTTGATGTCGATAAAATCTGTGGCTGCCTTTTTGCCTAATAAAACTAAACCCCCCCTTTTTCAAGAAATTTGCATAGTTCTTTTGATGATAATAAAGGTAACTTCAATTTTATACCTCAACTTCTTGAACCCCTATAAACTTTATATTTTCTTCCTTAACTTCTTCTTTTTCTTGAGATTGTACTTCTAAGCAAAGTTCTATTGCTTCCTTTATGTTTCTCATAAGATCGTCTAAGTTTTCACCCTGAGTTAGACACCCCTTTAATTCAAGTACTTTACCTACATAAATACCATCCTCATCTTGTTCTATTATAGATAACTTTGAATAAATAGGTTTTTGAGTATTCTATCTGCTCAAAAACATTAAAATCCCTAATTAC
>JACQNH010000066.1 GCA_016203175.1 Candidatus Woesearchaeota archaeon
CTCTTTCTCTAAAACTTTTAACTTATTAAATAACTCATTATCTGAAAAATTTCTTAGATATAATAAAGGATATTTTTTTGCTAAGATTATAAATTCATCTAAAAAATTAATTTCTTTGATCTCATTAACTAAGGGGATTTCTTTTGGTGCAACAATAAACTGTTCTTCTTTTAATTCATCTACTCTAATAGGAATAATCTCTTTATTTTTCACTGTAAAAACACTATGACCTCCTGTTACTTTTACTTTTTTTCCTGTTTCTAATAAGAGTTCATAGACCTCTTCTACAGGATGTCTGGATACTTCACTAATTTTTCTAAATTTAATTTCATAATTTTTATCAAAGGCAACACATTCTACATCTTCAACAGGAACATATTCTATTGTACCATCTTTTTTCAAAAAACTATTTCTTTCAGAAATTAAATCATCAACAAATTTACCTATTTTTACAATTTGTATTTTATTATCTTTCTTTATAACTATAGGTTCATCATATGAGACAGAGTAGGTCATAGGAGCACCAGTTCTTCTTTTCTTATCAGCTTGATCAGAATCAAATTCTCTCCACTCCTGACCAAAATCAACCATTTTTTCTTCAATTACTAAACCACAATCTCTACAAATAACTTCACCTTTTTCTTTATTAAGAATTAAATTAATGCTACCACATTCTGGGCATTTCTTGATATAAGTTGGCATATTCCCCCCACAATAAATACCTATACACGACTACAATAAAATTTATAAATAAGATGAATAATTCATATATAAATGTTTCTATTTTATTTTTTTAACTTAATAGTGACAAATTTTTATAAGAAAAATATTTTTATTTTTCAATCAAAATAGCATTTATAGCCCCTTCTTGGCCTGGTCTTGAAATTATCCTTGCATTACCCTTATCAGTTCTTATAATACTACCTTTAGTCATTATGTTTCTCCTAATAAAGTTCCTATCACTAGGACTATCAATCACGGTTTCAATCTTACCTTTAATATATTTCTTTGATTTAGGATCATAAAGGTTCACAATATTGATTTGTAATAAACCATATTTTAATTCACCAGATCTTATTCTTACTTTTCTTTTTCTTAAATCTCCTATTGTAGTTAAACTAGGTAAATCTCCTCTATTCTTGATTTTTTTTCTAGGATTCCTATATCTACCACCTGTAGTTTTTCTTCTTGATCTAAATTGTGAAATTGCCATATCATAAATTCAAAAAAAATGCTTTAAATACTTTTCTAAAAAATTTAAATACGATAATAAAAAGCTTTATAAACTGTTATAAATCAATCTAAACTAGTTAAGGGGGTTTTAGTGATGGAATCAGACAGACCATTAGATGCTTTAAATGCTTCTAGAAACAAAAAAGTATTAGTAGAACTAAAAAATGGAAAACAAGTAATTGGCACGTTAAAAGCGTTCGATATTCATATAAACACAGTTCTAGATGATGCAGAAGAACTAGAGGAAAACCAAGTAAAAAGAAAAATTGGAAAAGTATTTTTAAGAGGAGATACTATAATATTAATAGCACCAACAGAGTAAAATGGTTAAAGGAACTCCTTCTAAGGGACTAAAGGCTAGAGCAAAGCTACACTTTCCATGTAGAAGATGTGGAAATCCCTCTTTTCATAAAAAGAAAAGAGTTTGCAGCTATTGTGGTTATGGAAAGACTACTAAAATAAGAAAATATGCTTGGCAAAAAAAACATTTCTTTAAAAGATTGAATAAATAAGAAGTTGATAAGAAATACAGTTTCTTATGAATAAATAATTTTTTAAATCACTATTTCTTAAAGAAGTTGATAAGAACCGTAGTAATTTAAAAAGAAGTTTATAAGAATCTTGGTTCTTACATGCGGGGATGCCGGAGTGGTCAAAGAGCTTTCTTTAAAAGAAAGTTCGCAAAGAAGCTCGACTTAACGGGATAGGCTTAGGCGACTTCGAAGAAACCTATTGGCTTAGTGCCTACGCAGGTTCGAATCCTGTTCCCCGCA
>JACQNH010000067.1 GCA_016203175.1 Candidatus Woesearchaeota archaeon
ACGCTAAGTGTGCTTTACAGTAGCGTAGCATCAACGCTACGCTTTTTTATTATTTTTTGAGTAAAAATAGATTTCGTTTGGCCCCTAGTCAAAGACTAGTGGAAATCTTTGGATTATAAGATTGGATAAAAATCAAGGGGTAAGAAAATTAATATTTAATACTCTAATAAGGATCTTAAAAAGAGATGAAAGAATTGATTTGGCAACGATATCCGGCTCGGATGCGTCAAAGAAGACTACTGAAATTTCCGATATTGACTTAATTGTTATTCTAAAAGAAGAATCTCTTTTTGACTTGTTTATTAAGGATATTTGGGATATAGCTAATAATTGTGGAGAGTTAATAAGTATTTATAACACAACCCCTTATCATTATTTTCTTATATTTAAAAGAGGGATCATTGTTGATTTAAATATTATTACAAATGCTCTTTTCTGGACCTTAAAAAAATCTCGGATATTATTTGATAAAAAGGGTTTTATTTCTAGTAAATTCTATAAAATACCTATAAGTGATGAATATATTAACCAGCTAATTTTATCCGGTTTTGTGGGTATAATAAGGGCAATCAATAAGTTAAAGAAAAAAGATTACTGGGTTATTCCAAGATTTATAAATTTTGTAAGAGAGAATTCCATCTTGCCTTTGATAAAAGTATTAAATAAAGACAAGATTGAAAACATAACTAACCTTAACTTGGACAAATTCCCAAAAAAATTAAAATATCAGGTTTATCAGACCTTTGCTAAACCTTTTGAAAAAGATAGTAATAAGGCAATAATTTCTACTTTCTATATAATGTTGGAATTGTGTACTAAACTAAAAAATAAATTTAAGATAAACGATTTTTCTGATACAATAATTCTTGTTAAAAAACATTTGGGTGAAATAAATAATGATAAAAAAGAATAGTTTATATGACGTAAAATTTCTAAATAAATTTCATTATAATTCTGGAAAAAAATTAAATATTAGGTTAAATACCTGGAAAAAATATGGTTCTAATAAAGTAGACCTACCAAATTGGATTACCAATGAGATATTTAAAGATGGGTTTTATCAAAAATTCTTAGATGTAGGCTGTGGCAATTGCAACTTTGTTTGTGAGTTTATAAAAAAAAAATTGAGTGAAGACATTACTTGTGTGGATATATCCAAAAAGATGCTGAATTCTTGTAGAATTAAATTAAAAGAAACAAAAAATAAAATTAATTATGTTTTAGCAGATGTGCAAGCCCTCCCTTTTGAAGATGACTTATTTGATTTAGTAGTCGCTATGCATATGCTTTATCATGTTAAAGATATAAAAAAAGCGTTGAATGAGATAAAAAGAGTTACAAAGAATAATGGACTAATTATAATAACCACTTCTAATTACTATTTTGATAAGGGATTAAATAAAATACACTATGATGGTTTGAGAAAGTTTGGATTTCCGAAATTTACTCTAGACAAAAAGATTTATTGTCGATTCACTGAAAAAAAAGCGATGCACCTTATGTCTATTTTTAAAGGTCATATTAAAATATTTAGATACCACAACGATTTAATTTTTACTAATCTTAAGGATGCACTAGCATACTATACCTCTTCAATGATGTATAGGAATACTTATGGACCTTATGATGAAAGGATTAAAATAGACCTTTGGAAAGAGCTATTAAAATTTATTAATTATAAAATTAATAAAGAAATAATAGAAAAAGGGTCTTTTGTTTCTCCAGGAGAAGTTATTATATTTAAAATACTAAATAAAAAATGAATATTAAACAAATGAAATTTTAACTAAATTAAGAACAAAACTAGCTGAAGATTTAAATCTAATTAAAGACAAGGGTGAATTATATTTTGCTTGGGTAATAGACTTTCCATTATTTGAGTGGAATGAAGAACTAAACCATTACACTTCAATGCATCACCCATTTACCGCCCCTAAGAAAGAATTTGAAGATTTAATAGAAAAAGATCTTGGAAAGGTTTTAGGAAGACATTATGATTTAATATTAAATGGTTTTGAACTAGGTTCTGGGTCAATAAGAATGCATAACCCTGAATTACAGTCCAGGGCATTAAAGGCTTTATCTTATTCAAAAGAAGATGCTGAAAAAAAATTTGGCTTTTTATTAGAGGCTTTTAAATTTGGTGCAGTACCACATGGAGGTATTGCTTTAGGTTTAGATAGAATTTGTGCATTATTACAGGGAATTTCTGATATAAGAGAGGTAATTGCATTTCCTAAAAATAAGGCGGGACAAAACCCTATGGATGGATGCCCTTCTGATGTTGAGGAAAAACAGTTAAAAGAGCTTCATCTTAAACTAGAAACAGTAAAGAAATAGTTCTATTATGGTTTATTGCCAGTTCATAAGATATATTATACTCAACAATAAAGTTTAAATACTTTTAAGAGGCAGTAAAGGAAATATGCAAATAGACAAAGATATTTTAAATAAAGTAGCAACGATATCCAGATTAAAATTAACAAAGGAGGAGCAAGAAACCTTTTTACCTGAGTTAAAAGAGATTTTAAAGGCATTTTCTGAATTAACAAATTTGGATACTTCAAAGATAGAATTATCAATACAACCATTACCAGTTTCAAATGTTTTTAGGGAGGATATTATCAAAAAATCTTTAGAGCAAGAAGAAGCGCTGTTAAATACTAAACATACAAAAAATGGTTATTTCAAAGCACCAAAGGTGATATGAACGGTGGAAGAAATGAAACTCTCAGAATATTTAAAAGAGAAGAGCATGGGAAATGTTAAGCAGGAACCTTCTATAGATGAATTAGAAGAACAAATAGAAAATGCAAGAAGGAAAATTATACTAGAGAAACAAAAATTAAAAGCTTTGAAGAAAAAGGAAGAAATAGAAAGGATACTTGCTGATCCTGGAAATGCTTCAACAACACCTAAGTGGGTTTATGGACTTATTGGAATTTTAATTTTGATAATAATTGGTGGAGGGGGATATTTTTATTTAAAAGACGTTAGTATAACAGGTTCAACTGTGATGCAGCCTCAAGCTGAGAATACTACAGTTACTGAAACTCCAAAAACAGAAGTGGTTGTTTATGATTTAGATGATAATGTAAAAATGGATAATTTAACAATTACGACAACAAATGTAATAGGGAAGAATAAAATTGGAAAAATTACAGGTATTAAATTTGTTGGTGTGGAAGCAGAGGGTGTTTATTATGTTGTAACTTTAGAAATAGAAAATAGCGGTAAGAAAAGCATTAAATTTGATCCAGAGATTTTAGTTATTGATGAAGACGAGAGAGAATATAGTGTAGATGAAACAGCTGAAAGTTATTACGTAGAGGATCTTAAGGTTTTAGATCTGAAAGAAGAGGTTAAGCCTTTATTACTTAGAAAAGGTGTTAAAATATTTGATGTTCCAATAGCAGCTAAAGGATTAAAATTAGTTATTAAAGATTCAACAGGAGAAATTAGAATAAATTTAGAAAGCAAGGGAAAAATAAAAATAAGCAATGGTGAGGTAAAAACAACAACTCCAAAAGAATCAGGTCCTCAAATAAAGGTTAGGTTAACTGATGTTGTAAATAATCCATTAGCTGATAATTTCGTGATAAACGGTACTACTGAATTTAATTACTTGTATAAGATTGAAAATTTAGAAAAGTCTACTTTAAGATGTAATGTTGATGAAATTGTAAATAATGTTTTAAATGAGAATCACCAAATTTTAAAAATGGATGCATTAGAAATAAATCAATTCCCAGAAGCTATTAAAAAATCAGAGGCTAATAATTTTACAGTAAGTTACACAGCAAAATGCCATTTCGAAGGCAAGATTACTGAAACAATGGTTGAAAATTCATTTACAGCGCAGTTCATAAATTAAAATGAGTATTAAACAACAAGTTAGATTAATAAAAGAGGGGAAGATTTCTGTAGTAGATTATGTTAAAGATATTCTGAAACAATCTGCTAAAATAAATGATGAATTAAAATGTTTAAATTATTTTGCTAAAGAAGAATCTATAAAAAGAGCTGAAATTTTAGATAAAGAATTAAAACAGAAAACTAACGGAAAATTATTTGGAATTCCTATAACTGCAAAAGATGATTTATGTGTTAAAGGTATGCCTACAACTTCCGGCTCTACAATTTTAAGAAATTATAAACCGCCGTATAATGCTACATGTATAGAGAAAGTTTTAATGGAAAAAGGGATCATTATAGGAAAAACTTGCCAGGATGAATTTGGTTTTGGAAGTTTTAACACAAATACAAGCTTAGATTTTGAAAGACCTTTAAATCCTTTTGACAAAGAAAGAACTACTGGGGGAAGTTCTGGAGGAGCAGCTGCATTTGTTCAAAAAGCAAATTTTCCAACTGTTGCTTTAGCAGAATCTACTGGGGGCTCAATTGTAAATCCTGCTTCTTTTTGTGGTGTTGTTGGATTATGTCCTACTTATGGTTTAGTTTCCAGATACGGTTTAATTGATTATGCAAATTCTTTAGATAAAATTGGGACAATAGGAAAAACTGTTGAAGATGCAGAATTGTTATTGGACATTATAAAAGGATTTGATCCTTTAGATCCAACTTCAATAAAACAAGAGAGTAAAAAAATAAATATAAAAGAGATAGCTATACAAAAAGAGGCATTAGATGTTGATAAAGAGGTAAAAGATTTATTTTTGGAAACTTTAAAAAAATTAAAAATAAAATACAAAGAAGTTTCATTACCTTTAACTGCCAAATATGCGATTCCTGCTTATTATATTATTGCAATGTCAGAAGCTTCTACAAATTTAGCCAAATATTGCGGAATGAGATACGGTAAAGAGGAAGAGATTAAAGATGATTTCAATGAGTATTTTTCTAAAATAAGATCAAGTTATTTTGGGAGGGAAGCTAAGAGAAGAATTATTTTAGGAACATTTGCGAGAATGGCTGGCTATAGGGATGCATTTTATGTTAAAGCATTAAAGGCCAGGTCATTAATAATTCAGGAATATAAAAAAGTTTTAAAAGATTATCCTGTTATTGCAACTCCTACAATGCCTTTAATTGCACCTAAATTTAAGGATATTACGAAATTAACTCCTTTACAAAACTATATGATGGACATTTTAACTGTTGGACCAAACTTAGCTGGATTGCCTCATTTAAGTGTTAATGCAGGATTTATTTCTAAGATGCCTTGTGGGATAATGTTTACAGGGGATCATTTAGGTGAAAATACAATAATTGAAATAGGGAAGAAAGTTGAAAACATATCTTAACAATGCCTCATAAATTCTTCTCTGTTAATAATCAAATCGTGCTTTATGATTTTATTTAGGAGACCACGATCAACTTCTTCTCCGCCATGATTCGGGATTACTGTTGTCCTCCCATCAGCATGTTCAAAAAACATATGGCTGCCTTCTTGTCTCTTCATCTCAAAACCTAGCTTTTTTAGAACCTTAGCAACTTCCTTAGCAGTCATTAAAGGAAGTTTTGGCATATTATACCTCTATTTGCTGTAAACTAAGAAATTTAACTTTTTCTTCGATTGGCTTCTTAACCTTAAGGTATAGTGAAATGGCTTCTTTAGTTCTTTCCATTAACTCGTCATAAGTCTTTGCCTGAGTATGGCAACCTGGCAATTCAACTACCTCTGAAATAAGATACCCGTCTTCTCCTTGTTCTACTACAACATTAAATCGATTTCCCATGTAGTTTTGATTCTTGGTAGATTTATATAATTTTCGTTTTAAAATCATTGAACTTGGAAAGAAAGTTGAAAATTTAAGTTCTATGTAAAATGAAATAGATTACAATAAGAATTATAATTATCAATAAAATTAAAGATGTTATGAAAATAAAGCTAGTGCTACCTTTTTTAGAAATACCCTTAGTAATATTTACTTCGGATATAGATTCTACTTTTTCTTCTGAAGCTTTATGAAAACAATTTGATTTTAAACATATATCTTTAGTTTCAGTTTTGTTATCATTGCATTCTACATCATCGTTACATTCTGGTAAAGGTAGACCATAACAGGCTAAATTTGAACACTCTTTACCACAGAAACAGTTTTCACAAGGCTCTGGTTGTATTCTTATTTTTAGGAAACTAACTCCACTGTCGAAGACCTCTAAACTAACATTTTTAAAATCTATAATTCCTGGCCTAGAAAAGAATAGTATCTTTTTTTCTCCATTTATGCAAACTTCTGCTTGTTTTTCTGGGTAGTTTATACTTAAAAGAGATATATTTTTACCTTGAGAATAATAACTATCTCCTATTCTCATTGTAACTGCATTTACATTAGCTGCTAATAATAGTAACATTAAAGCTAATAAGTATAGTTTCATATTAACCATTATAACGTTGTAACTTAAAAGCTTTTCTAAATTGAAAATGAAAAATATAAATGTTTTTAAAGCAGTTATCTAATCTTACTATTATGACTGAGGTAAAAATAGGTTGCGAGTTTCATATTCAATTAAATACTAAAACGAAAATTTTCTGTTCTTGTTCTACTTCAAGTTCAGAAGAACCAAATACAAATACTTGTCCAACATGTTTGGGTTTACCTGGTTCAAAACCTGCATTTAATAAAGAAGCACTGAATCAGGCTTTAAAGGTTGCATTAGCATTAAATTGTAAAATAAATAAAAGATCGTATTTTTCAAGAAAATCTTATTTTTATCCTGATCTTCCTAAAAATTATCAGATTACACAATATGAAACACCAATAGCAACTGAAGGAAAATTAGAAGGGATTAGAATTAAAAGAATTCATTTAGAAGAGGATCCTGGAAAGTTGGTACATCAAGGAGCAATAACTTTAGTTGATTACAATAGGTCTGGAATACCATTAATTGAGGTTGTTACTGAGCCTGATTTTAAATCTCCTAATGAAGTAAGATTATTTTTAAGAAAACTAACAACAGTTTTAGAATATTTAAAAGTCTATCATAGAAAGTCTGAATTAAGTATAAGGACTGATGCAAATGTTTCTATTAATAATGGAGAAAGGGTTGAAATAAAAAATATTACTGGTGTAAAACCTGTTGAAGATGCTTTAGAATATGAAATTAAAAGACAGGAGAAGGAGAAAAATATTGTAAGAGAAACTAGGGGTTATGATGCTGATAAAAATATTACTTATACTTTAAGAACAAAAGAAACTGAAGAAGATTATGGTTACATTTATGATCCTGATTTACCTGAGATTTCTTTAACTGATGAAATGCTGAAAGAAAGTAAAGAAAGTTTACCTGAATTAGCTTCTGAAAGGGCAATAAGAATAATTAAGCAATATAAAATTTCTAAAGAAGATGCTGAGGTTTTAACACAAGAATTAAAACTAGCAGAATTATTTGAGGCTGTTGCAAAAGATATTTCTCCAGGATTAGCTGCTAAATGGTTAAGAAGAGATTTGGCTAGAGTATTGCATTATAATAAAAAAGAGCTGCATGATGTTGAATTAGAGGAAAGTCATTTAAAAGAATTATTAAAATTAGTTGAGGAGAAAAAAATAACAGATCAAGTTGCTGGAAAGATTTTAGAGAAATTAATCGAGAAGCCTTTTTCACCTAAAGAATACGTTGAAAGGGAGAAATTAATTAAAATAACTTCTACAGATGATTTAAGGAGGTTATGTTTAGAAGCTATTGCAGAAAATCTAAAAGCTGTTGAGGATTATAAAAAAGGAGAAGAAAAAGCTTTAGATTTTGTAGTTGGAAGTGTAATGAAAAAAACTAGAGGTAAAGCTGATCCTGTTTTGGTAAAAGAATTAATTAAAAAGGAGATTAGGTAAATGGGCTACGAAGAAAGATTTAATCAACACATTGAAGAATGGATAAATCACTGTAATACGCCAAAAGTAAGATTAAGTGCTAAGTTTTTTTTAGAGGCGCTTGATTGTGAAGCCTATAAAAACATTGTTTCAATGGGTCCTTCTATACTCCCCTTTATAAGAAAGATGTATAATAGAAGCGCAGGAATACACGACTTACCCCCAGATAAATTCCTAAAGACCATTGAAGAAATTGAACAGAAGGGTCTTAGTCTTAAATTGTCGGATTATGAATTATCTCTTGCCTTAGTTAAAGATTGTTTAACTAATCTTGTTATTGAAATAGTAGGAGATAATTTTAAGGTGCCAGAAGATATTATATATGATCCGTACTTAAGAGGGGAGTATACAAAGAGATGGTTAGAAGAAAACACGACTGGATAAATAAAGAATAGAAAAACAAACTATAAATTATTTGAAATTTAATAACCAAAAGCTATTTAAAATAATAAACTTAGTCTGTAGAATGCAAGATTTAGCTGACTTTGCAATTAAATATCTACAGAAAAAAGGGGCTTCTTATGCAGAAGCTAAATATCAGGAGATAGAGTCTAATAGTTTTATAGTTAAAAATGGTTCTTTAGATATTTCCAGTTTTGATATCACAAAAGGTGTTGGTATAAGATTTATTTTAAATAATAAATTAGGATTTTTGTCTACGAATATTTTAAAAAAAGAGGCTTTAATCAAACAATTAGAAAATTCTTTAAAAATGACTTTGAAAACAAAAATATCTGAGAATGTAGAATTTTCTGAGGAAAAGGCAAATATAGCAAATTATGAGGTTAAGCAAAAAATAAAATTGTCTAATGTAAGCGCTGATGAAAAAATTTCTATTCTAATGGCTGCTGAAAAAGAGATGAGAAGTGTTGATACTAAGGTTGAATCAACATATATACATTTATCTGATAATGAGACTCTTAATTACTATACGAATACTGATGGATCAAAAATACAATCCAAAATTCCTACAGCTAGTTTTATTTATGTTGTTTCTGTTAGAGAGAATGGAAAAACTAGCCAAAGGTATTCTGAATATGGGGGAGGGGGGGGTTTTGAAGTTGTGAAGAATTTTAAGATTCCTTCTTTATTAAAAAGTGAAGTTGAGGCAATGAAAATTAATTTAAGACATGGTAAAAAACCACCTCAGGGTGTAGTTGATGCTGTTTTAGGCCCTCAAGTTAGTGGGATAATAGCACATGAATCTGGCGGGCATCCTTATGAGGCTGATAGAATATTTGGAAGGGAAGCAGCACAAGCAGGAGAATCTTTTGTTAATAAGGATATGATTGGCTATAAAATTGGGTCAGAGGCTGTAACAATAGTCGATGATCCTACTGTTGAGAGTGGTTATGGTTTTTATTTATATGATGATGAGGGTGTTAAAGCAAGAAGAAAATATATTATAAAAAATGGTGCGATAAATGAATTTTTGCACAATAGACAAACTGCTAAATTAATGGGGCTTAAAAGCAATGGCTCTGCAAGGTCTAATGCATTTGATAAAGAACCGATCATAAGAATGTCAAATACATTTTTTTTACCTGGAGATTATACAGAAGAAGAATTAATTGAGGATGTAAAGTTGGGGGTTTATATTAAGAATTTTATGGAGTGGAATATTGATGATAAAAGAATAAATCAAAAATATGTTGGATCAGAATGTTATTTAATTGAGAATGGTAAAATAAAAAATCCTATAATTGCACCTAAGATTGAGACAACTACTTTTAAACTTTATCCTTCAATAGACGCTTGCGGAAAAAATTTAGAGTATCATGCTGGAGATTGTGGAAAGTCTGACCCGCTTCAGGGCATCCCAGTAATATTAGGAGGACCTTCAATAAGAGTAAGAGGAGTAAAAGTAAGCTAAAATGGAATTATTAAATTATATTATAAAGGAATTAAAAGAAAAGGGAGCGGATGATGTAATAACTTCTTTAAATGAAAGTTTAGTGAAACAAGTTAGATTTGCAAATAGCGAGATAAATTTAAATTTGTCTTATAATTTCTCAACAATTTCTATATTTGCAGCAATAAAAAATAGAACAATTAGTACAAGTTTAAAGGAGTTAACTAAAGAAGCTGCTGATTTAACAATTAAAAAGATTATAAATAATGTTAAGAATTTACCAAAGAATGAGGAGTATAAAGAGATTGCTAAAGGAAAATTTAAGTATCCTGAAATTGAAGAATTGTATGATAAAAAAGTTGATGATGTGGATGCAATAGATGTAATTGAGGATGCAATTTCAATTTCTAAAAATAATGGGGCTTTAAAATGCGCTGGTGTTTTTTATATTACAAAATCAAAAGATCAAATATTAACTTCTAACAATATTGAAAATGAAGGAGAAAGAACGCATTATTATTTTTCAATTAGATCATTAAATTCTAAAGATGCTTCTGGTCATTCAACAAGCTCTTCGAATGTGATTTCAAAGTTAGATTATAAAAGTGCTGTAATTGAATCTGCTGAAATTTCAAAACAATCTTTAAATCCAAAAGAATCTCCTGAGGGCAAGTTTGATGTTATCTTTTCTCCTTTGGCATTTGCTCCTTTATTAGTCCATACTGGGAATTCTGCTTCTATATACTCTTTAGAATCTGGGTTTTCATTTTTTCCTAAAGAGATTAATAAAGAAATTGCATCTAAGATTGTTACATTAATTGATGATGGAACGTATAAAAATGGAAGTGGAAGTGGAAGATATGATGATGAAGGCTGTCCAAGGCAAAAGACTGTTGTTGTTGAAAATGGAATTTTAAAATCATTTTTACATAATACTTCAACTGCAATTAAATATAAAACAAAATCAACTGGAAATGCTGGAATTATTAGTCCTGAACCAACTAATTTTATTTTACTACCAGGGGATTTGACAAAAGAAAAGATGATTAAAAATGTAGATAATGGAATTTTAATAACTAATATTTGGTATACTAGATTTAATAATTATTTAACAGGGGAGTTTTCTACAATACCAAGAGATGGAACTTTTTTAATTAAGAATGGTGAGATTTTAAATCCAATTAAAGGTTTAAGGGTAACAGATAAATTAAGTGAGATGTATAAAAGGGTGATAGGTTTAGGAAAGGATTTAAAACAAATAGAAAGCTGGGAGGCTGAATCCCCAACAGTATTGCCTTATGTCTTAGTTAAAGATGTTGGTATTAGTAAGCCTAAATGATTATCTTTTTGGAATGTAATGCAAATATAATGTATTTTTTCCTTCTTTAGGGAGCTTATCTGCCATTTTAATACTGATTAATTCTAAATCTATCAAATTTTTAGAGTCAGGAAAGTGAAAGAAAGATCTTACGTTAACATCTCCAGATAAAACTGCAGAAGTGTTTATGAAATAGTTATCAACTAATCCTGCATTAATAAGATCTGTAGATAATGTTGGACCACCTAAAGCTAAGAATCTTTCAACACCATATTTAGATTTCAAAATTGTTAACATTCTGTACATATTAAGCTCCCTTGGTGAAGGACCTATTGATTCAATTGCCACATTTTTATATTTTTTTATTTCTGCTTCAAGTTTAGACAAGCCAATATCTGAAGTAAAAATTATTGATTTTCCTTCTTGTGTAAAAGCAAGATGATCTAAACCGTTTTCAATTTCACCAGAGCCTGTTACAATTACTCCAATTGGATGCCGTGATTTTTTTAGAATTTCCTCTCTATATTTTATTAAATCATGATCGTAAAAAGAAAGAAGTAAGGGTCTTTCATTATTTTCTCCACGGTACATATTTTTTGCAGCTCCCACTGCATCTACATTAAACCTTAAAATTTCTCTAAAATGATACCAATCTGTTAACCCTCCTTTTGCTTTCCATGATGCTTTGAATGCTGCTTTACCATCTAGCGTTTGAACGTAAATAATCCCTACAGAGGCTCTTTTGGGGTCTGGTGAAGGAATCCAGATTAAATCACCATCATAAATTCTTTTGACTTTTTCAGGTGCTTCTAGAGCATAATTTTTATAAGCCTCATCTATATGGAGTGTTCTTAAGGAACCTAAATTTTCAGTTTTATATTTAGCTGGATCTTGTTGAGATTTTAAATATTCTAGATAGTTTAAAATGACCATAATAAACAATTCAAAATAAGGCTTTAAAAAACTTTAGTTTAAATATTAAATCAGATTTTGACTTATTAAAGAAATTTTCCATTTTCATAAACTAATTTACCATCTAAAAATATTTTACCATTTTTCATATCTTTAATGAAATCCCAATGGACAGCACTTTCATTTACACCACCACATTCTTTGTATGCTGAGCCTATTGCCATATGAATAGAACTTCCAGTTTTCTCATCGAAAAGTATATTTTTAATTCCTTTTTTAATGTTATAGTTTAAACCAATACCTAGTTCTCCTAGTTTAGAAGCACCTTCATCAGTTTTAATTACTTGTTTAACAAAATCTTCTCCTTTTTCTGCTTTTACTTCTACAATTCTTCCTTTTTTAAAAACAAATCTTACATCTGAAACTTCTTTTCCTGAATAAACTGTTGGAAAGTCAAAATAAATATAACCTTCTGTTTCATCTTCGAATGGAGCTGTAAAAATTTCTCCATCTGGCATATTATGAGAACCATCACCTTTTACAAATTTTCTTCCATCAATTTTTAATTTAATATCTGTATCTTTTCCAACAATTCTAACTTCCTTTCCTGATTCCATTATTTTTACAAATTTATCCTGTTCTTTACTTATTTTTTTCCAGTCTTGAATACAGGCGTTATAGACAAAATCTTCAAATTCTTCTAAAGACATTCCTGCTTCTTGAGCAAAAGAAGGTGTTGGAAAATCAAAAATAATCCATCTTTTCTTTAATCTTTCAATTTTTATAGGTTCTAGCAACTTAGATCTATTTGTTATTTTATTTGGATCAACATTTGCCATTTCTTTTAAGTTTTTAGGAGCCCTAATATTTATTAAACAATCAATCTTCTTTATTTCTTGATAAGCTATTTCTGGAAATGTTTTTAGGATTTTATCAGTTGCATATTTGAAATAAATAGAATGAAATTGATCATCACCTATTCTTGGAATTGGAAATGCACTTTTTTGTAAGACCTTTTTATATAAAACTTTAATTAATTCTATAGCAGTATATTCCCCTTCTATAACTACATAATCGCCTTCTTTTACTTTAGTGCTTTCCAATAAGATGTCTGCTACTTTTTCAATTCTTTGGTCTACCATATGATTTTTTGAATAGATTAAATTAAAAACCTTTCTATTAAAAAATAAAATCCCAAATAGCATAGATTATACCACTTAAGTACATTAAAATTAATAACACATAAAGAATGATATTTACTTTTATCCTATATTCTGGTTTTCTTTCCTGCATAAATTTAGATTGTTTATGCATGTAAATCAACATTAAACCTGATATGCCACCACTAATTGCACCTGTTAAGCTAAGTATATCTGTAAACCCTGCATTTTTTCTTAAAATTAGATATAATATTAAAGCGATAAAGGAAACTAAGGCCCAAGATAAAATTTTTCCTAGTTTTAAATCTCTATTGTAGGTATTTTTTAGTGCAAAACCTAATGCTAAAAAACTTGTAGACATAGCGAAAATAGCAAAAAGATTTCCAAAAAGCCAAGCCCATTTTCCTAAAGCAATATTTAAACCAATAGTTGCTACTTGTGTAGTTTCTAAACCTGTAACACCAACAACACCCAATGCAAATAAAAAATAAACAATTATAACTACAATCCCACCTATTAATATAGAATTTTTAAGAAATATTTTATGTTTTTGCAATTCATCCCTCATTGTAGGTATTGCACTTTCTCCTAAGAGAGAAAATAAGATTACACCATAGGGGAAAAATAGTAGTTTAAATAAAGAAAGATTGGATGGATTTAGGTATGTTAAGTTTGAAAATTTAAGATTGTAAATACTAATAAAAGATATTGTAAGTAAAGCGATTAGCATCACGAATGTAAATATTGTTTCGATTTCCTCAAATAAGGTAATTCCAGCAAGGAGCAATAAACTTAAGATGAACCAAGTGATTAAAGCGTAAAAAATATTGCTTCCACCAAAAATATTTGCTAATACATCACTTACACCTGTGATATATGCTAATAAAGCGCCATAAACCCATAAAACAACGTTAAATAACATAAGCCATTTCAATTTTTCTCCTAAAAACTTTTGACAATAACCAACCAATTGATGACTGCCTTTACAACTTAGTGCAATTTCACCAATCATTAAATGGGTTAATAAGACTGCAATTCCTACTATAATTAATACTAAAGCACCATAAAGAAAACCAACTTTAGAAACAACATAAGGTATACCAAAGATTCCTGCACCTATAACATAAGCGATATAGGTTAAGATAGTTACAATAACATCTTTAAAACCTCTTTTTAGCATAACTAAGTTAAAGAATTTATGTTTATATTGATTTTTCTATTAATTTTTCAGAAGGATATATCATGTAATCTTTATAACCTGGGGGGAAGCCATTATTAAAAACCCTTATTGATATTTCAAATTTTTTTATTTCTTTGTATGCGCCTAATCTTTCATGCAAACCTATAGTTTTAGGGTCTTTAACACCAACTTCTAATCTTAATAAAGGTTGGTTAGGCAAAGTTTCAGGATCTATATTTCTAGGGACTAAAGCTAAAGAGTAAAAGTTACCCTCACCAACTACGTTTTTAACTAAGGAAACTAGTTTATTACTATCTTCTTCATTCAATTTCTTAACCCCCTTTTAAGTAATATAATAAAATATGAAACAAATATTTAAAGATGATTATGGTGAATTATCTATTAAAAAAAGAAAATATAAAAAATAATATTATGGCTAAAATAAGTATTAAGTAAAAGCTTTTTTTGTTTGTAAAGGCTCCAAAAATAGGGAATGGGCCAATAAATATGCCTCCTGCTGCTTTTACATTTGGAGACTTTGAAGTAAAGGAAGAAGCAAAAACTATGATAAACCCTATAAGAATTAGTAATAAACCTATTTTAAGTAAATTTTCCATTTTATGTCATGAAGAAAAGGATAATTGTAGCAATTGTAACTAAAGTCAATAGATATGCTGTTCTTTTTTCTGCTATTAAAATACCGATGCATTCTATTATTACAGCAAATATTGCTATTGTTGGATTTTCTATCATTTTACCACCAACCTTGAAAGGCCTAAAACAACCACCCCTCCAGCCATAACTAAACCACCTAAAATAGAGATTACTTCGTCTTTTGAGTATCTTATTAATGCACCGCCTAGAAGGATTAATCCAAAACCAACTACGTCTAAAGCGATTAAAAGATTGCTGAAGCCTTTTTTGTTTATCATAAGAATAATATATTTTTTAAGTTTATAAAGATTTACACTAGAGGTTTTGCTATTAAAGGAGAAGAATGGCCAAATTGAACTAATAGGTCTATGGTTTTAATTATTGGATAATCACAAGCGCCATAACAATCATCAGCCCAGATTAACACTTTTACATTTCCTTTTTCTTCTATTTCATTTGCTATTGATAATGCTTCTGTTTTTAATCCATCAGGGAATTGTAATAAAACAGTTTTAGCATTAATTTTATTTATTTCTTCCAATACTTTATTTAATTCAAAGTTGTATTCCATGGTTTTTATATATTAATTAAACTTTTAAAGCTTTATGTTTAAAGAAAAGATTAATACCTACTTTATATCCTTACTTTTAGATCTTACCCTTCTTCGGAAGTATATTGTAATTGCGAAAAGCTAATTCACTATATCAAACAACACACTTAAATTCAATTCAAAAGCAGCTACTGGTGTTTCTAAGTTCCACTGAGTTAAAACTAAGGGTGAGATTTCTCCTAAAGTTGCAATTGATTTTCCTTTAATTAAAACTTCAGCGATTCTACCCGCAATAAAAGAAGGACAATTTGATTCTTTATATGTTGGAGTTAAATTTAAGGATAAAAATAAAGAGTCTAAAACCTGTCTTATTTTTGTATAGTCAACATCTGCACTTGCTAAACAAACTGCTAATTTTAATTCTTCCTTAATATTTGTTTCAAATTTATTATCTTTAGAAAATGAATAACCAATTGTAAATATATTTTGAGGATATTCATTGTGTTTATTTCTATGTAAAGTTTCTATTAAAGAGGGTATTAACCAAGCCCTTAATGCATTGTAGTCTTCTGTTAAAGCATTTTCTAACTCTATTAAATCAAAATCATGGTTCATTTTGTTGCATTGATTTTTTTTATTTGACAGATGAAATGTATTGATTTCTGTAAAGTTTAAGCCTATAAGAATTTGTTTTATTAATGACTTAAATTTTTCAATTTTATCTTCTTCTGCTATTGTTGATATATTTGGAATTGAATGTTCAAAATTATTATATCCATAAGCAATTGCAATTTCTTCTGCAATGTCAATTTGGTGCATTATATCTGTTCTATAACTAGGAATTAAAGCTTTTTTATTTTTATAACCTAAACCCATTTTTGCTAAGTATTTTTCAGTATCATTTTCATTTATTTTTAAGCCTAAAATTTTATTTATATAATTTAAATCAATTTTTAATTCTGTTGGTGATAAATTTGGTGTTTTAAGTTTTTGATTTTTGTACTGAATTTGTAAAGAATATATTTCTCCACCCATATCTACTAATGTTGTAACTATAATATTTAGGCATTGGTTGATTGTGTTTAAATCTATACCAGAAACTTCAATGAAAACATTTTTAGTTTTTTCAGTTACTTTTCCTGTTAATTCAGAATTTATTACTGGTATTAAAGACATGAAATTATTGTTTGAGTCTATAAAACAAGGATATAATTTGAAATCTTCTAATAAATGTTTATAGAATTTACCTTTGGAGGTTTTATTTAGTATTTCAATTGCTGTTAATTCCTTTTTTTCCTCTAGAGGCTTAAATTTAATTTTTCCAGGTTCTAATGCTTTATAATAAATAGGGAATTTAATTTTATCTAAAGGATAAATGCCAATTGAGGCTTTTTTTCTATTTCTGCAAAATGTAATATGTAATTTTTCCTGCAATTGCATTATTTCTGTTATGTTTTCGTCATTGAATTTTACATTTTTAACAATTGCACATGCTGTATACGGCCTAATGTTGGATAATTTTGGATCAACTATTACTTTTTCTTTTGAGTCTTTTATTTTAAAACTAATTAAACCAGTTTTCTTTCCGATAAATGCTTTGAAAGCTCTTGCAAACCCTTGGTCAGACAGTAAATCCGGTCTATTTGGGAAGACTTCCACTATTAAATCATTCCCTTCAATAGATTCCATATCTACGCCTAACATTGGAATTTTTTCTTCTAGTTCTTTATCTGTAAATTTCTTTCCTACAAGCTTCATTAATGTATTTTTGTTTATTGTTATCTTTGGCATTTTATTTCATCCATATTTTTGATTCACGTATATGTTTTAAATCTGCTAAATACAATTCTCTTATGTCACTAATTTTGTAATAATCTTTGACAATTCTTTCTATGCCTAAACCCCATGCTAAAACTGGAATTTCTTTTCCTAATAAAGATTTAACTACTTCTGGCCTTAAAATCCCCGCCCCCCCTAATTCTAACCATTTATTTTTGGTTTCATCAAAGACAAAAATTTCAAGTCCGGGTTCAACATAGGGAAAAAATCCAGGACTAAAACGAACTTTCTTGTAACCCATTTTAAGAAAGAATTCTTTTAAGTAACCAATTAAGTGTTTGAAATTTGCATTTTCATCAATTACAATACCTTCTGTTTGTGTAAATTCTGCTAAATGAGACCAATCTAAAGTTTCATTTCTAAATACACGACCAATTGAAAAATATTTACCAGGTAATTGTTTTAAATTGGATAATGTTCTTGCTGATAATGGGGTTGTATGAGTTCTTAATACCAATCTTTTTGCAGTTTCAGGATTCCATTTATATTTCCATCCTTTTTCATGCTGCAATTTAACTTGATTTAAAATTTTTTGATTAGGTAATTTTCCATTTTTTGGATCTTTAATAAATAAAGTATCCTGCATTTCTCTTGCTGGGTGATCTTGAGGTGTAAATAAAGCATCAAAATTCCAGAAAGAAGTATCTACTAAAGGACCTGTCATTTCTTTAAAGCCTAATTCAAGCCAGATTTTTTTAATATAATTAATAGCTTGAGTTAAAGGATGCAATTTTCCTGGATAAATTAAAGGAACATTAATTTCAACATCGTAATGTCTGAATTTATTATCTACCCATGAGCCTGTTCTTAGCATTTCTGGGGTTAGATTATCAACAAAAGTTTCTTTTAGAATTTTTTCTTTTGATAATATTCTTCCTAATTCTGTTAATTCTACTGTAAATGTTTTTTCTAAAGTAGTGTTAATTAAACTTTTTCTTCTTTTTAATTCTTCTAAAATAATTTTTTCTTCTTTTGTTAATTTTTCTAAATTTAAAGGAAGTTTTTTTAGTAATTTTTCTTCTTCAGTTTCTTTGTTGATTAAATCTTTTCCTTTTGGAGTTAAAGAAATAATTAATCCTGGTCTAATATCGATAGCATTTTTTCTTTTTAAAACTCCTATTGAAGCATTTAATTCTTCAGTAGATAAATCTGACATCCTTTTAATTTCTTCGGCTTTTAGTGTTTCTTTAGTTTTAAAAGCATTTAAGAATCTTCTTTCTGGTAAACCGTTTTTTAAGTAAGCTTGACCATTTAAATCTAAGTTAACAATTTCTTTTATATCTTTTTTAATTTTTAAGATATCTTTATTTTGAAGCCATTGAAAGGCACGCATTACCTCAATTTCCTGCAGACCAGTTTTTTGTGATATTGCTTTTAATTCTCTTAATTCCTGTAAAACTGGTAAAACCTTTCTTTCAAATGAATGAAGTTTTGAAATCAGCTCTTTTTCCATTATTTAGTGTTAAAGAGCTATGAATTTAAAGGTTTTGGTGGTTTAGATCCTATGGTTTAGATCCTAGATATGTAATACCTTTATACTAAGAAAGTTTAATGAGATTATGAAAAAAGAGTATTTTTGGAACAAAATTGAAAGATTCCAAAAAAGAAAGGTAAGTGTTAAGCGGCTACAGAAAGAGTTAGAAAAATTGGAGAATAAAAATGACTGATATAATAAGTGTTCAAAATTGGATTTTATTACTTGAACTACTTATATTCTTAATTTCTGACAAGAAAATGGTATTAATTTATTTTTTGCTAGCTTTATTTAGCGTTATAGTTTTTTATTTTATCTAATTTATTCGGTGGGTTTCATTCCTTCAAAAATTTTTTCATCAAATTTCTCACCAGTTAACTTCCCATATAAAGCTCAACTGCAAGGATGCTGGATAAATCTTTAACAAATAAGTTAAATTCAAAACTTCCAATTGGTGCTTCTTCAAATTTGTGAACTTCTATTTTTTCATTTTCTTTTGTAATTAGGTCTAATTTTTATAATACAAATATTTAAAAACAAAGATAATCTAAAAAGTATATGCTTAATGAAATAGATAAGGAAACAATAATGCGAGTGGTTACATTTTTCAACATAGCTTCTCTGAAATGCTCTTGTTGTGGGGAATTAGGAGAACATATTGACAGTAATAAAGATATAAAAATAATAACGAAGGCAGAATTTTATGGAATAAAGAACATTAAAGGATGGGAAGAGAGGATGGACAAAGAGCTGATATGGATAAAAAATAATAAAGAAAAAGTTCTTTCTATATTACCAGAGATAGAACAAGAATGGGGAGAATCGTGTAAAATAATTCAGCAGGTTCTATCATGAGACCTGTGATATCCCCCCTCAGCTAAAAAGCAGGGGGCTTCCAGCGTCTGTTGTCTTTGAAGACTCACCACGTCTAGTTCCTTGTTCATCCATCCTGCCTAATTTAGAATTTAATAAAGATTTCTAAAAATATGGTACTTTCAATTGACAATTATTAAAAATTTCCTCCAAACGTTCTTTTGAATTTCTTTTATTTCTTTCGATTCCCATACATTCTGCTATTATCTTAATAAGTTCATTAGTTTCTATTTTAGTCTGAGAAAGTGCAGTTCTAAATGCCAATGGTTCCAAATTTGCCTTTTCAAAAGATACCTTTCCATCATTCTTAAAACAATCATCAGAACAATAAATAAAATCAAAAGAAGAGACTCTTGTATCCCCAGGATTATACATTGACCCATAATAAATACTAATAAAATTTGCAGGCTTATCACATTCTCTTCTACAACAATTCTTAACAGAAACAAAATTACTAACAACATGCTCAACAAATTCAAAACGCTCTTTTAAAGATCGCTTTGCAACTACATCAATAGCCCAGGTAAAATATTTGTAGTCCCTTAAAACAATCTGCTCCACAGAAGATCCAGAATATTTTCCAAATGGCATTATTTCAGGCATCAAATAAACTGCCAAAAACCGCTTTTAAACCTTATGGACTTAAAATCATAATAGTTAATCTTCAAAGGCAATATTTAAATAATCTAAATTCATCTAAAAATAAAAGGAGGCTAAAATGACTGACTTATTAATGTTTTCAGGAACCGAGTGTAAACATTGTCATGAAATGTTGCCGTTAGTCAAAAAACTAGAAAAAGAACTAAAGGTAAAAGTAAAAATTCTAGAAGTCTGGCACAATGCAGAAAATGCTAAATTACTCCAAGAAAAAGATACAATAGGTTGTGGCGGAATTCCATTTTTTTATAATGAAAAAACAAAAAAAGCATTATGTGGTTCTGTTTCTTATGAAGAATTAAAAGCCTGGGCACAAGGAAAATAAAATGCTAAAAACAATAGAGAAATTTGAAGTAAAATATCTGCAAATTCTGGATGAAAACGGGAATATAGACAAAAAACTAAAACCAAAATTAAATAATAATGATATTAAAAAGATGTATGAGTTTATGGTTCTAATAAGAATCTACGATGAAATTGCCTTAAAATTACAAAGAGCAGGTAGACTAGGAACTTATCCTTCACTAAGAGGTCAAGAAGCAATCCAAATCGGTTCAGCATTTCTAATAAAAGATGAAGATTGGATAGTCCCTAGTTTTAGATCAGAAGGCGTTTTAATTTACAAAAGAATTCCAATAGAAGATCTTTATGCAGTTTTTGGAGGCGATGAAAGAGGTTACATTACAAATAAAAATATCATCCCTTTTGCAATTCCAGTTGGCACTCAAATGATACATGCCTGTGGTATTGGTTATTCTCTAAAATTAAAAAAGAAAAAAGCAGCTTCAATAACGTACTTTGGTGATGGTGCAACATCAGAAGGAGACTTCCATGAAGCAATGAATTTCGCAGGAGTATTTAAATTACCAGTTGTTTTTATATGTCAAAATAACCAATGGGCTATCTCAATTCCAGTCGAAAAACAAACAGCATCAGAAACTCTAGCACAAAAAGCAATTGCATACGGCTTTGAAGGCATTAAAGTAGACGGCAATGACATATTTGCAGTTTACCAAGCAACAAAAGAAGCCCTAGAAAAAGCAAGAAAAGGAAAAGGACCTACTCTTATAGAATGCTTTACCTACAGAATGTCAGATCATACAACAGCAGATGACGCATCCAAATATAGATCTAAAGAAGAAGTTAAAAAATGGGAAAAGAAAGATCCAATTAAAAGATTAGAAATTTACATGCTTAAAAATAAAATTACAAATCAAAAATATTTCTTAAAAATAAAAGAAGAAGCAGAAAAGAAAGTAAATATAGCAGTTAAAAAATATGAATCAACACCAGAAGCACCACCAGATGACATTTTAAAATATGTTTACAAAGAATTCCCAGAAAATCTTAAAGACCAATTAGAAGAATTAAAATTAAGAAAGGAGTTAGCAAAATGATCTTGAATCTAGTAGAAGCAATAAATTTAGGATTAAAACAAGAAATGCAGAAAGATAAATCTGTAATAATCCTAGGCGAAGATGTTGGTATTGATGGTGGAGTCTTTAGAGTTACAGACGGTTTATTAAAAAAATTTGGCCCAGAAAGAGTTATCGATACACCATTAGCAGAATCAGGAATTATTGGGATGTCTATAGGAATGGCAATGTCAGGATTAAAACCAGTAGCAGAATGCCAGTTTGAAGGTTTTATGTTACCCGCATTTGATCAACTAGTAAACCACGCAGCAAGAATAAGGAACAGATCAAGAGGAAGATTTTCTTGTCCTTTAGTTTTAAGATCCCCTTTTGGAGGAATGGTCAGAGCATTCGAACACCACTCAGAATCCCCAGAAAGTTATTATGTTCATACCCCAGGATTAAAAGTTGTTATTCCCTCAACACCTTATGATGCAAAAGGTTTAATTGTTTCAGCCATAAGGGATCCAGACCCAGTTATTTTCTTTGAACCAAAAAGAATCTATAGGGCTATAAAACAAGAAGTTCCAGAAAAAGAATACACAATACCAATAGGAAAAGCAAACATCAGAAAAGAAGGCGATGATTTAACATTAATCTCATGGGGTGCAATGGTAAGGGAATGCGAAAAAGCCTTAGAAAATATTAAAGCAAATATAGAGTTTATAGATTTAAGAACTGTAAAACCCTTAGATGTTGAAACAATAATAAATTCAGTAAAAAAAACAGGCAAGGTTGTCATAGTTCAGGAAGCACCAAAAACCCTAGGTCTAGCATCAGAAATAATCTCAATAATTAACGATAAAGCATTATTAAGCCTGGAAGCACCAGTAGAAAGGATTACAGGTTTTGATACAATAGTCCCATTAGCAAGACTTGAAAAATATCATAATCCTAGTGTTGAAAGAATAGTTTATGGAATAAATAAAGTTTTAAAGTACTAAAAAGTAATAGGAGTAATGAGCTTGGAAAATAAAATATGGAAGGTCATTAAATTATCGCAGTATGATAGCTACTTTAATGTTGCAATAGATGAAGCTTTATTAGAATTAATGAACCACAATACAAGACCAACATTAGTAACAACAGAATGGTTTCCAACAATATCAGTAGGCTACTCCCAAGATGTAAACAAAGATGTAGATTTAGAGGCTTGTAAAAAATATAATACAACCCTGGTAAGAAGAATCTCAGGAGGCCAAGCAGTATATTTAGATGAAGGCTATATAGTTTTTTCCTTAATAGCACAAAAAGAATGTTTTCCAAAAGATTTATCCAAATTAAGAGAATCTGTTTGTAATGTTATAGTCAAAACACTAAAAGAAAATAAAATACCTTGTAAATTCTATCCCCCAGATAATATAATAACAGAAGAAAATGGGAATACAAGAACTATAGGAAATTCAGGTCAAAGGATTAAAAAAAATACAATTGCTTTGCACGGAAGTATAAGATACGATTTATTAAATTTTGAAAAAATGATAGACATGTTAATGATTAATGGCAACAAATTAAATCCATTTGCAAAGGATATTAAAAAACATCTCGCTTACATTAGAATGTACAATCAAGAAATAACAAAAGAGGGATTACAGGAAAAATTGATACAGAATTTAATAAAAAATTTTGGAAAAGGCTATGTAAAAGGAAAATTTTCTTCACGAAAAGAATTCTTTGATATTAATTCTTTAGCAAATAGAAAATACAGTACAAAAGAGTGGCTTTTCAATAGTGTTTCAAATCCAGAAACAAGAGGTGTTTGTTATCTCTATCTAAATGGAAAATGCATTGTTCCAGAAATAGCACGTTTACTGCCATATAATAAACCAAGTGGTATACAAGAAGCAACAATAGAGGTGAATAATGGTATATGAATTTAGATTTCCTGATGTCGGAGAAGGGATTACAGAGGCAGAACTAATTAAATGGCTAGTTAAAGAAAGAGATAAAGTTAAAGAACATCAGGATATTGCTCAAATAGAAACAGATAAAGCAGTTGCAGAAATCCCAAGTCCTGCAACAGGAAAAGTTTTGAAGCTATACTTTAAAGAAGGAGCAACAATTAAAGTTGGAGACATTATAATTACAATTGATGATGGAAAAAAAGAAGTTACAACTAATCTAAAGGAATTACATAAAAAATCAGTTGCAGTTGTTGGAGAATTAGAAGAAGCTAAAGAAGTAACAAAAGTAACTGTTATAGTACCTAAAAAAGTTTCAGAAGGAATCTTAGCAACTCCTAAAATTAGAAATCTTGCAAATAAATTAAATGTCGATATAAATAAAATACAAGGCACAGGGCCAGAAGAAAGAATATTAGAAGAAGATATTTTAAATGCAGTTAAAGGAGTCCCACAAATAAAAAAAGAAATCCCAAAAGCAATTACTGTTAAAAAGAAATATGATATGTGGGGTTATCTTGAAAGAATACCATTAAAAGGAATAAGAAAAACTATAGCAGAAAATATGATTAAGTCATTACAAACCACAGCTCAAGTTACCTCAATGGACGATATTGATATTACAAATTTATGGAATAAAAGAGAAAAAGAAAAATTAAATGCAGAAAAGAAAGGTATTAAATTAACATTGCTTCCATCTATAATTAAAGCAGTTGTTGAAGGTCTAAAAAAACATCCTTATTTAAATGCTTCATTGCAAGAAGATGAAATTATTTTAAAAAAATATTACAATATTGGTATAGCAGTTGCAACAGAAGATGGTTTGTTAGTCCCAGTAATTAAAGGTGCAGACCAAAAAGATCTTTATTCATTAGCAAAAGAAATCCAAGATTTATCAGAAAAAGCAAAAAATAGGAAATTAGACTTAATGGACATGAAAGGTAGTTCTTTAACAATAACAAACTATGGCAGCATTAATGGTACATATGGTACACCAATAATAAATCCAGGAGAAAGTGCAATCTTAGGATTAGGAAGAACATTTGATAGAGTAGTTTTAATAAACAACAAACCAGAAAATAGAAAAATACTGCCAGTTTCATTAACCTTTGATCATCAAGTTTTAGATGGAGCAGAAGCAGCACAATTCCTAAAAGACATTAAAGGAATATTAGAAAACTATAAGTAAGTTTTAAATATTAATATAAATACCAAATTAGCATGGAAAAAGAGGATATAGAACTGTTAACAAAAGTCACTACTTCATATGCAACAGTCATTGGTGTTGGTGGTGCAACTCTTTACTACCTCAGCCAAATAAGAGAAATCAAAGGATTATCACTACTTTTTATAATTATCGTTTACATCA
Source organism: Candidatus Woesearchaeota archaeon (assembly GCA_016203175.1). GTDB lineage: Archaea > Nanobdellota > Nanobdellia > SCGC-AAA011-G17 > JACQNH01 > JACQNH01. The sequence goes on from JACQNH010000067.1 coordinate 24,987, forward strand.
CAGGCTTATACTTCGCAATAGTAGGAATAAGGAGGTCAAAATTTCAATGGTAGAATCTAAAATTAAAAAAGAAGATTGGGTAGGTTGGTTATATCTCATTATAAGTTTATTATTAATACTGCTTTTTTTCTATTTAGTTTTTATAAAGCAGTTTTAAAATACTATAAAATGAGGTTAAATGATAAACTTAGATAACTTTTTCAAACCAAAAAGTATTGCAATTATTGGTGCTTCAAGAAAAAACCAACAACAAACCGAAAGCTTTTTAAATGTGTATTTATCCACACAGTTGAGTAAAATGCTACACAACTATTGTAAATTATTAAATGAATACCTTGGGGATTATACTAAGAAGGTTCATGGTAGGGGTTTGGTTGGAAAAGTCCCGCTTAGTCAGAAATCTATAGCCGTATCACTTAAAGAACTAGAAAAGAAAGGATTATTAAAATCAGATAAAAAAGGGAACATAAAGTTTTTCGGTCTTAATTTACTTAATCCAGAAATAAAAGATGTTTTAACAATAACTGAAATAGATAGAAAAATTGAATTTTTAAGAAAACATAGAAAAATTGCAAACATATTCAATAAGGACCATAGAGTAATAGGTGTATTTGGAAGCTATGCAAAAGACACACAAACTAAAGATTCGGACATAGACTTGTTCATAATAGGTAAAAAGATTAAGGGAGATTACGATAAAAAAGGGAAAATATTTGACCTGAAGATAAGCATAAAATATTTTACTGAAACCATTTTCAGGAAATTGGCAAAAGACAAAGATCCACTTATAAAAGAAATAATAGAAAAACATGTTTTAATATTTGGGATAGAACGGTTCATTTCTATAATATGGGAGGATTATTATGGTTTCAATTAAATGGTGCCTAAAACAAAAATTAGGTATTAGAATTTTAGAACCTAACACGAATATATGTAATTCGTATTTGATGATGGCTGAGGAATCAATAGAAGAATTAGAAAGGATAAAAACAAAGATTTGGATAGCAACTGCTTCATATTATACTTTTTATTATTCTTTATACGCTCTAATTATAAGGTTAGGAATTAAATGTGAAATACATTCCTGTTCTTTAGAATTTATGAAAGAATATTTAAAAGAGTTTTATGATGAAATTGATATTGAACTTATTAATAAAGCATTTTTTGCAAGAAATGACCTACAATACTATACAAATCGACCTGTAGAAGAGAATATCATAAATGAAATTAAAATCGGTTGCAAAGATTTTTACATAAAAACAAAAGATATTATAATTAAATTAACCGAAGAGCAAATAAACAATATTAGAGACAGAATACAATGTTTAAAAGAGGATTAAAATGATAAACTTAGATAACTTTTTCAAACCAAAAAGCATTGCAATTATTGGTGCTTCAAGAAAAAAAGGTAAAGTTGGCAATGTTTTAGTAGAAAATTTATTACATTCCAAATTTAAAGGAAAAATTTATCCGGTAAATCCAAAAGCAAATAAAATACTAAACCTAAAATGCTACAAATCAGTTCTAAATATAAAAGAAAAAATAGACTTAGCGGTACTAGCAATTCCAGCAGAAATTATTTTAAAAAGCATCAAAGAATGCAACAAAAAAGAAGTTAAAGATATTTTAATTATAACAGCAGGTTTCTCAGAAATAGGAAATACAAAATTAGAAAATGAATTAAAACAGTACATTGAAAAAAATCAGATCAGGATGATAGGTCCAAATGTTTTAGGAATTCTAGATTTTCATACAAAATTAGACACAATATTCTTACCAAGAACAAGATTAAAAAGACCAGAAGCAGGTTGCATAAGTTTCGTTACTCAATCAGGCGCAGCAGGTTCAGCAGTTTTAGACCTAGCAACATTTGAAGGACATAAATTTGCAAAATTCATAAGCTACGGCAATGCAACTACAATAGATGAAACAGATATTATAGAATATTTAGGTAATGACAAAGATACTAAAGTTATCTGTTTATACATAGAGGGTATTAAAGATGGAAGAAAATTCATGAAAGTTTTAAAAGATGTTACAAAGAAAAAGCCAGTGATAGCAATTAAAGGTGGTATTTCAGAACAAGGTTCTAAAGCAACATTGTCTCACACTGGTTCTCTAGCAGGGGACTATAAAGTTTATTCAGGGGTATTTAAACAATTAAATATAATCCAAGCTGAAAACCTGGAAGACATGTTAGATTATGCTTATATCTTTGAAAGCATGCTTAAACCAAAAGGAAATAGAGTACAAATAATTACAAATGGTGGCGGTTACGGAATATTAACAGTAGATGCAATTTCAAAAACTAAAAATCTGCAGTTAGCTCAATTAACAGAAAAAACTAAAAATTATTTAAAAAAACAATTCCCAAAAACAGTTACAGTAAATAACCCAATAGATTTAGTTGGAGATGCAGACAATAAAAGATATGAGCTAGCAATTAATGCCTGTTTACAGGATAATAATGTAGATCTAATCTTACTAATAGTTTTATATCAAACACCATTATTAACATTTGAAATTACAGATTTATTAGCAAAAGAAATCCATAAATCAAAAAAACCAATAGTTATAGTCAGTACAGGTGGAGAGATAATAAACAAATTCAAGAAAGTTTTAGAAGAAAAAGGCATTGTTACATATACCTTCCCGCATGAAGCTGTAAAAGCTTTGAGCGCACTAGTTGAATACTATTTTTAATCTATTAAATATTTTAGATTTTTAAGTTTATTAATATCAATATCATATTTCTTCTCCAGAAACACCCCTTTAAATGAATTTATAAATTTTTTTCTATCCAATAGGCTAATTAAATTTTTTATATTTGATGCAACAATGTTTTTGTCACAATCCTTTAAAAATAATTTTATTTTACTAATGTCTGTATCTTTAATTAACGATGCAATATCTCTAAAGTCAGTCAACCTCCCAGCCTGTAATTTCAAAGCAATTAATAATTCTTTAACAGGTATTTTTGCTATAATCTCTCTTTCCAGTCCTTTGATTTTATTTTTTACAGAATTTTCATTTATCTTTTCAAAGCTAATAGATGAATTAGTCTGTCTTATACCCATCCCTCCAACAAGCAAGTCAATATTAATAGACAAATCATTTTTCTTTTCATACCTGATGAATACTGTTGAATACAAATTCTCAAGTTCCTTCGAGATGGTTTTCTTAAAGCCGTTTTGAGACAATAAATTTTCAAACTTTTGAACATCACCAGATCTTACTACAACATCAGCATCGACAGAAAATCTATGCTTAAAGGCAGAAACAGCATATCCACCAACCAAAACAAAGTCAAGATTACCATCAATAAAATTCTGCAAAATTTCAAATATGTCATTTTCCCTTTTAATAAATTTTTCAAACATAATTAACCTCCTTGTATTTTACTTTAAAATTTTTATTATACATTTCCTCAACCATTTCTAAAGCAGGTTGAAAATTATAGACATATTTCTTCATGAATACTATTGTATCTTCGAAGCTATCAACAGGAATATCATCCAAAAAAGAAACTTTAAAATCATCTAATATCTCAATATTATAAAATACCCATTTCTTTTTATTTATTTTTAAGCCCAATTTCTTACAATACTCCAAGAAAATATTACAATCATTTTTTTTTATTTTTATAAAGATAGGATAGTAATCTTTTGACCTTGCAATATTGTATCCACCTTTTGTCCAAACATATACTGCATCAGTTTTTGTAAAACAATATTTTATCCCAAACAAACCTAAAACTGCATAATTAAAGCCTATATCATGATTAAAATTTGATTTTATATAATTCAAAGTATTCCTATAAAATTTATTATTTTCTTTTAAATATAATTTTAATCCAACCTGTTTAAAACAATCTAATTTAATCAATTCCTTAACCCACTTATAAGTCCAACCGTAGCTCAAATTAATCCTTTTAGATATCGCATTAATAGAATCTACCTTTCTTGCGGCTATAATTATTTTCATTACATGCTCATTTAATACATCTATTTCCATAGCTATCATTATAGTGATAATTAGTATTTAAAACTTTCTATGTCCTAACTAACCTATTTAACAATAGTTTAAATAAGAAAGTTATATTAAAGAAAATAAATATTTTTAAACAAGTCACAGTAACAATAAACAATGCGAGAAAAAGGAATTGCTATAATTGACTTTGGTAGCCAATATACTCAAACTATAGCAAGACGCATAAGATATTTAAATGTTTTTTCTGAAATTTTTGATTCGAATATTAGACCTTCTGAACTAGAAAACGCTGTTGGGGTTATAGGTTCTGGTGGACCCGCCAGTGTTTACGAAGCAGAAAGTCCAAGATGTAACCCAAAAATCTGGACAATGAACATGCCTAAATTACTAATTTGCTATGCCTTCCAATTATTTGCACATGAAGAAGGGGGTCGAACTGTTAAGGGAAATAAATCTGGAGAATATGGAAAAGCAAAACTTATAATAGAGAATGATGCTTCGATATTTAAAGATTTACCGGAAACACAAACAGTATGGATGAGTCATGGAGATAGAGTAGAATCACTGCCCCCTGGAATGTTAAAACTAGCTTACACTAAGGACTGTGAATTTGCTGCAGCTTATGATCCGGATTCAAAAACAATAGGTTTCCAATTCCATCCTGAAGTAGATGATACCGAATTTGGAATGCAAATGCTTAATAATTTCCTCAATTTATGTAAAAGACCTGAAAAAGAATGGACATATCAAAGGTTCATAGAAGAAGTGCCTGAAAGAATAAGAGAATTTGTTGGAGGAAGAAATGTCGTGCATCTTACAAGCGGTGGAAAAGACAGTTCAATTGCAGCTGTATTTATTGATCGAACTATTAAAGAAGCAAGTAAAAAGAGATTCTTGTATATTAATTGCGGTGTTGGACGCAAAGATGAAGTTAAAAAAGTAGTAAAGAACTTAAAAGATATTGGGATTGAATTAATAGTTCTAGACACAAGTGAAGAACTTGAGAAAGAGCTTTTTGGTATTACAGATGCAGAAGAAAAACGTGAAATTATTGGTAGACATTATATAAGACATGCTCAACTATTTGCAGGACAGGAATATGGCAATAACTGGGTTATTGGTCAGGGAACAATCTATCCAGACCACATAGAAAGCAAAGGCACAAAAAATTCTGCAAAAATAAAAACCCACCACAACAGAGTTAAAGAAGTTTTAGAATTAATGAAACAAGGTAAAATACTAGAGCCAAATTTATATTTATTTAAAGACGATATTGAAACAATAGCAAAAATTTTTGCTGAAACTAATGGGTTAGAGGGCTTAGCTGAAATATTTGCACCACAACACCCATTTCCAGGACCAGGTCTTGCTATAAGGAGTTTATGTAGTAAAGGCGAAACAAGAAACGATTTTAAAGAACTTACTTCTGAAGTCAAAGGTATTTCTAGAAAGTATAATTTAGATGCCTTAGTCTTACCAATTTTATCTGTTGGGGTGCAAGGAGATGGAAGAACTTATGCCCCCCCTGTAGCTATTTGGGGAAAAACAAGATCATGGGATGAACTAGCTGAAATTAGCACTATGATAACAAATACAATGAAAGGTAGAGTGAACAGAGTTATAATCCCTTTACAACCCTCTGAAATAAAAAATGTAGATTTAAGAGAATCATATATAACTAGAGAACGATTAAAAAAACTTCAAGAAGCAGATCATATAACTATGAAGCACCTAGAAGAATCAAAAGAGATGAAAAATATTCAACAATGCCCAACAATAGCAATTCCACTGGAAATTAATAGCAGTTCAGGAGAAAGTATCGTATTAAGGCCGTTTAAAACTAGAGATTTTATGACCGGCACTTTTGGTCGATTAAGTAATCAAGTAATAGACGATGTTGTTAAAGAAATATTAGGTTTAGGTTACGGGGCTGTTTTTTACGATATTACAAATAAACCCCCAGGAACAACAGAGTGGGAATGATTATCCTGAATTTTTAATAATGTCATCAACAATTTCTTCAGGCATTTTCATAGCATCCAAATAAATAATTTTAACCCTCTTCTCAATTACTTCATAAAACTGCTTTAAAAACAATTTATTTCTTTCTTTATTAGTCGCATCATCGTATTTTCCATCTCTTTCTATAATTCTTTTTCTCTGCCTCTTTTCTAATTCTCTATCCTCAACAACTAAAAAAAGTACATCATTGATATAAATCAGCAATTTTTTTATTTCTGCTAAAAAATTTTCACTGCATTTATCTATTAAACCAGAAAAGAATGATTCAAATATAACCCTACCCTGATAATTATTCGTTTCTTTTATTCTTTCTCTAGCCAACTCTAATTTTAATTTTTCAAAATCATTGGAATTATCTTGATATCTATTTTTCAAAATAAAATCCTCTAGTTTATCCTCTAATTCCTTTAATCTTAAATTCTTGCTATAAATAATATCCCCGTTAAAATAAGTCCCGTATTCTTTGCTAATAACATTTCTTCTAAATTGAAACTCATGCATTAAAGTAATGTCTGATTTCTTTCTTATTATAGCTTTAATTACAGTAGATTTACCAGACCCAGGAATCCCCTCTAATAAGATTAAAGCCATACTTTATTGATTAGATTAGCAATTTAAAACTTTTATCATTTCGTTAATTCATTATTAAAGTGTTGATTTTTGAATAGGAAATGTTATTCTTTTTTAATATTTCTTCAAATTTAATAGAATTTTTTATAGGTAGTTGAAAAACACCGGGAGCTAATTGTCTTCCTTCAAATAATTTAATAAGTCCTTCCTTATTATTTCTGCCACTCAAAAGATAATTAAATTTAACTTTTTCTGTATGATTTTTATTTTTTAAGTTATAAAAGAAAATAACTGCACCATTAAAACCTATTTTGTTAGAAAAAGGCTTTCCATCAATTAAACTTATTCCTTCAAAGAAAACCCCTGAACGAGCAAAAAATTCTGGTTTAAATAGATCTGCCAATAAAAATCCTTTAATATCAATCTTTTTCTCAGTTTTAATCCGCCTCTTGATTTGTTGTATTATCTCCAATCTTTCATTCAATAAACCTTCTTTAAAAATAACAGCTATATCAATATCTTCTGGTTCATATTTGCCTTTAATTAAAGAACCGTACACTACAATATCAAATATTTTATTATTTAACTTTGGCTTAACACATTTCCTTAATTCTTCTAGCATCTTTTTTAAGCACCTCGGCTTCTTCCTTTGATAATTTTTTTGTATAGCTATCTTGATAAAATAGAAAGTCCCTATCTAAAAGTTCATAAATTTCTTTATGTTTTTCTTGAACTAACTTAAAACGATTAGTATGTGAAGATGGAACAAACCCATCTTTTTTTAATACAAATAAATCAACTGCAGCAACAATAGCCTTGAAGAATAAAGTTGAAGCAGCATTATACTTTTGATCCTTAAATACCTTGTTGGCTAAATTGAAGTATTCCTCATAATTTTCAATTAAAATCGCTTTTCTTTCATCCACTAACTGCTCACTTTCATTAAGCTTATCCTCCTTTTCTTCCATATTGTATATTACAACAATAACGTTATATTTAAGCTTTTCGGTTGTATAATACATCAAAGAAGAGGAGTTGCGAATAATGAGTTGTACAATACAACAGAACAATCTTTATAATTCTATTAAACCCATTAAATCAATGCCATTAGCAGTAACACACATTATAATAACAATAGTTTTAGTAGATCTATACAGGCATTATATTGCAAAAAATTCATTTTCAAGAGTTTATGTTTTAATTGCCGGAATTGCAGGTTTATTACCGGATGCAGATATACCTTTAAGTTGGCTTATAAGTTTATTTTCAAAAACACCACTAATAGTCCATAGAATCTTTACACATGCAGTAATCTGGTCTATACTTTTTGTTTTAATTGCTTTTATTATCCATATCTCATCAAAAAAGAAATATTTTAAATTTACAAAAAAACAAGTAGCCTTATTTTTTATAATGATCTCTATTGGCTGGTTATCACATATTGTTCTAGATTGTACATTACAAGGAAATGAAACAATATCTTGGATACCTATAATTGCAAACCTTAATTTCTGTCCAAAATGGTTAACCCAAGAAGCAATAACAGGCTTAGATGCAATTATCTTATTAGCCTGGTTAATACATGAAGAAATAAAGCATAAAATAAAAGATTATTTTTAAAATATTGCTTTTAAAAAATTTCACCCTAAGTTAATAGTTCCATTAGCTATTAGTATTAACAACCAACCCATTGCTACTAATATTAAACCTACTGCAAGTCTAATAAAACCTTTAGTTTCTTGTTTCCATTTATGTATTTTATACAATTTCTTTCCAGAAGCAATCAAAATTAAAATGATAATTAATGGAGCAACAAATATAAAGTTGTACAAAACTAGAAGCATAAAAGCAGTGAAATCAAAATACTGCGACAATAATGTAATAATTGCTAAATAAGGTGCACCAGTACAAGGTAATTCCACTAATGCAACAAAAGCACCAAAAAACATCACACCTAAAGCACTTCTTGTTCTTTTACTTCCACGTTCAATCTCCTTTGAATATTTATAAGGTATTGTTAAGGAAATCCATTCTCCATACCAAAAAAAATCTTTAATCTCCAAAATACCCGCAAATACAATTAATAATCCAACAATTATTGAAATATACTCAGTCAACCACAAAGGAATTCCAGCTAGAAAATAAGTTAATCCCAAACCAGCCAACAAGTAAATACTAAAAACAGTAAATATATACAGTCCACCTAAAAATAACATTCTACCAACAGATTTTCTTGCAACTAGTAAAACAGAAATTAACAATATTAACACACCAATAGCACAGGGATTAATAGAATCAACAGCAGCTGTTACAGATACGACACCTAAAGTTGGTAAATAAGCCTCAACTGCCATCTAAATCACCTTTTTGGATTGCTGTTTTATAAGTTTCACAAATTTTATCAGTTTTATCCTTTTTAATGTCAAATTCGATAATCAAACAATCGCCTGGTGGAACATAAGAATAAGAGGAAATTACATAATTTTCAAAATCTTTTATCTTTTGCTGATAATACTTTTTGTCTTTAGTTTTATAAACAAAAACCTGCAGTTCACCATTTTCATTATCGCACAAATCTCCATTCTCAAATTCAACTAAACCTTCATCTGTATTCACAATTATTTTATTATCATCTAAAGCACCACCAGTCACTTTTAAAAAATTCTTCAAAGTAATCTGTCTTAAATTCAAAACTAAACCCTCAATATGAATCCTGTTATCCCCATGCTCATGAAACGTAGAAGTTCCAACCCTATTAACCAATCCTTTAGGACTTGCTAAATCTATTTTTTTACCGCAAGCAAAAATCTCAAAATCAGCATGCCAGTGAACAGGTCCTCTAGTTTCAGCCATAATATTCAAATATATTGTACTAAAAGCCATATATAAAGTTACTAAAACAATAGGGATTATAATTGCTAAAAATAAAAATTTCTTTTCCCTTTTAAAAACAACAGGATAAGTCCTCATATAAACAGCATCGCATATAAATATAATAGAGACTATCGAAGCAATTAATAAATAAAATAAAGTTCTATCATTAAATTGCCCGTTTAAAACTTCTCCATTATTTTGCGCAAAAACTATTAAACCAAATATTAAAACAACCAAAACTACAATAAATAACTTTTCTCCCATTTTCAACAGTATTCACAAACATTCTTCTTTTTTATAATTCTTTTCTTAGAACTACTTTTCTTTGCTCTTTTTTTAGCCATTTTAAATCACCTCATTAATTTTAATATTTTATATTATTTAAAGGTTTTTAATTATTGTTTATCTTTGTGGTATAAATCAAGAAAAATTATCTTTTTTTCTTCCTTTAAATAAGCGTATGACAATCTACAAGATCCTATATAGACTTCTCTTGTACCTTTCCTATTGAAACGCATTGGTTTACCAATTTCAGGATCCTCTTGTATTTTAGCAAATTGTTTTATCAACCTATCCTTTAATGCTCCATCCTTAATCTTAGAAAAAACCTCTTTGAAATTAGAATGAAATGCTAAAATTACCATTTTTTAAGTTCTTTTAAGAATTCATCAAACTCCATCTCAACAAATTCGCCTTTCTCGTACTTTCTCCAAGCTTCCTCAGTTCTTCTTGCAAACTCTAAATCTTCTTCTAATTTTTTAGAAAATTCACTTACTTTCTCTACAATTATCTGATTTTTATTTCTGATTATAACTAATTTTTCACCTTCTCTAATGTCTTTTCTCATCTCCACAGGTATTACAATTTGTCCTTTTGAACTTAATTTTGTTACACTCATGTCCATTTTAATCAGGTAAGAATAATCTTACCATATATATAAAGATTTCTATTCTGACAATTTCCAAATAATATCGAATATCTCTTTTTGAAATTTTGCTAGTGCTTCATCTTCTACATAAATTCCGAGCTGCTCCTTCTCATTAATCCTTAGAAGAAGTATAGACTCAGGTAAGATATAAAGTAATGTATCTTTGTCTTTCATTAATTTATTATTGTATCTAACCTCCCTAAGCTCTTTTTTTCCTGTTTTTCTGAGATTCTCCATAAATTCTGACTTTTCACCTATAACTTTTAGGAAGACTTTGTTTTCTCTTCTTCTCCTTCTAAAATATGGGTGAAAGGTCGGCAGTAAATGTACTGGTTTTTCAGGCACATAAGCATAAACTGTTTGGCCTTTGGCTTCTAAAACATTTGAGATTGCTGTTTTAAATCCTTCAACACCTTCATAAACCTCTACTTTTGGGCGTTTGAAAGCAACTTTTTGCAAGGACTCAAGCTCAGGTAAGATCTCTTTAATGGTTTCAATCTTATGTTGTCTTTCATCCTCAAATATATCAAGAATTCTTTTTGGGGATATTGCACTATAGTGTTTAACACCTGATTTTATAGTTTCACTAATAAAACCCTTTTCCTGCAATAATTTTAAAATATAATAACAAGCTTCCCTTTTTATTAAAGATTTTTGGGCTATCTCACTTGCCTTTGCTGTTCCAAGCTTTAAAGTATTTATGTAAACAGTTGCTTCTTGTCTACTTAAACCAATTCTTTCCAATCTAACTTCAAAGTCCATGAGCTCTTTAGGTTTTTGAACTATTTAAAACTTTCTTTTTGTTGTAAATTTTTTTACACCATAATTATATATACTACAATATATGTTTGTAAGAAGTGATAAAAATAATAACAAAAAGAGGATAGAAATATATATATACTAAAATCCGAAAAAAATAAAAATGATGAAAAAAATACTAACATTAATAATTTTAAGCTTATTACTTTTAACAGCTTGCGGAAAAGAAGACACAATTAAAATTGGTCTAATCTTACCATTAACAGGTCCTGGTTCAAGCATAGGACAAATCTTTCTAGAAGGAACTCAATTAGCTGTAAATGACATAAACAACAAAGGTATACTGGACAAAAAAATAGAGTTAGTAGTAGAAGATACAGCTTCAGATCCTAAAAATGCAGTTACAGCAATGAAGAAATTAATTGACGTTAATGGCGTAAAATTATTCATAACTACTTTAAGCTCACACGGTCTAGCAATTAAACCAGTAGCAATAGAGAATAATGTTCTATTATTTGCAGATGCTGCCCATCCCAAAATCACTGGAGATAATGAATTAATTTTTAGACACGCAAATGTAGCAGATGAAGAAGGAATATTATTGGCAAACAAAGCTATAAATCTTAAAGCAAAGAACGTTGGTATCCTTTATGGTAACGATGAATATGGGGTTATATTCAAAGATAATTTAATAAACAGTTTAAGAAAAGAAGGTATAAATACAAAAGTAGAAGCATTTGATCTAAAAGGTAATGATTTCAAAACAGAAATCCTAAAAGTCACAAAAGACGTCGATACTGTAATAATTGGTGCATTTGGACCTGCATTTAATATAGTAGTAAAGCAAGTAAAAGAAAGTGGATTCAAAGGAAATATAATTCTAAATGTTGGAGCTGTTCTCGGAGATTTATTTCAGGTCGGAATAGCTATAGATGAGATGTATTACTCTGATTATCCATATACATATTTAGATGCATGGCAAGAATTTAAAGAGAAATATAAAGCAGTTTATAAAAAAGAACCAAAACCATTTCATCCTATACCCTATGGAACTCTAGAATTAATTACAGAAGGAATAAAAAGATCAGAAAGTAAAGATCCTGTAAAAGTTGCAAAAGCTATAAAAGAAATCAGAGAATTTAAAGGAACCTATGAAACAATAAAAATTAATGAAAAAGGAGACGCTATAATCCATTTGGTAATAAATCAGTTTAAATCCTAATTTTCTTTCAAAATATATAGAAGATTTTCAAGAATTTTTATATTTAAATTTGAGCAAAATTCATCTGAAATTTAAAAATTGCAGTTTTCTTTCGCAGAGGAATAAAATAAAAATAAAATTATATTACTAAATGACTTAAATATCAATAATTACCCTTGCAATCCATTTCCCTTTTTCTTTTTTAACTTCATATTGGTGTAAAGTAACAGCTTTTGCATCCACTTTGAATTCATGCTTCTTAAAGTCTAATTTGTCACCCTTACACACCACATTTAAAAAATATTTTCCATTTCTTGTTATGCTAACCTTAAATTTAGAAAATATTAATTTCTCAGCATCCTTTAAATATATTAACTCCTGTAAAAAATCAAATAATAACATCTCAATAGACTCATTCTCTATTTGAATAGTCTTTTCTTCTTTGGGTTCAACATTTTTTGTATTAACCTGAATTTCTTCTAAAGCTAACCCTGAATTCTCAAATAACCCATTTAAATCCTTACCATAAGCCTCAAATCTAGCATCTGCTGTATGTTCTAAAAACTTGAATTTCACCATTAAAATACAAAGTTTTCTAGTTTTATAAGCATTTCTCAAAATACCGCAGCAAAGCGAGGATATCTAAATTTTCTTTAATTCATTAATAATTTTATCTTTTAATTTTTCAATCCTTTCACCTATGAATACAATTTCTTGTCTTCCTTCCTTCTTCTCTAAATCATACCTTCCATTTACATAATTAACCAAATAACAACCATCTTCAAAAGGAACAAAACCTTTCAATCTATAAATACTTTTATCTAAACTTTTTAACCATTTCTCAAATTTATTTTTATTAATCCTCATATCAAATTTATAAGTAAAATATTCAAATTTAGTTTTATGTACATGATGGATCTCTTTAACATGATGCTCAACTTCAATTCCAAACAATAAATCTATATCAACATCACAATATTTAGCTTCTACTATAGGAGCTTTTTCATTATACATTTTTATCTTACCCTTAACATTTTCCAATTCTTCCTTACCTACTAAATCTATCTTATTCAAAACAATTATATCAGCCATCTCTAACTGCACAATACCAGTTCTTCCCATTACAGGAAATTTTAAAATCGCATCTGCATCAGCAACACAAATAACAGAGTCAATCTTAACATTTTCTAAATTCTCACTAATATCAAAAATCAAAGCGTCTGGTTCAGCAACACCTGTTGTTTCAACAATAATAATTTCAGGATCATATTCTTTAATAATTTCCTTCACAGCTTCCTCAAATTCTCCGGTTAAAGAACAACAAACACATCCACCTAATAATTCCTTAACATTAACATTCTTTCCCTTAATAATATCAGTATCTACACTTATATCACCAAATTCATTCATTAGAATAGCAAACTTTCTATCTAATTTATCTATAATTCTTTTTAATAAAGTAGTCTTTCCAGTCCCTAAATAACCAGATATAATTGAAATTGGTATTTTCATGTAATTAAAGTAAACAAAATGCTTTAAAAAATATTGCTATCAAAAAGTTTCGCCTTTTTGCCATAAAATAATCTTTCCTTAATCTCATCATAAGCATAGTCTTCTGCCCTTTTATGAGTTCTTCTATGCATTAGGACAACTAATCTTGCCCAGAACTTAAGGGCTTCATTTCTACTTACAAATTCTCCTTCATTAACTAAATCATCAATTTCCACAGCAATTCCTTTTGGTAAAGCTATATGTATTATTTTACTTTTCATGTGACATCCTCCCTAGCTAAAGCAGGGGGCTTCCAGCGTCTGTTGTCTTTGAAGACTCACCACGTTTAGTTCCTTGTTCATCCATCCTGCCTAATTTAGGAATTAATAAAGATTCCTGATATTTAGGTCTTACATGATGTCCGAAGGCGTTAATTAGGACTTGTCCAGCCCTACGAAGTACATTTCTTGCAGCATTTACATCTCTATCTATTTTTAAT
>JACQNH010000075.1 GCA_016203175.1 Candidatus Woesearchaeota archaeon
ACAAGCACAACAGCACCATCTGAAGAAGCAGGAACTACCCCAAGTTTAGGTGGAGGAAGTAATAGTGGTGGATATAGAAAAACAATTATGAAAAATGTTGAGCATAAGGCAAATGAAATAGTTTACAGCTTTTCTGAAGCAGGAACAGTAGAGCCAATAAACATAACAATCAAAGACCCTTATATGTCTGTAACAAATTTAGTAATAGAATTAAACAGACCTTCCTATGATCTTGATATAAAGATAAAGAAAACAATTTTACCTAAACTTATCCCTGATGCAGATAAAGTTTATGATGTATTTGAAATAGAGCACAAGAATTTACCAGACAACTATATCAATAATGTAATTTTAATATTCAGGGTAACCAAAGACACCAAAAATGTAGCTTTATTTAGATTTAATGAAAAATCACAAAGCTGGGATGAGATTCCTGTAATAAAAAAAGAAAGTGAAGAATTAGGAAGAGAAATTGATTCTTATGATTATTACCAATCTAGCACTAATTCACTAAGTATTTTTGCAATAGCCTTCAAAAAAGAAGAAAGACCTAAACCTTTCTCTATAGAGCCAGCAGTTAAGAAGTTATCAGAACTAAAATTATCGGGAAATAATTCTTTTGTTTTGGGAGTTTATATTGTAATCTTGTTAATAATAATCGAAATGCTATACTCTATATTCAAGATTTTGAAAAGAACTAAATCTTTAATCAGGATACTTGCAAATATACTCATTTGTTTAGTACCCCTATTAATGATACTCGCTTTTTTTGTTTTGGAAATTAAAGTATTTATATTCGGTGTTTTGCCTATTGTTATCTTTAGTTTGACTGTTCTATTAATTATCTTAGCTATTTTATTTAGGAGAAGATAAAAGAAGTTAAATAACAGAAACGTTTAATCAGGCCGTAATTTCTACTTGCGTCTTCTTGTCCAACGCTTTTTCAATTAAAACACCTTCTAATTCAAGTAGTTTTTTCACTATAGGGTTTTTTGGATTTAAGGTATAAAGCTTTGTTTTGCCAAATCTCCTAGTAACAACAATAATCTCTTGTTCTTCAATTTGTTTCCAATATTTAAATAATGCTGCCCTTGAAATCCCTGCCCCTTCTATAATCTCTTTTTTACTTAAGTCTAATCCCTTACTATCTATTAAAAAATCTATAATACTAAATAAAGGATTTTCTCCTAAAAATTTTATTAAAAGTGATTTTTCCATAAGATTAACATAATAGAAAAGTATATAAATATTGTCATTCAAAGTATGCTTAGGTAGACTTTTATTCAGAGGTGTAAATTGTGGACGGATGAGGAGATTAAGGGAAAAATACTTCATAAATTAACTCGTTTGGGTAAATTTGGTCATAGTCATACATCTATTGACAATCTTCCAAAAGGATTCCCCCAAGAAATAAGAGGCAGGGTAAAAGATATGTCTAAGGAATTAAAAAAAGAAGGGATTCTATTTAGCAAACCAACAAGTTATGGTGAAGAAATCTCTATAAATCCACAAATGAAAGAAAAAATAATGAATTACATAAATAAATTTTTAGAAAAAGATTCTTAAGTATTTTTGCAATAGCCTTCAAAAAAGAAGAAAGACCTAAACCTTTCTCTATATAACCAGTAGTTAAGAAATTGTCAGAACTAAAATTATCGGGAAATAATTCTTTTGTTTTGGGAGTTTATATTGTAATCTTGTTAATAATAATCGGAATGCTATACTCTATATTCAAGATTTTGAAAAGAAATTAAATTTTGGAAAACTGGAAAAGCCATAACTATGAGGATTCCCATTAAGATAGTTAAAAAACTACAATTAGATAACATAAAAAAAGGGTACGTTTATCAAGAAGGCAATCGTAAACTAACCATCGAATTTTAATTTATAATTAAGCGATAGCACATATATTATTACGAATAATTACAACATTAATCATTTCTTTTTCACCTTAGAATTTAAAGTATTCATTTTCAGAGTTTTGCCTTTAGTTATTATTAGTCTTACATCATTATTAATTATCTTGGTTTTTTTATTTAGAAATAGATAGAAAATCCATTAGTTAAAGGACTAATAAGACTATTTTAAAAATAAATATAAGAGAAAGACCGTATCTAGGTGGTTTTATTACTTATTTTTTATCCTAATTATAATCTCATCTGGTTTTAAATCGAATTTTAATTTCTCACCTTTATGGATTTCAAATAACTGTTCCGCTATCTTTGGAATTCTGATTATTTTACTTTTACCTAAAGCGCCTACAGTAGTAATTAATTCCTTTTTATTCTCTTTCAATTTATTATATTGTAATATTGGTTGTATATCCTTTTCATCATATATTATTTCTTTACAATTAGTACACTTCCAAGCATCGATTGTAAAATTATGGAATTTATCTTTAATCCTTTTCATATCAGCCTTACACTTCCAGCAATTCATTTTCATTTTATTTCCTCCTCGTGAATTTTCCAAAATGGATCAATAGAAAATAATCTTCACAATCTGCAACTACTGCTTTAAATATAATATTTCCTTTCTGGATACATTTTTCTAATATATTCGGTTTTCTTCTTGAAGCAGAGCACTCATAACCTTTCTCTAAGATCTTTAATACATCCCATAAATCTTTTTTTAATTGCCATAATTCTTCTGCAGAGTTTTTAGTAGCTTTTAATTCTTTGTTTTGATATCTCGGAAAAATATTCATTGATATCCCTCTTATAATATTAGAGATATCCCTATTATTTAAACCTTTCTATTAACAATATAGATTATCCCATATTCATAATATAAACTTTTGAAATTTGCTAATATTATATCCTTTATGATTTAGTCTAATTACCCTATTGATAATTCTTGCATTTTTGTTTAGAAATAGATAGAAAGGTTTATACTGTCGATCAAGGTTATTTAAAATCAAAAGCCTTTTAAAATAATCTTTTTCTTTAATCTCAAGCCGTTGTAGCTCAGTAGCAAGAGCACTGCTCTCATGGACCTATTGAGAAAGGCAGGGGTCGGGGGTGCGAATCCCTCCAACGGCATAATCTTAATCAACTAGCAATTCCACAACCAATAGAGAAACCCTAAGAATCCGAAAAGGAGATGAATTTGTTGAAAAATTTTCAAGCACCATCTTTTTAATAAACCTATTTGCCTAATTATTTAAAGATTTTGAATCATTTGGTAGTAAAACATCAGATAGATTTATATAGAAAAAAATCCACAATTTTACTTATGATAAGAAGGACTATAATACTCTCCTTTATGGTATTATTCTTAATTACATTAGTATCTGCTATTATAACAGAACCAAAAAACCCTACTCTAGAAATAACAACAAAAACAGAATTAACAATAAAAACAGAAACCAGCCCAATATTAGTACAGTTAAAACCAGTAGGAGATCTTAAAAACAATCTAATCATCAACCAAGAAGAATTTGAACTCAATCAAAACTCACAAAAAACAGTAAATTTGGAATTAAAAACACCATTAAGACAAACAGAACGTTTATTTATGAATGTTTTATACAAGAACCCATCAGATGATAAAGTACCTGGTGATAATTCTATAATATTAGAAGTTAAAAGCACAGATAATAAACAACTATTTTTAACAATTAAAGAAGACATTCCAACAGCAGAATCAGATGTTATCCAAATGGGTTTTAGTATTATCCCACTACTTGTAATTGGAGTCATAGGTCTGTTAATATTGAGAAAAAATGGCAAAAAATAAAAAAGTAAACAAAACAAATATTTTTTTATTAGGAAGCGTAATTTATTCTTTAGTATTGTATTGTTTAATTTTATTTGTAGTTTTAGCATTTATTTTTAAACCAATTATAAGAAACTCAAACTATAATATGGTACCATTAGCAGCAGGTTGGTCTTTAATAATGATTATAATACTAGTAATTGTTCTTATATATTATAGAAAAAAGAATGGAAGATAAAATTGTTTTGTTAAGCGCAACTGTAGGCACAACCACTATTTTAGCCATTTTAGTTTTATACATAAGAAAACTAAAAGATAAACTTAGAAAGCATGTTTTGAGAAATGAACAGATGCAAAAATATTTAAAAGAAAGATGAAAAAAATATTTCTAGTAACTGGCATTTTAGTATTTATTTTTTTAGTAGTATTCTCCTTTTTCCCAAACTCCCAAAATTTATTATCTTTCTCAGGAATAAAATTCTTATCAGGTGAATTTTACAGAATAATTACCTTCCCCTTTGTTCATGTTAATATTTCTCATTTAATTGAAAATTTAATAGCAATAACCTTAGTATCTTTCCTCGGTTATGAATTTGGTTTAAGAGGAAAAGAATTTGTTTCTTATTTTTTCCTTGTATCAATATTGATAGCGCTTGGAGATGCTTTTTTATTCCCATTATTTGTTATTGCTGGAGCTTCATTAGGTATTTATGGTGTCTTGGGAGCATTATCAATTAAAGGTTCTAACTTTATACCTAAAAAAGTTTTAATTCCTGTATTTATTATCTCAATACTTTACAAATTAATCCTAGATGTTTTAAGCTCTGAAACAATCACAAACCTAGACCAAACTATGTTTCATTTATCAGGCTTTTTTGCTGGAATGATATTTTTTGTTTTGCCAAGATTTAAAAAGAGAAAAAGGATATTATTAAGAGAAAAAAGATTTTACTATTAAATCAGTTTTATATAAATATGAAAAAAGAAATTGAGAAAATAAAAAAAAGAATTTTACCAATATTAAAAGAATATAACGTAGTTAGAGCCGGAATATTTGGTTCTTATGCCCGGGGTGAAGCAAAAAAGAAGAGTGATATTGATATTTTGATTGAAGTGAGAGGTAGAAAGTTTAGTTTACTTGATTTAGTTGGTTTGGAACAGGAGTTGAGAAAAAAACTTGGGAAAAATGTGGACTTATTGACTTATAAAGGGATTAATCATTTGTTAAAAGATCAAATCTTAGGAGAGGAAATAAGGATAATATGAATAAGGACCCATTAATATTTATAAGACATATATTAGAGGCTATTGGAAACATAGAATCTTTTTCTAGAGGAATTTCTAGAGAAAAATTTGATAAAGACAAATTAATACAAAGTGCCATTATTAGGCAAATAGAGGTTATTGGAGAAGCAGTTAAAAACGTGCCTGTTGATTTTACCAATAAACATCCTAATATTGAATGGAAGAAAATTGCTGGAACGAGAGATAAGATAATTCATCATTATTTTGGAATCGATCTTGATACCGTTTGGGATGTTATTGAAAAAGATTTACCTAAATTAAAGAAAGATATTAAAAAACTTCTTGAGGAAAATAAGAATGAATGAAAAAAGAGTAAAAACAGGAGTTATTGGTTTGGATAAACTTCTAAATGGTGGACTTTTACCAGGTAGGAGTATTTTACTGTCAGGTCCATGCGGCTCTGGAAAATCCATTCTTGCCGTTCAATTCTTATATAACGGAGCAACAAAATTCAAAGAAAAAGGGCTTTATATTAATTTGGAAGAAGAAAAACATAGAATTTTTGGGAATATGCAAACTTTAGGACTTAACCTAGAAAGATTAGAAAAGAAAAATGATCTTATGATAATTGGTGGACAAATTGCAGGCATTGATGACTATATGTATAAGGTAGGAGCTGATGTAAATCATATAATAGAAGAAATTGAAGAGCTAGTAAAGCAAAACAAGGTCAAAAGAGTGGTTATAGACTCAATTAATTTATTAACTATGCTTTGTAAAGATAACATAGAAAAACGAAAAGTTTTAACAAGGCTTACGCATAGGCTAAATAATTTAGATTGCACTTCTATCCTAATATCTGAAGTGAAAGAAAATACCACAAATCTATCTAGATTTGGAATAGAGGAATTTGTTGTTGATGGTGTTATTGGTTTATATCTATTAAGAAACGGCGACAGATTTATTCCGGGCATTGTAGTAAGAAAAATGCGCGGGTCAGATCACGACAAAAGCATTAGGTTATATAAAATAACAAAAAGAGGAATAGAAGTGTACCCAAATGAAACTTTGTTTACTGAGATATAACCAAAATGATTAGTTATTTAAAGCGAAAAATATACCATGCTATTATGCAAAAAAGAAGCTTATTAGTGTTCTTATTATTTATGGGTGTATTTGGAATTATTTATATCTTGATTGATAATGCTAGTTTTATTGGTTACTCTATTTTTGGATTCCCTCATAATATAGATAAAAATAATGAAATTAATAAAGAAATTATTAAAATAGGCAAAAATAATAAGGCATTACCTTTAGAAAATTTCTTTGAAGAAAATAAACCAATTTTAAATAGAGTAATTCCTTCTAAAGAAATTAAAAAATCTTCGTCAGGTGGTGGTTCATCTAGCAGTCCAATAACAGGCTATTCTATTACTCCTTGTACTGATCTAGATAATGATGGTTATGGGGACATTAATGGAATATATGGAATTCCTAATGGATGTAATTATGATTTACCAGATTGTAATGATAATAATTTAAACATATATCCCGGCACAACTGAAATATGTGGTAATGGAATTGATGAAGAT
>JACQNH010000073.1 GCA_016203175.1 Candidatus Woesearchaeota archaeon
AGGTACATCTGCTCTTCATGGTATTCCATTGTACTTTCTACCAGATTCATTACTTGCGCAGCCAGACATTGTAGAATTAGATAAAACCCACAGAAGCATATTTGGTAATTTCCATTATAAGATTAAGGAGATTAAGATGGCGCGCAATATTAAAAAAGAGCATATAATGCAGACTGTTTTTTCAAATTACATCATAGGCAAGATACAGAATTATTTCCCAAAGCATGTTATATTAATAAATAAAGACGATGAGGAGCTTTTTTTTGATTACAAAGAATATGAAGACGAGCTTCTTAAAATAATGGAAGAAGTAAGAGAGGTTTTGAAAGGAAAATTTGTCAGTCCAAACATAGGCTCTGTTCAAGATCCTTGGAAGTCATATGCGTTAAAGTTGGCTGAAAAAAGCAATGACCTTTCATTGCTAAACACGCTCGGAAATTTAAAAAAGCAGATTCTGATTAAATATGGAATAAATAACATTTACGACCTTGCAAACCTTAAAATTACAAATGATTTAGATATTCTTACAAAAGACAATCTGAAAAAATTAAAGCTTGCAGCCCAGTGTCATCTTGACAATAAATATATTTTTCTGAAAAAGATAAAATTTCCAAATAAAAAAACCGAATTGTTCATTGATTTTGAATCTTCTACCGGCATGGAGATTGAGGGTTTTGTTGGTAATATAGACTATTTAATTGGAGTGTTAAAAAGAGAAAATAACAAAGAAGAGATTTTTCATTTCTTCTCAGAGTCTCTAGAGGATGAAGAAAAAATGCTTCATAATTTTCTCGGCTTTTTAAAAGGGCATAGAGATTTTGTTATATACCATTTTGGCAATTATGAAAATATAAGGTTTAGGGAGTTATTTGACAAATATGACATAGACAACAACTTAAGAGAAATGGTGCTGAAGAACATGGTTGATTTGTTAAAAATAACTAAAGATAATGTAATTCTGCCATTAAGCTCTTACTCGCTGAAGTCTATAGCTCCTTATCTCGGATTCAAATGGAGACTGACAAATATAGATGCCCGCCAGTCCCTTGTGTTGTATATGGACTACATAAAAAACAACAACAAAGAAAGTCTTCATAAAATATTAATTTACAATGAAGATGATATTTTGGCAACAAAAATACTAAAGGATTTTTTAATAAAAGGTGGATAATGTTATTTTTTATTTTTTCTTTACTCCGAGCATGATGTAGCTTACAATCACAGCCAGAAATATTATAAATGCCGAAAATATTTGTGCTGAATTATATCCTTGAGATATAAAAAATTTAAATGCCTCTGAAAGTATGTATTTAATTACGATTATTACAAATCCCCATATTAATATAACTCTAATTGTATCCATTAACATACAATTTATATTGCAAGAAAATTTTAAATACTTATTTATTAAATCTTAGAGAACATAAAAAGTAAAAAAGCTTTTAAATGCTTACTAAGCTTATCCAAAAAAATGACTCAAGAAGAAATTAAAGAAACAACAAAACCCATAACTATAGAAAAAGATCTCAATAAAGATGCAATGAGTAAGGTAAACAGATTTGTGTCATTAGTAGTGATTGCAAGCATAATAGTGTTTGTTTTGGTAGTTATTTTTATAATATGGATTATAAGAGCAATTATAAAAGATACACAATAAAAAATTTAATAAATATCTTTAACGTAATACATTTAGATGTCAAAGACAAAGTGCAAGAATTGCAAAAGATATGTATATGAATTAAAGGTTTGTGGATTTTGTCGTTTCCATGCATGCCAATACTGCAACCCAAAAAATAAATGCAAGAAATGCGGTTATAAAATTGTAAAAGTGCTTAAATATCAAAATTAGATTTTCTATATTATAAGGTTTTTAAAGGTTAGAGTTTATTAACATACTTACACTTTATGAACGATGCAGTATTTTAGATAAACTTTTATATAGATAGATATTATTTTTTTATGGAATTTGGGGAAAAAGATGGTGGAAAATTTGAGGCAAGATTCTATTGCGCACAAGATGACTTCTGAAGTGCCTACAGCAACCACAAGAGAGACTATAGGCAAGATATTAAACAGGCTTTCTAGGGAAAGTAAACTATTTGATAATATTGACTACATTTATGTTTTAAACAAGGCAGGAAAACTTGTTGGGGTTGTTTCTATACGTGAATTATTCAT
>JACQNH010000079.1 GCA_016203175.1 Candidatus Woesearchaeota archaeon
CGTTTAGTCCGTCGCTTGTCATTTTTATGAGATTCTATGACTTATAGTAATAAATTAATTATAACTAAAAATTTATAAAATCTCTCATTTAATAGAAATTATCTCTAAACAAATGTTATTTCTCTAACACGAAAATCAAAATACCAAACACCAAATCAAAAATCTTAAATACTTTACTATATTTTATAAGATTGATATAGATAATTTAAATTATTTGAGTAGACTACAACAAAAAATGGCAGCAAGACTAACATTAGAAGAAGCTGTTCAAATTAATCCTGGGGAGAAATTAATTTTCATGCCAATGAGGCCTAATTCTGAAAGACTTGTTGAACTAGATATTAAAATAACCGGACTGGCTCAAAATCAGGAATATGCTGTCAAAAATGTAAAATATGAAAATGGCAACGATCTTAATCCAAGACTAATAACAGATGTCTATTTTGAATTGGAAGGCAAACAACAACTAGACCTCTATGGTTTTAGATGGTTTGGTAGGCAATAAATAGATCATGAAATGTGGAAAGCTGCAGAAAGGTATGGTACTCATACGAGGCTTAGAGTCGTAAGGAAAATTTATTAGTTTCTATGCTATATATTATCGATAAATTTATATAATATGTAATACATATGTAATACATAATTGGGAGGTTATAAAAATGGCTATATCTAAAATAAGGAAATCTGGAAATAGTATCGTGTTAGTTTTGTCTCCCAATATAATAAGAGAAAAACACATTAAAGTTGGTGATATTGTAGAATATGAAGTATTTAAAAAAATAGATTTAAGCAAAATATTTGGAAGGGGGCGTCATGTAAAAATAGACCCCCAGAAAGCTAAGGATATGCTAAGGGAAGAATGGTAATTTTTCTTGATACATATGCTATCATAGAAATAGACAAGGGTAATATAAGTTACAAAAAATATACTTTAAAACCATTATCGGCGATAACTACACTTTTCAATATTATCGAAGTTTATTTTGTTTATTTAAAAATTTATAATAAAAAAGAAGCGGAAAGAATATTCAATATTATCAAACCATTAGTAATTCATGTAGATGACTTTATTTTAAAAGAAGCTATGGAATTTAAATTAATAAATGAAAAAATAAGATTTAGTTTTGCTGACTGTATAGGGTATACAACTGCGTTAAAATATAAAGCAAAGTTTTTGACAGGAGACTTTGCTTTTAAGAATTTAGATAATGTCGAATTTGTAAAATAAGCTCTATTCTTTGGAAAAAAATGCTAAAATAGATTATTACCACTTCTAAAAAGTAACAAATAGAAAGGTTTATATATCACTTATTGCCTATGCAATTAAGAGGTTAAAATGACAGAATATTACAGAATAAGAAAATCTACTTTAAGAGATATAGTTATAGGTACAACATTCTTAGGAGCATTAGTGGCTTCTGCAGTTGGTATTAACAATGCTGACAAGAGAAATGGTGGAATTTACAAAGAGCCTATAAGATTGCCTGTTTTTGAAACAATTTTTGATTCTAATCATGATGGAAATCCTGATTATGTAAGGGTTAATATGGCAATCCCAGCAAGAGGTTTTTCATTTACATATAATAGAGAGCCAACACTAGAAGAAATTGCTTATTTTAAGAAACATTATAAAAAGAACTAGGAGTAAAATAAAATGCATAAATTAAAAACTCTAGAACAATTAACACTTAATAAAGACAATCAATTTATAAATTCTAAAGGCCAATTCGTTAAAGTTGAGCCTATTGGGTTGCCTCATTTAATAAGCATACAAATTTATCCAGACCAAAATCAATCACGCCTTTTTATGGAGGCATTAATGGATGATTTATCCAATAGTCGATGGTCAAAAAAAGAAATAAACTCTTATACAAAAGGGGTACCATCGTGTGAAACTTTACCATCAGTATTAAGTAGTAGGGGGATGGAAGCACACCTATATCCAGTTCAATATTATAAGGCAGAAGTTCCTTGTTATGGGTAAAAGAAAATGAAATCATTAAAAAAATTACAAGTTTAGGGGCATTGGTTTTAGCTTTGAGTGGATGTTCAAATGGTATAGACACTGATAAAGGAAATTTTAATGGATATCCTATAACAGTAAAATATACCGCTCATAAAACTGAAATTAAAATTAATGGTTTAAAGTGGAGTGAAGACGGTCGTGCAGCTTTTCAACGAGATGAGGTATACTTAACTGGTGTAGATACAAATTTAGATGGTAGGATTGATTTTATTAATTTGGATAATGTACCTAAAGGTGATTCATTAGAAAAATATGCCTGTTTAGATTCTTTAGAGAAAGCTCAAATAACAGCTAAAAGACAACAAGCAATATTTAATTATTAAATTTCATCTCTATATCTTTTTAATTTATGTGCAACTTACTTCTATTTATGTGCAGAAATTAGTTTATGTGCAAAGCCATGTTTATCACAACATTTAAAAAAAGAAAAACAAAACCATAATCATGGCAAGTTTACAAAGCTTACTAGTGAATATAATTCTAATAGCAGTTCTAATTATAATTTTATTCCTTGTATTTGAATATTTAAGGATGAGATCAAAGAAAAAAAGTCCTAGAGAAATTTTCTCCAAGCCAAAAATAGCCTATGAACCATTAAAAGATATAAAAACCATTTCGGGCAATATAACAAAATTTGAAGAGACTCTATACAAAAAAGACTCTAGTGTAGGATTGATACTAGGGGCTAGAGGCAGCGGAAAATCAGCTCTAGGCCTTAAAATAGCCGAGAACTTTGCTGCAAAAACAAGAAAAAAGACATATGCTATAGGCTTCAACAAGAAAGATCTTCCTGGCTGGATTAATATAATAGAAAATCCTGAAGATATTCAAAACAATTCTTTTGTGTTAATAGATGAGGGCGGAGTATTCTTCAGTTCTCGTGAATCAATGAAAGAAGCCAATAAGATAGTTTCAAAGATAATATTACTTGCAAGGCATAAGGACCTAGCTATTTTATTCATTACACAAAATTCCTCTAACATTGAAATAAACACCATAAGGCAAGCTGACTATTTGATGCTGAAGCCTTCTTCTTTATTGCAGCTTGATTTTGAAAGAAAGAAGATAAAAGAAATCTA
>JACQNH010000074.1 GCA_016203175.1 Candidatus Woesearchaeota archaeon
TTTCCTAATAATGGGTCGATCTTAACCCCCCAAAAATTTGCCCAATCAAACTTTTATCAAAAATTAGATAGATTTTAAGCTTATAAAACTAGCCACACTTAACCTGACGGTCTAGTTTTGGCTCTGCTATAAAAACCTATTTATTGTAGAATTAATGAAAAATATTATATATGGTGGTCTAGATCGTAAGTCTACTATGAGGTGTATTTAACAAATTGCCCATCTTTAACGGTTTTAAAAAAGAAGTCATAATATACATCTCCATTATCATCAAAGCTTAGTTTACCAAAAACAGAATTATAGTTTTTTAAATTTGTTAAGTAATCTTTTATGCATTCATAGTCTTTCCCACATTCGGCAAAAGCCATAGCTGTTAATTTAAAACCTTCATAAGCCTCAGCAGCGTAGGCATCAGGAACACTATTGTATATTCTTTTAAATTGATTTACAAAATCTAAATCTTTTGTAGCATCAAACGGATAAGTATAGATTAAACCTTCTGCTGCTTCTTTTGCATTTTTAATTAAGATTGGATCTTCTGCAGAACGCATACTTAAAAATTGTACATTTAAATCTAATTCCTTTGCTTGTTTTAAAATATTACTGTAATGCGATGCAGTACCTATAATAAAAATAGCACCAGGATTATTTTCTTTTATTTTTATTAATGAAGTTCTAAAATCTGAGGTTTCCAATAAAAAACTTTCTTCCCCAATTATTTTTGTATCTGCCTGAAGTTTCAACAATTCATTTTTTAAAGATTCTTTGAAACTAACACCAAAATCATTATTTAAATAGATTATCCCTAAACGATTAAAATTCTTTATAAATTCAGCCAATTTTGCAGTTTCTATTCTGCTAGTAGTACTTATTCTAAAAGAAAGATCATTTTGAGTTATATATTTATCTGCTGAAGAAAAAATTGCCATTTGTAAAATTTTATCTTCTATAGCTAATGGTAATATTGCTAATGAAACTGGGCTAGCAGCTGTAATTACTGCATCCAATTTGTTAAAGTCCATCAATTTTCTATAAGCATCAATTCCTCCTTTAGGGGTATAAAGGCTGTCTTCATAATAAAATTCTAATTTAAGTTTTGGATAATGCTCTATTATTTCTTCATTTGCAATTTCTATTCCTTTTTTTGATTGCTCACCATAATAAGCAGCTGGTCCTGACAAAGGCAGTAAAACACCAACTTTTATATTTTCCTCAGTTCTTGAACAGCTTATTAGCCCAAATAATCCAAATAAAACCAGGATAATTAAAACAAAGGTTTTAATCATCAAAGGATTACTTAATTTATTCCAAATTTGAATATTCATTTTATTTTCTCCCCGCAACAATTTTTCTTACATCCATTTTGTTTTTCTACTCCTAAAATCTGAATTCTTCACCAATAGGAACGGGATTAAAAAATGTTTTAATTTCAGCCGTCGTAGAACCCGCAATTTTTTTAGCTAATTCTTCTAATTCCTCTCTTCCGATAGTATATAAGTTTTATTCCCCTCTTGGTAGGGTGTAAATAGTAAGATTTAAAAATAGCAGAATTGAGCTGGATAATATGACTTATGAGAATTTACTGGAAGATATTGGGTTAACAAAAGGCGAGGTTAAAGTTTACCTTACTTTACTAAAACTTGGCCAAACAACGACAGGTAAGATAATAGAAGGAGCGAATATATCCAGTGGAAAAGTGTATCAGATTTTAGACAAGTTAATCAATAAAGGATTGGTCAGTTTTATCTTAAAAGAAAAAACAAAATATTTTACAGCTTCTGATCCTTCGCGTATCTTGGATTATTTAGGGGAAAGAGAGATTAAACATAGGGAACAAAAAGAAAAATTAAAGAAAGTTTTACCGCAACTTAAAACATTACAATTTAAAATAGAAGAGAAATATGAAGCTACAATATATAAAGGATTGAAAGGAATTGAGACTGTTGCATATAATCTTTTGAGATCTATAAAAAAGAAAGATATAATTTTGGCTATGGGGTTAATTTCGCGTAAAGAAAAAAAATTTAATATTATGTGGCAAAAATGGCATAAAGAACGAATTAAAAAAAAGATTTATTGTAAGCTTATTTTTTCAGATAGAGAAAATGAACATTATGTAATCTTAAAAAAGCTACCATTTACAGAGGTAAAAGTTATAGGGGGGTTTACTCCAGCTGCTATAGATGTAGTTGGAAATAAAACCTTAATTTTTACTCATGAAGAACCATCTTGCCTTTTAATTACAAGTAAGGAAATAGCAACCTCTTTCAGACAATTCTTTGAACAACTATGGAAGATTGCTAAAAATTAAAATAGATAGAAATCTTTAAATATTATCACTATAAAGATAATTATTAATATAATGATGATAATTTAATAAAATGGGAATATTAAGGGCATTAAAGGATAACCCGAATGTTAGAAGGCTATTTGGAAAGAGAGAGCTAGTTATAATTCAAAAGCAATTATTGGGAGTAAATCTGAAAGAATCAGAGCGAACAAGACTTTCGAGGGATATAAGGAAAAAGTTTGAGGTTATAGAAGCGCTTCTGCCGTTTAAAGAAGAATTTAAGTTAAAAAAAAGTGCTGAGATTAATAAATTGATTAATGAAATGAAAGAGGTTATTTTTGAAAGTAGATTTTTTCCCAAAATTAAAAGGATTTTGTTATTTGGTTCAGCAGTAGAGGGTAAATTAATGTTAACATCTGATATCGATATTGCAGTTGAATTTGATATAGTTACAAGCGAAGAAGCAATAGATTTCAGAAAAGAGGTTTTAGGAAAATTGAACGAAAAACTTGACATAGAGGTTTATAATTTACTTCCTGGTAAGATAAAGGAAGAGATTAAAAAAAAGGGGAAAATATTATATGAAAGGAAGGATTAAAGATAAAATTGAAGAGCTTGAAAAATATCTAGATGAACTTTCGAGAATAAAACCGATAACGTTTGATGAAAATGATCTCAAGACAAAGGCGGCGTGTGAAAGATATTTAGAGAAAATTATTGAAGCAGTGGTCGATTTAGCTTTTCTTATTATTAAAGATGAAGGCTTGGAACTACCAGAGGACGATAATGCAGCATTTGAAATCTTATCTAAAGCAAAAATTATTGATGATATATTAGCTAAAAAATTAAGAGATGCTAAGGGAATGAGAAATATATTAGCACATCAATATGGTCAAGTTGATGATAAAATAGTATTTAACGCAACAAAAGAGATAGAAACTGATGTTAATGAATTTATTGAGCAATTATGGAAGATTGCTAAAAAATAATATCGGCGATTTTCAATCCCTTAAGTCTTGAGAAATGTGTTAAATTTCGTATCTTAAAATAGCCGCTACTTTTCCTAAATCTCTTAATTGCTGGCCTTCTTTTGTATCTGTAGAAATGATTTTAACTTCTGTTGACATTTGCTCTGCTAAAGTTTCTAATTCTATTACTTTACCTTCTTCTAAAGTTTCTGAGATTAGTAGAGTTGCAACTGCTCCCATTTCCAAGGCTTTTTTTACTTTTTCATAACCATAAGCTGTTTTTCTTTCTTCTTTTGCTAATGTTTGAAAGAATTTTTCTAAAATCTTTTTTTCTTCAATGATATGTTCTTTTGCTAAAGTAGATTGAGCTTTGTCAACTAGATGGTGCAAACCAGTTTCATCTGTATAAGTAATATCTTCTATAGCTTTAACTTTATCCTTTAATTCTCTGTTCATATAATCTGCTTCATAGAATTCTGTTTTTGTCATTCCTGGTCCACCTAAAATTATTCCTTTAATATTTGTTTTTATTGGTAGTAGTTCATTGTTTACAATCCCCCCAATTTTAACAAAGAATTCTTTTGCAGCTTCTTCTCTTAATCTTTGGAATCTGGCTGAAGAATTATGCGTTATAATGCCATTAGCTATAAAGTTCTGATTTTTTACTGCAATATCAATCATTTCAACTTTTTTGTTTATAATTTTAATATCTTTTATTTGAACTGGAAGAAGATTATAGTTAAGAATTTTGTTGAGTTTTAAATAAAGCTCATGACTATTAATATATTTTAGAATTGAATTTTTAAATACTATTTTACTCATTTTTCTTTCGTTTCTGAAGAAATTTTTTAATTTTGAAAAATGTCTTAAACTGTACCCATGATTTATTACTAATTCCCTTATACTTCTTCCAGGAATTAATATCTGTCTTACAAAACTAGTGGCTGATTTTTTCCCTATAAGTTTGTTTAGTTTTTCTCTTTTTCTCCAAGATGAAAAACCGATATATTTTCTAAAAAGCTCCAAAGACTGTTTTTCACTAATTTCTAGTTTGAAAATTGGTTTATTTGAATATGGATTTTTTCTGTTATCGTATTCGTAAAAAGAAGGAAGAATACTAAATCTTAATAGTGCTAATTGAATCTGTTGAATTAAATACTTATTTACAGAAGCAATTCCAACAGAACCCTCTAAATTAATATAACCTTCTGCATCAAAGATTCCATTTAAAAACCCTGCTAGAACTTTGTTATTTGAAGTTAATACCCTTTCTGGAATTTCTGCGTCATAAGTTTTTTTTGATTGTGGGAAGAACTCCTTTTTGATTAACCTTACTAAAGGCCGAGTTGTAAACCTTAATTGATGATAGTATTTTTTTGTTCTAAATTTGTAGCTACTTTTAAGCCCGAATATTTCATCAAATTTTTCTTTATATTTCAGCGCTACTTCGTAATTTTGTTCAAAAAATGTTATTCTGTCTTCTTCAATGCATCCATCACCCAAGAAATAACCCAAAAACTGTGCAAAATCAGGAGTTAATTCTGTAGGTAACTTGACATTAGAGTAAAGGTAAGGTTCAGTATATTTATTTACAAAATACTCAAAATCTATATTCAATGCACTACATAATTTGATTAGCGTGTCTCTTCTTATTCTCGATGTCCCTAACTCATAAGAAGAAATGTTCGCTTGAAAAGTATTTATTTTCTTAGCCAATTCTGATTGATATAAATTCAATCTTTCTCTTTTTTTCCTTAATATTTTTTGACCATCTTTATTTATGTCAAAAGAATTATAATATTTTTTAGAATTTAATTTATGTTTTTTTCCTTTTATCTTTATTTTTTCTGGCATTAATAAAAGATCTCCCCTTTTTAAATTTTCAGCTGGCTTTTCAATTATGCCATCTTCAGTTAGGACAAAAAACAAATGATCTTTGGAACATTCATTTTCTAATCTTGGGCTTTTAGTTAAAATTTTATATATCTTATCTTTCTTAACCTTCCATTTACCTATTATTTTTGATTTCTCTAAATCATAAGTTTGAAAATTCATTACTTTTATTTTATCATCAATTTTTAAATCTTCAATCTTCTTTATGTTCCCATCAGAAAATTGTATTGTTGTCCCGTATAAGTGGCACTGTCCTCCCGCCTTGAACTTACCAGGAACAAAAGAAGTCAAATGTTGCAAAACATCTATCCTTGTACCTTTTAAAATTCCTAATGTTGCTTCTCTTTTATCCATTACTAATAAAGCATAAACTTCTTTAACTTCCATCATTTCTTTTAATGGATCTAAAACAAAAGTTTGGTCGCATCGGTATAATCTTGTTTGTATCTGTTCTGGGGGCTCTATGGAATAAGCTTCGACTTGTGTTTTTGATGGATTATCTGAAATGTCTCCCGAGAAAGCGGCTAAACCATTTTCCGGAGTTTTTTTGTATAATTTTAAATGGCGAATCATTTTTTCTATTGATTCTATAACATGTGTGCGTGTTGTTTTATCTTTAATGTTGGCTGCTGTGGATTGCTCTTGTGATAATTGTTGAGTTACTTTATTTAAATCGAAACCTGCTGGAATATAAACAGAAACTAATTCAGTGTGTCTACCACGAATTTTACTTAAATCAGTGATAAACTTTCTTAATTTTTGTTTTTGTGATGTGTTTAGTACCATTTTATTTTAAACTATATTAATCTACTTTTGAAATCTTAAATTCCTTCCCAAATTCTATACTTTCTGCTTTGCAAACTGCTTTTAAGTCTTCTAATATTAAATCAATCTGTTTTTTATCTTTTTTATTTAGTATTAATTTAACTGGGTCCTTTAAAGACATTTTATTTTCAGCTTTAAATTTTCTAACTTCTGATATTATTGAAATACCTTTATCCCCAATATCTTCAACATCTTGACTTATATTTTCAATTTTAGGCCATGAACTTATATGGATGCTAGTAAATTTTTCTTTTTCTTTAAACATCAATTGGTATAGCTCTTCTGTTATATGTGGCATTATAGGTGCAAATAATTTTAGAATGTTTAATAAAGAATGATATAAAGTATATTGAGCAGATATTTTTTTATGTCCTGTTGTATTATAAAGCCTAAATTTAACAATTTCTAGATGATAATCACAAAATGTATTCCAAAAGAAATTTTCAATCGAAGCTTTAGGTATAGAATATTCGTAATTTTCAAAGGAATTTGTACTTTCTTGAATTATTTTATTTAATTTTCTTAATAACCATGCATCAAAAACTTCTAATTTAGATTTTTCATTTTTATAAGATTCTAGATGCATTGCGCAAAATTTAGATGCATTAAATAATTTCGTTATTGTTTTTTGAGCAGTTACTAAATCCTTCTCCAAATATCTTAAATCTTCTCCCAATTTAGAACCTGCTGCCCAAAATCTTAAAGCATCTGCGCCATATTTTTCTAAAGTTTCTGCTGGTTCAATTGCATTTCCTTTAGATTTATGCATTGCTTCTCCTTTTGCATCTAAAACATGACCTGAAACTACAATATTTTTCCATGGAATTTCATTGTGATGATAAATGCTTTTAACTATTGTGTAAAATGCCCAAGTTCTTATTATATCATGAGCTTGTGGTCTTAATGACGTAGGGTGCATTTTTTTAAAATTTGCATTATGACCGGGATCGTTTACCCAATTTAGAATAATTTCTGGTGTAACTGAAGATGTTGCCCAAGTATCCATTACATCTTTTTCGCCTTCAAAATCTTTCTCCCCACAACTACATTTTTTATTTGATTTTTTATTTAAAGGGTCTATTGGCAACTCTTTTTCATCTGCAACTATTACGGATTTACAATTTTTACAATACCATACTGGGAATGGAACACCAAAATGCCTTTGCCTTGAGATACACCAATCCCAATTTAAACCATGGATCCAATGTTCATATCTTTTTTTCATAAAAGAAGGATACCATTTAATTTTATTTCCAGCGTCAATAAACTTCTTTTTATTTTCTAAAATTTTAATGAACCACTGTTTTGTACTTAAAAATTCTATCTCTGTTCCGCATCTTTCATGAACATTTACAATATGCTTTATTGGTTTTTTACTTACTAATAATCCTTCTTTTTCTAAATCTTTTAAAATTTCTTTTCTTGCTTCTTTTATTTTTAAATTTTGATATTTTCCTGCTAATTCATTTAATCTTCCATCTTTTGTAAAAGCAACCCTTGGTTCTAATTTTCTTTTATTAATTGCTTCAACATCGTATTTGTCCCCATAACTACAGATCATTAAAATTCCCGTACTTTTATTTGGATCTGCTGATTCATCTGCATAGATTTGAACTTTTTGTTTGAATAAAGGAACTATAGCTTTTTTTCCTACTAATTTTTTGTATCTTTTATCATCCGGATGAACATAAATACAAACACACGCTACCAATAATTCTGGTCTTGTTGTTCCTATCTCTATTTTTTTATCATCTTCTAATTCAAATAAAACATTATTAAATGTTGAATCTAATTCTTTATCTTCTAATTCTGCTTGAGCTATTGCTGTTTGACAATGAACACACCACATTGAAGGGGCTTCATGCTGATAAACTAAATTTTTCTTGTACAAATCTAAAAATGATTTTTGGGAAGTCTTAACACAATGCTTATCTATAGTCGAGTAAGTAGTTGAAAAATCACAGCTCATACCAATAAATTTCCAGTCGTTTATAAAATCCGGTTTTATTTCTTCTATTGTCTTTTCGCATAAAGCAACAAATTCCGGTCTTGACATTTTTGTGCATTTAACATTTTTTAATTTTTCAATTAATCTTTCTGTAGGTAAGCCATTATCATCAGTTCCAAATGGGTAAAAAACATTCTCCCCCTTCATTCTGTGGAATCTTGCTATAAAATCCTGCTGAGAATAGGAAAAGGCGTGTCCCATATGCATTTTTCCAGAAACTGTTGGTGGAGGAGTGTCTATTGAGAATATTTCCTTTTTAGAAGGATTAAACTTATGGATTCCTCCATCTTCCCAGAATTTCTGCCATTTTCTTTCTGAGACTTTATGATCATATTTTTCAGGAAATTTCATAATCTTGATTGGTTTTTTACCATTTAAATTCCTTTCTTCTTTTTTAGAAACTTTTAAAAGAGTAATTTGTTTGGTGATTTTGGGACAGTAGTTCAGCCTGGGAGAACACGCGGCTGAAGTTTATATGGAAACCGCGACGTCGAGGGTTCAAATCCCTCCTGTCCCATTTCTTTAGAAATCTTTATTAATAATGTAAAACTAAAATATAATATGATAAAAAGAGGGAAAAAGGGTGCAATTGAGCTTTCTATGACTACAATTATAATAATTATTGTAGGTGTCACTTTATTGAGTTTGAGTTTGGTTTGGATTAGAGGGGTAATACAAAAGGTAACTCAATTAAGTGGAACTGCTTTTGAGACTGCTGAAGGGGAGATTGGAAAGTTATCAGGAGTTTCCCAATTACTAACTCTAAGCCCAACTAATATTGATCTAAGTCAAAATTCTGCTAAACCAGTAGATGTAATCATTGCTAATTTTGAAAATAACCCTATAACTATTAGTGCAAAATCTCAAAGTGGAGATCCTAAATTAAGCTGCACATTTGCTGATCAACCAGAAAAAAAGACACAATCTAGGACTTATACGTTGGGTTCAGGAAAGCAAGTAAAAGTTAAATTAATAGCTGAGGATGTTGGAAGTAAATTAGGTATTAATCATTGTGTTATAACTGTTTCTGGAACAGGGGTGGATGAAACAACTGAAACATTAATTGTTAACATTATTCCTAAAAGGGGAGTTTTTGGATAACTACTTTCCAAGTCTTCTTTCTCGTCTTTCATATTCATTTAAGCATTCTACAAAATCTTCTTTACTGAATTCTGGCCAGAATTTGTCAACGAAGATTAATTCTGCATAACTTCCCTGCCATATTAAAAAATTGGAAATCCTTTTTTCTCCGCCTGTTCTTATTATTAAATCTATATCGGAATTTAAATTTAAATTTTCTTTAAATATTTCTTCATTTATTTCTTTAATATTTTTATTTTCTTTAATTTTTTTAACTGCATCTATTATTTCCTGTTTTCCACCATATGAAATTGCAAAATTTACCTGATATTTTTTATGATCTTTAGTTTTTTCCATTACTTCATTTAAGGTTTTTTGCAAATCCTCAGGCAACATCCATAATCTTCCAATGAAATTTACTTTTATCTTATTTTTGTAAATTCTTTCATCTGTTAATAATTTAGCAAATTCTTTCTTAAAAATATTCATTAAATAATCAAACTCTTCTTTTGGTCTGTTAAAATTTTCAAGCGAGAAACAAAATAAGGTTAACTCTTTAACATCATATTCTAAACACCAATTAAACAATTCTTCTACCTTTTTAGCTCCCCATTCGTGCCCCATCCATGGCTTTAACATTAGTCTTTTGGCAAAACGCCGATTTCCATCCAAAATTATGCCCAAGTGTCGTGGAACCTTATTGCTGCATGGTTTCATAAGGTTTTTGAGGAAAAAAATGCTTTTAAAGGTTTTGAACCTGAAATTTCTAAAATTACAAACGAAAGGCTTTTAAAATAGTTTAAAGGCTTTAAAATAATGGTAAGCATTCATGATGTTGAAACTAATAGGCTCATAGAAAAAGCTGCTGAAGAGTTAAAAAAAATAAAAACTATGGAAACGCCATTATGGGCTAGATTTGTTAAGACAGGTGTAGGCCAAGAAAGAGCTCCTGATAGTAAAGACTGGTGGTATGTTAGGGCCGCTTCGTTATTAAGAAAGATATACAAGATGGGGCCGGTAGGTGTAAATAAATTAACTAAATACTACAATAAAAGAAAAAATAGGGGTTTTAAGCCAGAAAAGGTATATAATGGATCTGGAAAGATTGCAAGGGTAGTTTTACAGCAATTAGAATTAAGCGGTTTTGTTGAGAAAAAAAATATTAAAGGGAAGAAAGGAAGAATAATAACTGGAAAAGGAAAAAAATTTTTAGATCAGATTGCTAAACTTTCTAAGTAAAATGGAACAAGAACAATTTAATCAATTACAAGAACAATTGAAAATAAAAAAGCAGATAGAATTAATAGAACAGAATGCTAAACAGTTTTTAAGTAAAGATGCGGTAAATAGATTTGGAAATTTAAAATTAGCTTATCCTGAAAAGGCTTTGAAGGCTTGCGGTTTGATATTAGAAGCAGTTAACAAAGGTCATATTAAAAATCAATTAAGTGATCAAGAATTTTTAGGATTATTAAGGTTATTAGATGATAAAAAAGAATTTAGGATAAGAAGGTAAAATGGCAAGAACAAAAAAAGCTGGCTTTAAAAAAAGGTTAGGGAAAAAGAACAGTCAGACAAAATGGGCTCCTTTTTGGACTGTACCTAAGGCTCATGGAAGAGGAAGAATTGTACATCCAATAAGAAATACCTCTATTAAAAGAAACTGGAAGAGAGGCGGAAGGTTGAAGGTTTAATGACAGAAAAAATATTTATTATACCCCTTGGAAGAGAAGTTAAAAAGGTTGCTAGTTGGAAGAAGAGTAAAAGAGGGGTAAGGACAGTTCAAAGATTTTTATTAAGACATGTTAAAAGAGATGTTAGGATGGGTGGGTATTTGAATACTTATTTAATGCAGTTTGGAAGAAGAAGCGCTCCCAAAAAGGTTAAAGTAAGGGTAGATGTTCCTGAAGAAAAAGACAAGAGTGCTTTTGCTGAATTATTTGATGCTCCTTTAGAAAAGAAACCTGAAATTAAGAAAGAAACTAAAGTTGAGGAAAAGAAGATAGAAGCTAAAGTTGAGGAAAAAATTAAACCTGAAATTAAGAAAGAAGAAAAAAAACCAGAGGTAAAAAAAGAAGTTAAAAAAACAGTAAAAAAAGTTAAAATAGTTTCTAAAAAGAGTAAATCTATTTAAAGTCTAATTTTCTAAAGTTTGTTTATGAACAAATTACCATTTGAAACTATTAAGAAAGAAGTTTTAGTAAGGAAAGTAGCTGAAACTGATTTGAGCAAGGGAAAAAGGCCTGAAGATAGAAGCATAGAGGAATTAATAAAGTATGGGATTATATGTGTAAATAAACTTGCAGGACCTACTTCTCATCAGGTTTCGGATTATGTAAAAAGAATATTTAATGTTAAAAAATCGGGACATTCTGGAACTTTGGACCCTAATGTGACCGGTGTTTTGCCTGTTGCTTTAGAAAGAGCTACGAGAATAGTTCAAGTTTTGTTAAAAGCTGGAAAGGAATATGTTTGCTTAATGCATTTACATGGGGATTTTAAAGAAGAAGAGATTAAAAAAGCTTGTAAAAATTTAATTGGGAAAATAAAACAAATTCCTCCTGTAAAGTCTGCTGTTAAAAGGGTTGAAAGAGAAAGAGAGATTTATTATTTAGAGGTTTTAGAAATTAATGGAAGAAATATTTTGTTTAGAGTTGGTTGTGAAGCTGGAACTTATATTCGAAAACTCTGTGAACAAATTGGGAAAGAATTAAAAAGTAGAGCGCATATGCTGCAATTAATAAGAACTAAAGCTGGACCTTTTAATGACAAGGAAATGTATAGTTTACAAGATATTAAAGATGCATATGAATTTTGGAAAGAAGGGAATGAAGAATTAATCAGGAAAGTGGTAAAACCTATTGAATTTGGAGTTCAACATTTATCTAAAGTTTATGTTTTTGACAGTGCTGTTGACAAGTTATGCCATGGTGCTGATCTGTATGCAGGGGGAGTATCTAAAATAGAAAGTGGGATTAAAAAAGGGGATTTTACTGCGGTAATGACTTTAAAGGGGGAATTAATTTTTGTTGGAGAATCTATGATGGGAAGTGAGGAGATGTTAAAAGCTGAAAAAGGCACTGCTGTTAGGACTAATAAGGTATTTATGGAAAGAGGAATTTACTAATTAATAAAATTTAAAAACAGTCTAACAAAGAAATTTTTATGAGATATACAAATAATAATGGAAAATTGGTATCAACTTATTCCCCAGCAGAATTAAAAGAAATTCGCAAAGATATTTTAGAATTAGTTAAATTTGATTTTTATTATAGCCAGTTAACTAGTATTAAAGAAGAATGGGATTTAAGAGCTCGATTGCTTCATTTTGCAAAGAAACTAAGAGAGAATCCAACTGCTAAAGATGTACTGGATGCAAGGTTATTATTAGCTAATTCTTATCCTTGTAGTTTGTATCCTATTTAATTTCATAAATAACTAAATTACAATCTTTTTTTTCTTTTATATTTAAATAATTTTTTAACTCTTTTAAAGAATCTTCAGGTTCAAAGTTCTTTTCTAGCATTTCATCATATGTTACGTTTGTATAATCTATCTTTCCTGTGAATGAAACTTCTTTAATATTAAGAATTTTATCCATTGTTTCGCTTATTTCGTAATGTTCATTCATTCTTTTTATGTAACCCTTCTGGTGCAAAGCATGAATTGTATCGTATAATTCTGAAAATTGTATTTTTGCTTTAGAAAAAATATCTGATGCTTTAAACTTTTTTAGTGTTAATGCCAAGTTTAATACTGCTTTTTGTTGTGGAGATAATGGTGAAAGCGCTAGTGACTGAAGTGAAAATCCATTACCTTCTTCCAAATTTGTAACTATTTCTCCATTGTTTAAGTTTAATAAAATACTACAGGAATCAGTTACTAATAGAGAAGCTGGGATTAATTTTGTTTTGATTTCTTTTCCTGGATTTAAAACTTTAATATCCTGCAAGGAAAGTTTAGGTTTGATAATTGGTAACAATGCTTCATTATTTTTGTTGTAAACATCTTCTTCTATTGAATTTTCCTGAAGTATTGAAATTGCTTCCCCACCATGTTTTGTTAGCCTAGGCCTTATATTAACAAATAAAGGCAAATCAACAACGCCTACAACCATTGCTGTACCTATTGACAGGCTTTGAACTTCCTTTTCTGTTTGAGAGTTTATACCTTCTAAAGAGCTTGAAATTGTTTTAAGATCATTTGGATTTGTTATTTTTAAAATTATTTGTGTAGAGCATTGACTTAAAACGTTTTTATCCACTCTTGCACTTCTTTGAGATATAATACATAAACCTAAACCAAATTTTCTTCCTTCTGATGCAATTTGCCTTAATATTACTGAGGATTTAGCTTCACCAAAGTTTCTTTCAGGTGAGAAATTCTGGGCTTCTTCTACCACCAAAAAAAAGGGAGGGATATTATTCTTTTTTCTTTCCATAAATAGATCTCTTGCTAATTTGTAAACGATTACTTCCTGAACTTCTGGTGGGGTACCTCTAAGATTTATTATTGATGCTTTTGATGATTTTACTAAATCTTTTGGTAATGTAGGCTCATCTGAAAAAAGTTCTAAAGATCTTACATATTCTATAATGTTTATTAAAGTAAATTTTGCTGAGCTTTCTTCTTGCTCAAGTTGAAATATTAAATTATCAAAATCAATATGTTTCATGTGCTTTAAAGCTGAATATAAAATTCCTTGCTGATTTGAGGAAAGATTTGTTGGTAATAAGTGCAATAATTCTGATGCTGTCAAACCATTATTTGGTAGTTTTAGTGGCAAACAACCTGGGTTTATTGAGGTATCTGATGAAAATTCTTGTATCTTATTTAAGAAACTATTTGGTTTTAAGTTAAATTTTAATAATTTTTCTTTTCCTTCCGTATTTGGGAATTTTAAAGATTGATATTCACCATGTGGATCAATAACAACTATAGGGATATTTCTTAATAATAATTCTTCCAATAAAACTGACGATGCATAAGATTTTCCAGAACCAGATTTTGCTAATATTGAACAATGTTTTGTGATTAATTTATTTAGGTCCAAGTAAACTTTGATATTATCATAACCATCTAACGTTCCAATAAAAGCTGAATTTGGTGCATGTTCCAGGCCTAATACTGTTTTTATTAAATTTTCATCTGCTTTATAAACTTCTGAATTTGGTTCCAAAGGTGTCCTTAAAGACTTTAAAATTTTGTTTTTATCTCTGAAACCTAAGACTGTACAAATAGCAATAGTTTGTTCTTTGTTTTTTTCTATTTCAAGTATTTGAGCTAGAATCATACCCTGCTCTTTATGCTCTATCTTTATGTAGTCTAATTTTCTAGCTGGCTGCTCCAATGAGATTTTAAATTCTGTAGTTGTTGTTTTATCAATAATTCTTCCTAACATAATCCTTGAAATCAATAGTTTGTTTAAAAACTTTCTTAAATTGCGGCCATGGTGAAATCCTTTAAATATCACCTCTAATGGTTATTAAAAACCAAAAGAGGTGATAATTTATGTATAGTAATGTAAGTAATTCTA
The DNA here is from genome assembly GCA_016203175.1 of Candidatus Woesearchaeota archaeon. Classification (GTDB taxonomy): domain Archaea; phylum Nanobdellota; class Nanobdellia; order SCGC-AAA011-G17; family JACQNH01; genus JACQNH01. Next base: position 14,601 of record JACQNH010000074.1, read on the forward strand.
CCTATTTATTGTTTTTGGAAATAGCAATGACTTTAGTTTCTGGAATAAAGCCCTATTCCAGCAAGTTTTCAAA
>JACQNH010000080.1 GCA_016203175.1 Candidatus Woesearchaeota archaeon
GGGGATTTAATGTTTGGGATAGGGCTGGTTATGATATGCATGGGTTACCTACGGAGAATGCTGTTCAGAAAAAATTAGGAATTAAAGATAAATCAGAAATAGAAAAATATGGCGTTGAGAAATTCATTAAAGAATGTATAAAATTTTCAAGTGAAAATGCAAAATTAATGGATAAAGACTTAGAAAGATTAGGTGTGTGGATGGATTTTGAAAATGCTTACTGGCCGATAAAAAACGAATTTATTGGGGGAGAATGGTGGTTGATAAAAAAAGCTTGGGAACAAGGAAGATTGTATAGGGGAAAAAAAATTATGCACTGGTGTGCTGAATGTGAAACTAGTTTAGCTAAGCATGAGTTAGAATATGAAAATGTTAGAGAAAATTCTATTTTTTTAAAATTTAAAGTTAAAAATAAAGCTAAAGAATATTTAATAATTTGGACTACTACGGCATGGACAACTCCGTTTAATCTGGCTGTTATGGTAAATCCGGAGCTAGAATATGTAAGGGCGGAAGTTGAGACTGAAAATGGGAAAGAAATATGGGTAGTTGCAAAGGCGTTAGCCAGTGTTTTTATCTCTGGTTTAATGAATTATAAATTTAAAATTATTGAGGAATTTAAAGGTAGTGAATTAGAAGGATTAGAATATTTGCATCCTTTACATAAAGAACTAGGGAAGATTTACGATGAACTTAAGAGAAAATGGAAAAAAGTTCATACTGTTATTTTATCTAATGAATATGTTGATATTTCTGCTGGGTCTGGATTAGTACACAGTGCACCTGGTTGCGGTCCTGAGGATTTTGAAGTTTGCCAGAAATATGGAATTGGTGCTTTTAATTTGCTTGATGAAAAAGGATATTTTATGGGAATGAATGGATTTGATGGTTTAAGAGCTAAAAAAGATGATGATAAGTTTATTGGAGCACTAGAGAAAAATGGAAGCTTAATTAAAGAAACAGAAGTAGAGCATGAATATGCACATTGTTGGAGATGTCACAATCCTGTTATTTATAGAGCTACAGAGCAATGGTTTATGAAAATTGAGGATTTAATACTAAAATTATTAAGTTTTAATAAAAAAGTCAGATGGCAACCAGGATTTGCTTCTAAAAATTATGATTTATGGATAGAGAATTTAAAGGATAATGGAATAACTAGGCAAAGATACTGGGGATGTCCTGTTCCTATATGGGCTTGTGAATGCGGTAATGTTGAAGTTATTGGTAGTCTAGACGAATTAAAGAAAAAGGCTGGAAAAGTTCCTGGTGATTTGCATAAGCCTTGGATTGATGGGATAAAAATAGAGTGCAAGAAATGTGGTAATAATATGACTAGAGTTCCTGATGTTATTGATGTCTGGGTTGATTCTGGGACTACATCGTGGAATTGTTTGGATTATCCAAAAGAAAAGAAATATTTTAAATTTTGGCCTGTTGATTTTATTTTAGAGGCAACGGAACAGATAAAATTGTGGTTTAGTATGTTGCAAATGTGTTCTGGGATTGCTTTTGGAAAGTCTTCATATAAAAATGTTTATTGTCACGGAATGATTTTAGATTATCAAGGAATGAAAATGTCTAAGTCTTTAGGTAATATAATTTCACCTTATGAAGTTGTTGATAAATACGGCGCTGATGTGTTAAGATATTATATGTGTGAAACTCCAGCAGGTGAAAATATTAATTTTAATTGGGAAGCAGTAAAGATGAAGCAGAGGAATTTGAACATTCTTTTTAATTTAGCAAATTTCTTGAAAGAATTAAGAAAGCAAGGAAAAAAAGAGAAAAAATTGGATATTGAAGAGAAGCTTATCTTATCTAGAAAAAATTCCACGGTAAAAAAAGTTACAGAATTAATGGAAGAGTATAGGATAGATGAAATTATAAAAGAAATTGAAAATTTGTATCTGGATTTATCTAGAATCTATATACAGTTTACGAGAGATAAGGTAAATTCAGAACCTGGAAAAGTTTTATTTGCTGTTGAAGAAACTTATTTGGATATTTTAAAGATGTTTTCTATAATAAGTCCATTTATAACTGAATCTTTATGGGCAGAATTAAGAAAAGATAACATTGTCAAAGAAGAATCTGTTCATTTAATGGGTTGGCCTAAATTTGAAAAAAAATTAATTGATACAAAATTAGAAAATAGTTTTGAAGTAGTAAATAGACTAGTGCAGCAAGGGCTAGCTGAAAGAGAAAAAATTGGATATGGTGTTAGGTGGCCTTTGGCGAAAGCAGAAATCAAAGTAGATAACCCTGCAAAATTAAAAAACTTAAATGAACTAATAAAAACACAACTAAATGTTAAGGAAGTTAGAATAAGCAAAGGGGAATTTGAAATAAAATTGGATTCTTTAATAACTAAAGAATTGGAAATAGAGGGATATACAAGGGAAGTTATGAGGAGGATACAGTCCCTAAGGAAAAAAGAAGGATTAAAGAAAGAGAATAGAATAAACTTAGTAATAAATTCTGATTATGATATTAGCAGATTTAAAAATGATATACTGGAGAAAGTTGGCGCTAAAAGTTTAGAGTTTGAAGGCAAAGTTCTAAAAACTAGTTCCAAGGAAGAAATAAAAGGGAAAGTATTTGAGATTAGTATCCAAAAAGTTTAAATAAAACCGTTTCTTTCATAGAAATAAGAAAACCTTGGGAAAAAAGAAAAGTGGTGAATATTAAAAAAACTTTGTTTTTTGTACTGGTAATTTTTAGTATGATCTCTCTAGTTAGTGGTTTTTCTTTTGCTGATTTATTTGATGTGAATTTGTTAACTGGAAAAATCGTGAACAATAAAAATCCAAGTGTCAGTTTAGGAATGCCTTCTGATGGACAGGTTGTTGGTAATCCTGTAA
>JACQNH010000076.1 GCA_016203175.1 Candidatus Woesearchaeota archaeon
AGACCCTGGTGCAGGGTCAATGATAATATCAGGCAACTTCGGCATCGGGACAACTTCTCCTGGAAGAGCATTAGAAGTTTCTGGCTCAATTAATGGCACTCAATTAAACATATCAGGTCCAACTAATTTGGCTTATGGCTCTGGAAATGTTGGGATTGGAACAACATCTCCTATAGAAAAATTAGTAATATCTGGAAATATGTCTGTACATAATATCAGTATTAGAACCCCAAGTGGTGTAGGCGGATTAATATTTCACAATGGAAGCGGAATTTGCATAGTATCGTGTTAAAATAGTAAACAAAAATATAACCATACTATATCCAATAGAACAAAATGGAGAACTTATTTTAAGTTGTACTGATTAGAAATGATAAATATAAAGAGAAAATTTATAGTTGTATCTTTTTTGCTTCTTTTAATTATAATAATATCGTTTATTTCTGTTGCACAAGTTGAAGATAATGATAAAACACCAAAACTAAAAAATAATTTACACAAGATGAAAAAATTAGGAGATATAACTTCTGAAACTCCTACAAATGTTGAAAAAAACAAAATTAAATCATATTTAAAAACAAGATTTAATCAAGATATAGAAGTTTCACATATAAGGCAGTATGAAGATGTTGTTTATGCTTATACAAACTTAACAGTTGATGGAAAGGGAGTAAAATGGATAATTAACATAAAAGATTATAATAATGTTATACAATGAAAAAAATAATAATTTTATTTGCAATATTTTTGCTTATGCCGATAATCTATGCAGGATATGGAGATTTAGGATGGGGAAATTGTGAGGGAGGATGGGCAGTATGTGAAGCATCTGTCATAACTTCACCAACAATATTAGGAAGTAGTAGTGGAGGTAGTAGTTTTTTAACAATTTCTAAAACATTTGTAAAAAGTTTAGATGAATTAAAAACAATTTGCTACATAGATATTCAACCACAATCATTAACTTTTAGTAGTGATAATGATGTACAAGATATTAGAATTAGAAATCTTAATCCAACATCAATAAAAACAACCTTAACATTTGTTGATGATAATGATAATACTGCAGCATCATCATATTTATTAAAAAATTTTAATGATGGTGCTTTATTTGGAACATTAAATATTAGTATTCTTTTAAAAACTATACCAAGTTCGAATAAATATACTTTATTAAAATTTGATTTTGAAAATTGTAATACACAAAATATTTCTATACCAATTAGTATTGAAAGTATAAATGAATCTCAGAATAATAATAATATATTTACAAGCTTAAATATGTTATCAATTATTTCATTACCTACAATAAATAAGATTAAATCATATTTTAATAAAAATATTTTGATTAATTTAAAGATACCCTTTATTAAAGAAACAATAAATTTAAAAAATTATATAGTTTTAAGTATAATATTTTTAATATCATTACTTGTTTTCAACATTTCTATATCCTTTTTTTTTCAATTCATATTATTCGTTATAATGAATATTATTCCAAATTTTATAATAAATTTATTTGTATAAAATGAAAAAATTAGTTAAAGATATTTCAATAGTAGTTTTTACCATTATTTTGATTATATCTATTACTATAATATTATCTAAAAATTTTATTTACACTAATAATAAAATTGTTAATTGTGATACATCTTGTTTAAATGATTATATAACTTGTTTAAGTAATAGTGACACTTGTAAAACAGATTGTTGGAAAGATTATAATAAATATATGAAAGATAATTTAATAATGTGTAGAGATTTTGAAGGAACAGAAAAATGTCGTGATATTGCAGATAAAACAACTAAACGAGATATGGCTTTAGAGTCACAACAATGTCAAGTAAAGTGTGATAATAGTTTAAATAAGTGTGAGAAAGATAATAAAGTTTGTGCAGAAAATATTAGAAAATGTATGACAAAAGGAGAGTGAAGAAAAATGAGAACAGACGGAAGACATTGTGATAATTGTGGACATTATTTGTCAGAAGATGAATTTGATAGATATGGTAGTTGAAATTATAAATGTGATAAATGTGAATTTAAATACATTCATGGAGCAGATATTGATGAATTAAAAAAGAAACAAGGTTATAATTAAATTTAAGTATAAAATGATAGGAGAAATGAAATCAGAAAGATATAAAAAACAAATTATAGATTTTGAAAAAATAGAATAAATAGAGGTAATAAAAATAAAAAACTACTATAAAAATAATAAAATGAGAAGGTGATAAGAATGTACAATGATGAAAAATATAAAGGATATTTATTAGAATTTGATAATGAGTTTGATACTCAAACAAAAGAAAAATTAGTTACAGGATTGGCAATATTAAATAAGAAAGTTATTTTTTTTGTAACAACAAAAACTAAATCAGAGAGTCTCAATATATTAAAAAATAAAATTGATAATATTTAAATTTTTTAAATATGCCAAATTATAAAACTCATCTATTAGTTTCACTAATATTATCTTTATCTTTATTTTTTGTATTTTATTATTATAAAAAACTTACATTGTCACAACTTATATTTCTTCCTTATATATTATTTCTTGGTATAATTCCTGATATAGATACTAAAAAATCATTAGCAAGAAAAATGATGAATATTGGATTTTTAAGTTCTATATTAATATTATTTGGTATGTTTTACATTCTTTTAGAAATAAAATATTTGATTATAATTACAATTTTCAGTATAATAATTTTATTTATCTACAAACTTCCTCATCGTGGAATGACACATAATCTTTTATTTGGTTTATTAATGACGTTTTTTTTATTTTTTATATCACCATATCTTTTTATAATATCTTACATATCTTTCTTATCTCATTTAGCTTTCGATAAAATTATTTAATTTTTCTATGTTTGTGTTTTATTCATTTTGCTTTAAGATGGGATTTGATGCAATATTGTTCAGCAGTCCATATATCTTCTGATATAATACTTTTTAATGCTGCTCCGAATTTAGGTTTTGGATAACAAAAACTATTTTTTTGATAATTAGTTAAATTAAGATGAAGTTTCATAACAATTATCTTTTCTCCTACCTATTTCTTTTTTGATTATCTCTAGCATCTTAAATAATGTGGGTAAATCATCATTTATAATTGTTTCAGCAAAGTTTTCTTCCCAAGTTAACTTTTTTATAATAGTCATATTGCTTCACGATTTTAAGTTCGACTTGTCGGTTGAGAGGTAGCGTTGCTTTATTATTTCATAAGCAAATCTATTAAACTCACCCTTATCTTCATTCATAGCTTCTTTTTCAATATCTTCAAATACATCTTTCATTGCTTCTATCCTATTAAAATCTATAACTTCACTTACACATTGAGAGCATGTCATTGAGGGTATTGTTCCCACTTCAATCTTCTTATCACATCTTTGACATTCTTGTTTCATTTTAGTCACCTTTAAAAGTTTTTAATTGGAGATACTTGTTTGTGTTTTTATAAAATCTTTTGCGTAATTTCATCTTAAATCATCTCCTTGTTTAAAAATTCTGTAAGCATATTAATATATTCATTTAGTTTCATTGTATCACTTCCGTTTTGGGTTTATTTTGCATAATTGTATGCCGTTTTTCGTAATAGTGTATGCCGAACAAACTTAGTCGGCTTTTGGTATAAATTCGTGTTTATCATAAAAAAATGAATGTGCAGTAAGAGGTTTTCCGCATATTTGACATTCTCTATCATCAAAAGCTGATTGAGTTTTTCGGCTATTAGGCGACTGAGGCTCATTTTCTAAGAAACATTTACTTTGGGAACATCTACCCTTTACAATCTCACTTCCACATTTAGAACAAAAAACTTGAGCCGAAGCTTGAGGTTTAGAGGATTTAACATAAACTAAATGTCCTTTACAATTACAATTAGGATATTCTTGGCACACCTCTTCCTTTCCCGAATTTTTAAATCGTGCTTTCATAAATCCTCAAAACTTTTGTCTAATGGTGGAATTTATCGACCCGAAGGGCTTGAGTCCTCGTTAGAGGATTTTGATAAATTCCTATTAGGCGACAACACCTTAGCGTTGCTTGAGTTTGATGTTTTGAACTTAAACTCTGCAAATATTGTTTCTTTATCATCAAATGGATTGGTGATTTCTGATTTTAATGAAAATGTTTTAGTCTTTCCTGTATGTCTAATATATACAGCCAACTTTCCTATGAAATCACTAAACTCTAAGGGATTCTTGCAGAGTTGTTTAATCAATTTTACGACATCATATTTGTATTCTTTTTCCATTGTTCAAAACCTCAAATTTTGCCTAATTGCTTTGAGCAAAGGCTCGTAGCAAACTAATTTAAAACCCATAGATATTTGCTATGGGCTTTTGCGAATATTATGCCCAGCCTTTTTAGGCGTAGTAGATTTTTGGGCTTTTTTTAGTTCTTTTAATATCTCAAATAGTAAGTTTGCCTCAACACTTTTACTTACAATTACCCCACCATCTTTATCTGATATTCTTATCCACACCTCCCCTGCTCTTTCTATTTTCATCTTTTCCTCCATCCCAAAAATCTATTGGGCATAATTATATGGTTTCGCCTGAAGTCCGCAAGTAACATTCGTTCATTATTCGCTTGCGGATTTCGTGAAACCATTATTCGACGACCCGCAAAGGGCGAAACCTCGAAGGTTTCGAGTAAAAATGAAGGGATTAAGTTTTGTTACAAACACATTCACAACCTCTAAACGCTTCTTCTATGTCCTTTGTTAAATTTTCAGTAGTTCTAAAACAAAACTCCAATCTTTCTTCTGTTCCTATATAAGTTGTAAATTTACATTTCGCTTTTTCATAATCGTAATCTATACGTTCTCCAAAAAAATTTATATCGAATGGTGAATGACAATCAACTCCAGTCATATTTATATCATCACAGAAGGGTATCTGTGAATGATTGATGGATTTACAACCAGCAACCAATAATGATATGCTTATTCCAAATATCAATAATCCCTTCATTTTTATTTCGTCGAAGTTATTGTATGGGTATAGTTATTTGTCTATATTTCTCTATAGCATCAACTAAGTTTAATTTCTTTTCATTCATAATTTCTTTTCGCATTTGGTCGTAAAGTTCAGGCTCGTAAGGATTTTCATTCTCAATTTTTTCTTCATCAAGCTGCCCAGATAATTTTTGTCTAAAATTTCCGCATTTCAAACATAGAGCTAATTTATTATATTTGTATACAATATCAAAATATTGAATATCCCTAAATTCCCAGAAATGCTCGCAACAATTAAATCCATTTTCTTTATTCATTTTGCAATCCGTAATCAAAAATTTATACTTTTTACTATCTTATTTGTCTTTTCTACTATACCATCCAACATAGCAACTAAAACAAACCCTACGAATATTGGAACACCAAAAACATAAGTTAAAGGGTTTGTCCATATTAAAGTATTTTTTATAAATCCCATTTTAGTTACTTCCTAAAGATGAATTTTATTCGACCCATAATTTTCTGCTTCATCATCATTATTGGGGCAAGACTTGTCTGAGCTTTGCGAGAGAACTTTAGTTCCTTCGCTTTGCGAAGTTAAAGAATTGATTTTGTCTAAGATAATTTTTCCTTGAGTATAATCAATCCTTGTAACTTCTATTTCAAATATGCTGTCACAGCATGGACACCTTATCCTTTGTCCTATCATATCTCATCATCTCCTCTATTTTTTTTTAATCCTATTTTAACAGCCGATTGAGTAATTCTTTAACAGCTTCTTCTAAAGAGTTAATACAATCTTTACAAGCGATACTTAACCGATGCTGAGAATGTAATATAAAATAAATTCTGTCATCATCTACACTATATACACTCCCACATTTTCCTTTGAATATTTTATCCCCCATTTCTTGGTCCATTTTCCTTTCTCCGAGCTGAAGCCCAAATTGATTATAACTATTTATAATCAGTCCTTAGACGTAATTTGGGCTTCGGTTTTGTTATATTCATTCCATAGTTCACTTTTTAAGTCTATAACTACTTGGTCATTAAATTTATCAAAAGTAAGTCTAAGAGAGTATGTCCCTTCCGAAGCCATTTCAATTAATCTCTCGATTTCTATGCATTTTTTTCTTATTTCTTCTAATGATTCTTTATTCATTTTATTTCCTCCCAATCAGTTTTAAAAAAACCCAATCTTTGTTCTATTATTTTATTATTTATTCCATCAAACTCAATTACATTTCCAAAATTATCCTTAAATTTTTTTATCATTTTCCCAACCCTCTGTCTACTTTCCCCTGATACTTCTTCTCTTCCCATTTGTATTCAGCTCCTCCGAAGGAGTTGAAAGGTGGCGTTGCTTTATTTTCCCCATTAATCCTTCGAACTCTTTTATATTTGAAATAAACATAGTATCTGAATTAAGTAAACATTCCTTTTCTATATCATCAAACACTTCTTTCTTTGCTTCAAAGATTATAGTTTGAACATCTTCATCATATGTGTTATACAAAGCTGAACTTTCATATTTCTGTGTTGAATAATGTTTTTCATAAACTTCTTTTGCTATATTTTTTTTCATCATTAGCCACCTTTCAAAGTTTTAATTGGATATAATATAGTTGCAGTTTTTAGACGGAACTGCCTAACCTTTTGTTATAGATAGCAGTTCTGTTTTAAAACTGCTATTAAACAAATGTGGCTAAATCACTTCATACCATACATCTCTTAATTTACCATCACCATATTCAACCTTCTGAAAGTTGTAAGCAATACAAACCAATAAAACAATACCAATAATCATACTTATAAAAAACTTAGATATATGTTCATAGGCAATAATCAATATAAATAAAAAGAATGATAATACAATTCCTAAAAACAAGTATGATAGTTTTTTAAAGTTCCATTCAACAACTTTCCGAAACTTCTTTTTTGATTTAGTCATTTTGTTTAATGCTTTTGGTTATAACACATGTTTTAATGGCGTTATAACCAAAATTATGCATGGGCGATAGCTCCTTGAGTTAAAAAAACTCGGACTATCTTATTTTGATTTACTAAATGGGGTAGTTGTTGATTTTGGGACATAATAATATCCACTTGTTCTTGCTTGTAAAAATCCTCTTGATTTGGGTATCCATACCTTTTTTAGTGGTTCTCTCCAAAAATCAATCGCATCTTTCCTTTTTTTAAATAATGGATAACTCATTTTATCAATCCTCCATGTTTTTTTAATTACGCATAATGTCTAAGGCTAAATTCCCAGAGGGAAAGTAGCCGAAGGCTATTGAATTTAGCCTTTATTATCGGCTGTGGAGTTCAATTCCTTCAGTTTTTTAAGTATCTCTTCTACCTGTTGTTCAGTATGGTCTTGAGCATTAGGAGCATGATAAACCCATTCTTTCTCTCCTATATTCTCATATTCTTTTAATTCAAAAATCATGCGTTCAGTAGTAACATCTTTCCTCAAGACTTCTTTCCTTACTTCAAAAACCCTTATTGTTTCTTCCATTATAAATCAACTCCATTGCCGATAATGTATAGTTTTTGTTTGTATGAGCCTAAACTTCGTTATGGATAGCGAATATAAATAAAAACGCTAATTATGTTCCTTCGTTAGAGGCTAAATTAAGCCCCCGTATTGTTTATTATATCTTTAATTTTATTTAATGAATCTGCAAACTCTATTGGTCTATTTTCTGTATTATGAATTATTTTCTTTATTTTAACAATCTTTTCTTCTGATTCTGCGTTTTCATTATAGATAAGATTAATCTCTTCGGTTATTCCTTTTATAGAATCTCTTATTTTATTTATTCTGTTTCTTAATTGTTTATCTTCCATCTTTTTTTCCTCGTTAGGGGGATTATTAAGTATAATTTAATTGTTTATTATTAACTATATTTAATCCTCTTTTTTGTTTCGCATGTGATTCCATTTCATCCAAACTTAAAGTCCCATATTCATTAAAAGTTGTTTCTATATTAGTATGTCTCAAATAATTTTGTATAAATTCACCATTAAAACCAAAACTTTTTAAATGTCTTGCTAAACTATGTCTTAATAAATGTGGATTAATTTTTCTTCCGATTTCCCCAGATATATTATATCTTGTATGAAAATTTATATTTTGTCTATTTGGATGTTTTAATTTCGCTAGTGAAGCTGTTTCATGAAAAATTTGATTTATTCTACTAACATTTAATGGTTTTTTCCCATCATTTGAAAATAAATAACCATCTCTTCTTTTAATAAATTGAAGAAAAAATTTTAAATCATTTAGATATATAGGGAAAACACTTCCTACAGGAATTTCAGAATACTTTTGATTTTTCCCTATTACTTTTAATCTTCCTCTTTCAAAATCAATATCTTCTCCTCTTATTTTAGCAATTTCGAATCTTCTTAAGGCTGGAAAGTATGCACTTTCTATTATTAATTTATCTCTCAGATTTTTACTTGCATTGATAAGTTGTTCAACTTCTTGTTCCGATAGTGTAAATTGAGAATTTTTAAATTGGGGTTTCATTTTTTTTTAAAACTACATCTCCATTTTCCTGCACATAAACCTTTTGTTGGGTTATCATAATACATATATATGCATCTATCTAAACTTCCTGAATAATTACAATCTTTTCTATCAGGAAATCTACAATTTTCATTACTTGCTAATTTTGGATAAGGCATTTTTAAAATTAAATATTTTATAAAATGTATTTAACATTTTTTTGATTTCAATACTAAATTTCTATTTTTTTTTTTAAAATAATTAAA
>JACQNH010000077.1 GCA_016203175.1 Candidatus Woesearchaeota archaeon
TTCATCATCCTTTAATTGAATTTCAACCCCAGTATTATTCATTCTTATTCGTTGGTTATTTAAAAATTTATTAGCCCTAAGATTTAATTTAATTTTTTCTATATCCATAAAACAAATTAAAAAATAACTCTTTTTAAAGTTTATTAAAGAGTAAAAATTATTAAACATAACATATTTAAATACCCAAATATTCTTTAACTTGAAAAAAGATGGTGTTAGAATCGCTTGTAGGTCCCAAAGGCGCAGAAAAAAGACCGTATAGACTTTTGTTTATTGGATTTTTATATTCTATTTTATCTGTTTTTTTAGCAAGATGGATATTCAAAGAAGAAACAAGTTTAGTAATGGTTTTTTTATCAGTTATAGCCGCTATCCCTTTAGTCTATAAAACAATCAAATATGAGGAAAAGAAAGATCAGTTTATACAAAAAGAAGCAATTCTAATTAAAGAACATGGGAAGGCAGTTGAATTCTTAATATTCCTTTTTATTGGAATGTTAGTGGGGTATACAGTATGGTATCTAATATTATCTCCAGAAAATGCAGCTACTTTATTTAAAACACAATTAGACACAATAAAATCAATAAACACAAATTCAGCATCTTACGCATTTAAAGAAGGATTTTTTATGAAAATATTAATAAATAATTTAAAAGTTTTATTTTTCTGCATAGCCTTTTCATTTTTTTACGGAGCAGGCGCAATATTCATCTTAACTTGGAATGCATCTGTAATAAGTGCTGCAATAGGATCATTTGCCACAACAAAATTATCAGAACTTTCGCATTTAGCTTTGTATGGATCAATTCCAGTATATACTGTTGCTGCAGCTCATGGTATTCTTAGATACATGACCCACGGAATCTTTGAAATTGCAGGTTATTTTATTGGTGCTCTAGCAGGAGGAATAATCTCTGTCGCTTCAATTCGACATGCAGTTGGAAGCAAAAAATTTAATCAAACAGTTATAGATTCTTTAGATCTAATATTTATTTCAATAGCAGTTTTAATTGTTGCAGCTTTGATAGAAGTTTATGTTACACCTTTATTGTTTTAATTTATTTAACTTCTCTTCCTTCAAATTGTTGCGGCCTTTGTGATCTTGTAAATAAAATCATTCCTCTTTGTTCATCAGTTAAAGAAGCATCTTTCATTATTTCTTCATTAGTCATTGCCATAGTTTTTGTTATTGCTTCTTTGTCTCCAATTTGTTTCTTTTTTAAATTCTTAGAAGTATTTTCCATTCCCCATTTTGACATAAAAAACCATATTCCAACTGCTACTAGAAATCCTAAAATAAAACTAATCATTATGGATAAGATTGCCATTAAATACTACCTTTAAATAGCATTTATAAGCATTTTGAATACAGTTATTATTAGGTATACTTAGACTCTACAAATTAGCTTTTAACTACACAATATTTAAAAACTATAAATCAATAAGATTACAGAAAATGGTTAAAAAGAAATTAAAGGTATTAGTCGGTTATCCACCAGCAGATTATTCTAAAGGAATTGCTCAATTAGGTCAAAATAGACAATTTCAATATTTCCATAATCCTACATTTCTTTACCCAGTAGTTCCTGCAACAGCAGCTACAATGTTAAAAGTTCATTGCTACGATGTTATTTGGAAGGATGCAATAGCAGAGCAATTAACAGAACAGCAATATTTTGAATATTTGAATAAAGAAAAACCAGATTTAATTGCAATTGACTCTAAAGCCCCAACAATAAAGATATACTGGAATTTTATAGAAAAAGTCAAAAAATTATTTCCTAAAATGAAAGTTGTTTTAATGGGGGATCATGTTTCAGCATTTCCAGATGAATCTTTAAAAAATTCAAAAGTAGATTACGTTCTAGTTGGTGGCCATTATGATTTTGCTTTGTTAGAATTATGTAATGCTTTGTCTGACAATAAAAAAATTCCTAAAGGATTTTGGTACAGAGAAAAAGGAAAAATAATTAATGGTGGAAGGCATCAATTAACAAAATCTTTAGATGAAGCTCCATTTCCAGATAGAGAATTAACAAAATGTTTTGAACATTATCAAAAAGAATACAACATTCGTGGAAGGCCATTTGCTTATACAATGACTGGAAGAGATTGTTGGTGGGGAAAATGCACATTCTGCTTCCATCCTAATACTAAAATTTTAACTAAAAGCGGTTTTGTCAAGATAAAAAATATAAATTTATACGATGAAGTTTTAACACATAATGGAAGATTTGTTAAAAACGATTTTGTTTTCAAAAGACCTTACTCTGGCGAAATGATAAATATTAAAGCTCACAATTTACCTGAAGGATTAAAATGCACTCCTAATCATAAAATATTCGCCTTTAAAAAAGGAAAGTCAGAGCCAGAATTTATAGAAGCAGAAAAATTAGAAGTTGGAGATTCAACAATATGTCCAATTAAAGATATTAAAGTTATTCAAGAACTTATTTCAGCGATTAACACTAATGAAAATGAACAACTTTTAACCATCCAGAAAATTAACCTAAGCGTAACAAAGTATGGCTTTTCATTTAAAATAAAAGAAATTTCTAAAGAAGATTACTCAGGTGATGTTTATAATATCTCAGTTCCAGAGGATCATTCTTATGTCGCTAATCTGATGACCGTTTCTAATTGTATTTGGGATTCTAATTTATTTCCAAAAGGAACATTCAGATCAAGAACACCTAAAAATGCAGCTGATGAAGTTGAAATGTTAGTAAATAAATATGGTGTAAAAGAAATATTTGATGATTGCGGAACAATAACAATAGGAAAATGGTTAAATGATTTCTGTAACGAATTAATTGCAAGAGGTCTAAATAAAAAAGTAGACTATTCATGTAATATGCGCTTTGGTTATAGAAATTTAAAAGATTATAATTTAATGAAAAAAGCAGGATTTAGATTATTAAAATTTGGTTTGGAATCTGCAAATCAAAAAACCTTGCAAATGTTAGATAAAGATGTAGATGTTTCTCAAATTATAGAAGAATGCAAAGATATTAAAAAAGCAGGTTTAATTGTACATTTAACAATGATGGTGGGTTATCCTTGGGAAACTAAAGAAGATGCACTAAACACATTAAAATTAGCAAAATATTTAATGCACAAAGGTTACGCAGATGTTCTTCAAAGCACAGTAATTATGCCCTACCCAGGAACTCCAATGTGGCATCAAGCAGTTGAAAATAATTGGTTCTTGCCGGGAGTTTCACCTTACGATTACGAGAAATATGATATGACAATGCCTTTATTAAAAACACCAGATGCAACTCCAGAAGAAATAATGGAAATTTGTGATTCTATTTACACAAAAGTATTCTTGCATCCAAATTATATCTATCAGCATTTTAAAAAGATAAAATCTGCACAAGATATTGTTTATACTTTAAGGGGGATTAAAGCAGTAGCAGGTCACATAATGGATTTTGCAAGAGATCCTTCAAAACAGTTTTCTCATTAAATAAGCTTTTAAACCCATTTCTTGTTTTAAAATTATGAAATTAAGAAAATTGCTTCCAATTATAGGGATTGTAATATTTATTCTATTAATTAAAAAATTAGGCTGGCAGCAGATCTTAAATTCGATTCAAAATGTAAACCCCTGGTATATTCTTTTATCAATCTTTATAGCTCCTTTCTTAATATTTTTCCAAACATTAAAATGGGCTTTAATACTAAAAAAACAGGACATTCACCTTCCATTTTGGGAATTAATTAAAATACAAATGATTAGTTCCTTTTATGGGGTTATTACACCTGGAAGATTGGGTTATTTCATAAAAATTCTATACTTAAAAGACAAAGCAAAAATATCTATAGCTAAATCTTTAACATCAATAATTGTAGACCGTTTAGTAGATTTTATGATAGTTTTTATTTTGGGTGTAATAGGCTCTTTAGTTATAATTAATTATTATGCAAATGTAACATCCCATATAATAATTGCTGTAATAACATTATTAATCATAGAACTGATCTTTGCAAGTAAAAAAGTTCAACATTTATTTTTAAGCTTTATTACCAATTTCTTAGTGCCAGCCAAATATAAAGATCATGCAGCGGGATTTTTTAAAGAATATCTTGAGCATTCTTTAAATCCATTTAAACAATACAAAAATATATTCTTAACATTTATAGTTTGGGGTTTAATCTATACACAGCTTTATTTAGTTTCCTTATCCTTTGGAATAAAAGAAATCCCATACCCTTATTTTCTAATCCTCCCCCCAATAGCAACGATTGTAAGTTTAGTTCCAATTACAGTTTCAGGTTTGGGTACAAGAGAAGTTACCTTAGTTGGTTTATTTTCTCTTTTCCATGTTACAGCAACAAAAATATTTTCAATGTCGTTATTAAACACAGTTATAGGTACTTTAATAGGCTTAATAGGTGGTTTCTTTGCATTAAAAGAAGAAACTTTAATTAAAAAAGTAAAAGAAGAAACTAAAAAATGAAATACACAATATCAAAACAAGTTGATGAAATAGTAAAAAACCATCTTGAAACAATTAAAAGGATAATTCTTGAAAATTGTAATCCTAGAGCAATTATCTTATTTGGTAGTTATGGTAAGGGAGAAGGTACAATATTAAATAACCAACCTTTTAATGACTATGATATTTATTTAGTTGAAGATAAAAAAAGAAATGATAAATTCTATGAAGATTTAGGTAAAAAATCCTCTAAAGCTATTGGTTTTGGTGGTGAGGAATTTGTTGAAACTCAAAATGAATCATATGATAAAAATAGATTCTTCCATGTTGACATTAGAGGTTTAAATTATAATAAACTTCACAAATTAAAAAAAACAACAAGAACCTTTGAAATAAAGTATGCTTCCCAAATTTTATACGGTGAAGATGTTAGATCTAAAATAAATATCCAAGAATCAGATATTTCATTATCAGAAGCCTGGAGGCATGCAATAAATAAATCTTGTTTATTACTATTGTCAATGAATAAAGAAAGATTCAATGGTAATTTTAAAAAAGATGAAAAACTAATTGCAGCTTATTACTCAATTAAAACATTTTTAGCCTGTTGTGAAATGTTGTTAATTTTAAAAAATAGATTTAAAGGAACTTATCAAGAAAGAAACAGATTATTCAAAGAATTATACTCAAAAGAATTTCCAGATTTAGTTAAAAAAATTGATTTTGCTACTAAATTAAAATTAAACCTAGAAATGACTAAAATAAAGGATGTAGTTAAATTCTGGAAGGAAGCAAGAGATACTTTATATTTTACAATTTATCTTCTAGCAAAAACTTTAGGGATAGAAGAGAAAGATAAACTTAAATTAATGCATGAAATCTATATGAAACTACCCTTTGAATATTTTGATCCTTACCTGCCTTCGCATAAACTTTATCCATTGCAATATCTATTAAATTTAAAATATTATTTAAGAACAAAACACTTCAAAACATTAACATCTTGGCGTGATCCAGGAATTAGAGTAATTTTTCCGGCTTTTTTATTATTATACGCAATAGAATCTAATGAAGAATTCCAAAAGCTATTACCAGAGATTTATTGTTATCTACATAAATTAGCCCCAATAGAAGAAGATACATTTGAGGATTATAGAAAAGCAGCCCTATATGCTTATGGAAAATACTATACACAAAAATTAATCTAAACTACAGCTTAGAATTAATCTGCTAAATCCTCTTTTTTCTTTTTTTGATTTTATTACTCTATAAGCCTCTTCAAAATAATTCTTCCCATATTCTTTTTTAAGAGCATTTAGTGTAGAGGTTAATCGAAAATGACTAGAGCCATCCAATATATCCAGATCATGAAAAATTCTTCCATCTTCTATCAATATTGTACACGGTCTTTGCACGATGCCCCATATATAATTAAAGTCTAATTTTTCTACAGTATCTAATGAGCCACCAATAGGTACCCATACATCTTTTTTTAATTCTACTCTATCTAAATTATAAAGTCCAGTATAAATAGTTGTAATATTATAAGGAACAGCAATTACCTCGCTGTCAAAATGATGTACATTCCAATCATCCTGAAAACCACCTTCAATTATAACCCTCTGGTCTTCTTTTGATTTTTTAATTAAATCAACTAAGCTCATTCTCTTACTATAAAGAAAAGAATTTTAAATCTTTCTTTACTACTATTATTATGGTTCAATAAACTTTAAAATCCCATCTTTAAGCAATAAAACTATGATATGCATATTTATAGACGCTTTAAAACCAGAATATATAGAAAAAACAACGTTTCTAAAGGAAATAGCAGAAAATAATTTATCTGGAAACCTAGAAGTAACCTTTGGTTTTACATCTATCCTTCCTTCATTCTTAACAGGTTGCTATCCAGATACTCACAGGAAAATAGATTTATTTGATTTAGACCAAGAAATGAAACCTAAAACAAAATCAAGATTATTAATAAATTTAAGATTATTACTAAAAAACAATAGATTCTTTTTTACACCTTTAAATTCAGAATATTATAAATATTTCAAAGTTTCCCAGGAAAAAGCATGGCCACAAAAAAATTCTTTACCAGTTAAAACAATCTTTGATATCTTAGAAGATAAAAAATTAATTTCTATTGACTGGCCGAATATTTATATAAATAGAAAATCAAAACTATTTTTTAAAAATGATTGCAAAACTGTTTTAGATATAACAAAAAAACTAATTAAAAGTAAACCAGATTTTCTATTTGTTCATTTTTTAGATTTAGAAATTGCTCACAAATATGGTACAACAAGCAATGAATTAAAAGAAAAACTAACAGAAATTGATAACGCAGTTAGAGAATTAGCTTTTTTAGATGACAATTTAATAATATTCTCTGATCATAGCATGGATGAAGTAAGAGAAAAATTTGATATAAAAGAAAGATTAGATTCATTAAAATTAGATTTTGGGAAAGATTTAGTTTATTTTATAGGATCAACATTTGTAAGATTCTGGTTTAAATCTCAGGAAGCAAAAAAATCAGTTGAGAGTTTATTAAGGAGCTTAGAAGAAGGTAGAATAGTAAATTTTAAAGAGTATAATCTTCCAAAAACCTGTGATTTAATATTCTTGGCAAATTTTGGAACTATATTTTATCCAAATCTCTTTAATACAGAATATCAGGCAATGCACGGCTGGGATCCTAAAATACAAAAAACATTCTACATAATAAAAAATTTAAAAGGTAAAAAAGATACCCATATAATTAATTTATTGCCTACAATATTGGATTTAATGAAGATTAAAAAGCCAAAATTAGACGGAAATTCTTTAGTAAACGAATAATACACAAGCATTTTAAACTATTCTTTAAACTAAATTAAAATGAAAATATTAGTCACAGGTGGAGTTGGTTTTATTGGAAGTTATACTTGTAAGGATTTGTTAGAAAGAGGCGATGAAGTAGTTTGCGTAGATAATTTAAATGACTATTATAACCCTGAATTAAAAGAGTATAGGCTAAAAGAATTACAAGAAAATAAAAATTTTAAATTTTACAAAGAAGATATAGCTAATTTTGATAAGTTAAAAGAAATTTTTGATAAAGAAAAACCTGAAAAAGTTGTTCATCTAGCAGCAAGAGCAGGCGTTAGAGAATCTGTAAAATATCCATTGTTATATGAAGAAGCGAATATTAAAGCATTAGTTTCTATTTTGGAGCTATCTAAAAATATCAAGAGTTTTGTTTTCGCTTCTACATCAGCAATTTATGGTAATTCGAAAGAAATCCCATTTAAAGAATCCCAACAAGTTGATTCTACAATTTCATTTTATGCAGCCTCAAAACTAGCAGGAGAAGTTATATGTAAATATTACTCAACAGTTTTCAATATTCCAATTACATGTTTAAGATTTTTTACAGTCTATGGTCCAAGTGGAAGACCGGATATGGCCATATTCAAGTTTACACACAAAATAATTCATGATCAGCCAATAGATGCATATGGTTTTGGAAAATTAAAAAGAGATTTTACTTATGTTACAGATATTGTTTCAGGAATTATCTCAGCTTTGGATAAAAATCTTAAATTTGAAATTATAAATCTGGGAAATGAAGAGCCTTATGAAGTTAATTACATAATTGCTTTAATAGAAAAAAATCTAAATAAAAAAGCCAAAGTAAATCTTGTTCCAGCCCCTCCTGGTGATGTAGATATTACTTATGCAGATACTTCAAAAGCTAAAAAATTACTAAACTATAAACCAAAAGTTAAAATTGAAGAAGGTGTTAAAAACTTTGTAGAATGGTATTTAAAAGAAGGAAATAAGTTCTTTACAAAAGATTCAATCTAAAACGAAATATTTATAAATCTATAAAATTATAAAATTATATGAAAACTATAGCTCTACCAGAAATGATACATAAGAAACTAATTTATTTAAAATTAGAGGAAAAGAAAAAAAATATCGCTGAAATAATTGATAGACTAATCGAAGAACACAAAGAAAATGCATTTAGGCAAGAATGCGAATTATTTAGAAAGCGATTAGCAAAAAAAGGAGATACTCTTTTTGATTTACTAAAAAAATCGAGGAAGATAAGAGAAGAGATTGCAAATGAATGGTTCTAATATCAAAGCCGTAATTGATACAAATGTTATTTTTATGGCTCTTTATAATGAAGAAAGCAAAGCAGGAAGAATAATAAAACTTGCACGAAAAAATAAATTAAAACTTTTCTCCGCAGATAATATAAAAGAAGAAATTAAAAGAGTTCTTAAAAGGGAATATGAATATACAGATGAAGAGATTTTTAGATTAATAAATGAATTACCTATAGAATGGGTTAAAAAAGAAAATTATATTCATGCACTAGATAAAACAAAAGTAAAACATAAGGCAGATAAACCTTTAGAAGCTCTTTCTTTAGTTTTAGGATGTGAGATCTTAAGTGCTGATGCTCATTTTAAAGATCGTATCGATATTAATAAACTCTTAGAAATCATTGAAAAATCTCCTTAAGGCTCAATCTGATTGATGTTGTTTATACTCGTACACTATTAAATAAGGATTTTGCTGCCCAGGTGGAGAAAATGCCTGCACAGGTTCTAATACACTTGGATATTTTTGTGCAACTGTATAAGCCCATTGGGGTGTAAACCCAGGCTCATAAACAGAAACTACAACGAATTTAGGGTCTATTTCTTTTAATCTTTTCTCTATAAATAGGGTTTCATTATCTTTGCATTCTTGATTATCACAAAATGGAAAAGTATCCCTCTCAGAATAATACATTGCTTGATACTTTGAAGCGCTTATTATTCTTTCATTTACAGCAGAATGTTCTTTTATCCATTTCCCGCTTTGAGCTATCTCAGCAAAAGACAATCTTTTAGATTCATGAGTTGAACTAGCATCATTTATATTATAGTAAACAAAAATTCCATAAATCAAAATTAAAAAAATAACTCCTAAATATTTCCAATACTTCTTTAATTTTTCAGCTATTTTTAATAAGCCATCACTAAAAATTATAAACATTACTGGAAACATTGCAAATAAATACCTATCCTCAACACCAGGATTAATTATACTATAAAATAAGTAAGGTGTTAAAATCCATACCAATAAATAAACCTTTTTCATCAATTCTTTATTTCTTTCTTTCCATAAAATATCTATTCCAAATAAAGCATCTGAACACAAGATTATTATAACTATCATTAAAATAAATCCTATAAAATTAGGGCTCATTAATGTACCTAAATTTAACATTATACTGGGCCCCAATAAACTTGTAGCTACAAAATTTAGATTCTTCCATAAGTCAGCTAAATCTGAAAATTTAAACCCGCCTTGAGCCGCCCTAAATCTCGTTTCTCCTCCCCCAATACCGGTAAATTTTTGGATTGGGTTGTCAAATGTTGCAAATAACCAAATTATGAATGGAGATAAAACTAAAAAAAATATAATTAAAGAAACCCAAATTTTCTTATTAAAAATAAATTTATGTCTTTCTTTTAACACAAATAAAACTAAAATTGGTAAGATATTCATTACAGATGCAGCCCTTGTAAATATGGATAAACTAAAACAAGCTGCAGCATACCACAAATATTTATTTCCTTCCTCTTCAATATAACCTCTCCAGAAAAAATAACCAGACATCATCCAAAAAGCTAAAGATGGAACATCTGTTAACAATCTAGCAGAAAAAAATAAATGTATCCAGGAAACAGCTAACATTAAAGCTGCTAATAAACCTGTATTTTCATTATACAATTTCTTTCCTAATAAATATGTGAAATAAACCGTTAACAAAGACAAAATTAAAATTGGATAATGTAATGCAGTATCATTGCCATTAAAAAATAATATTGGTGCCCATAATAACGCTAAAAAAAATGGTCTTCTTGCATTCGTCTGAAATTGTGTAACATACTCACTAAATTCAGGAGAGACCATAGCTTTAGCAGTCGACATATAATCTGCAGAATCCCACCACTCTGCCACAGGAGCCTTTAAAATTGAATAATTAAACCTTAAAACTAAGCCTAATAATAAAATTAAAACCAAAAACACTAATTTATTCCTTTCTTTTAAAAACCTTAAAATCCCTTCTTTTCTATTCTGCACTTCCGACATAAGTGTATATTATTATTAACCCTTTTTATGCCTTATGGTGAATCTCAACATTCCAACCTATAAATCTTAACAACTTTATCCTTAAAATGATTAATATAAACAGTCTTTAAATCATTAAAATTATCATCTAACAAAGATTTTAATTGTGGCCTTAATTTTCCTAAATATTTTGAATCAGCAACTAAATATTCAACATTATTCTTGCAACCATACTCTATCATTTCTTTAAAATCAGCATAAGGTAGATAAACAAATCTTCCACTAGAATAAAAGCTAACCCAAGGCCTTCTCTCCATTATAACTTTTCCTTCCCCAATATTATCCTTAAACCATAAACCCGCAATCTTATGTTCTATAGGCTGATCATCCTTTTCATAAATTTTTGGTGTAAAACTATTAACAAAAAATACACTTATTATCATTAAAAGCACTAAAATTAAAGTAATTATTTTAGAATTTAAATTTTCATTCCATTTCTCTATTTTAATAATCCCCCTACTAACCCATATTAACAACAATGGAATCCCCCCTAATAACCATCTACTTTCACTTCCAAATACAGGAGAAATTAAAAATGGATAGAAAATAAAAAATAACAAATAAATCTCAAGTTTTCTATCCTTCTTATCTTTAAAACCATAAAAAGCAACTAACAAAAACACAAAAGGAAAAACTTTAACTAAAAAATCAAATATTAACATTCCAAAATTAACAAAATATCTTTTAATAAACTTTCCAGGGTTTTCTAAAATATATTCATTTACACTAGTTTCTATAGTTTGATTATAAGGATTTAATCTTATTCTATTTTTATCTTCATTTAAAGAAAATAAATTCTTTTCATATTCATCGCTAAAAACTTTATACTCTCTTTGTAAATATGTAAATCCTCCTTTAGTTGTAACCTGCCATTTCCCAGTGTTTTCATGAATAAAATTTAACCAAGGAAATGAAATTAATAAAAAAATAAAAAGCATTAAACCCAAACCCAAAACTGTTTTTAAATTAAATCTCCTTAAAATAACTAACCAATAAAAAATTAAAATAAATGGTAGTAAAAATCCTTCAGGTCTTGTTAAATAAGCAACTGAAAAAAATAAACCGGTTAAAACATAAAACAAGCTTTTCTCCTTCATTAAACCCAACCACCCAAAATATAATCCTCCTAAAAACAAAAATAAATACAAACTATCATTATAAGTTAAAGTAGAAATATAAACTAAAACAGTATAAGAAGCTGTTAAAAAAGCAGCGATATAAGCCTCTTTCCTTGTAAATAACCTTTTTGTAAATAAATAAACAAAAATTATACTAAAAGCACCAAATAAAGCGCTTACTAATCTAGCACTTAAAACTGAATTATTAAAAATTAAATCCATCAAACCAATAGCAACAGGCATTCCAGGAGTTAAATTAGTATTCAAATTGTTTTCTAAATCTCTATACAAAAAATTATTAATAAAATTCGTACCTAAAGAAATATAATAAGCTCCGTCCAATTCTACAGTGTTATGTAAGGAAAAGAATAAAATCCTTAATAAAAAAGCTATTATTACTATTAATATTACCCAATAAATCTCTTTCTTCGTAATTATCATAATTTATATCTTTAATAATAGTTTAAAACCTTTTTGAAAGATAAAAAAAAGAATTAGAAGTCAAGATTTAAATCTTCATCACTTATCCCTTCTAAATCCTCAGTCTCTAAACTTATATCACCTAAATCCAATTCATTTGCACTAGGAGTAGTTGTTTTTGTTTCCATTTTAGTTTCAGCTTTTTCTACACCCTCCATCTTCTTTTCAGCTTTACAACTAATTACCCCTAAAACAAGAATAATAAGTAAAAAAGATAAAAAAAACTTATTCATTTTATTCCCCTCCCGTTGTCGCTTCAGTTGATTCAGCTTTAATGCTCTTTAACTCTTGATGTATTTTAGTTAAAGTTTCATGAGCTGCTTTCAAACTATCATTGGCCTTCTTTATAAGCTCGGATAAATTATCAACAGTACTGAACTTGGCTTTTATCTCATCATAAGTTGCTTTTGCATTATCGACATGCGTTTTAAATTCACTTACCAATGGCTCTAATTTTGAAGTATCCTTACCATTCTCCTTTGCATTTTCAAGCATTCTATCTAATCTTGCTTCCAAACTTTCAGCCCTCTTTATCACAACACCAAGTTTAGCATGAGTAGCTCTAGCCTTCACTGCTTTAGCCATTCCCTTTTTGGTATCCTTTACAAAATCTCCTATCTCTTTCTGAATGCTTCTTAATTCTTCTTTTGTTGTACTATCACTTATTCCATTAACTTTACCTTTTAAAGATGTCAATGCTGCTAATTTTTCATCTACCTTTGCAATTGCTTCACTTACATCAATCTCACTAGAGCTTAATCTTTCCTTTAATTGATTAAGGTATTTTTCAGTTGTCCCTAAAACATTTAAGAAATGATCCTTTACATCAGTCTTTACTGCAGAAAATTTAGTTTTACATTCTTCAGTTTCAACGTCTTTACATTGACTTTTAAAATCTTTAACATTACTCTTTATATCAGCCCTTTTAGCTTTCAATGCTTCTACATCTTCTCTTACTGATTTTCTTACCTCTTTTACATCTTCTTTAATAGCCTTCACTTTTTCCTTAGTTTCACGAACCTCTTTTCTAATCTCTTTAGCCTTTGCCTTCATTGGCCTTACATCATCTTCATGCGCATCTGCAAATACAATTGGCATCATTCCTATTAAAAGAACAATCGCCAACACCAAACATATAATTTTTTTATTCATTAGTCTCAACCTCCAAATTGTTGATGTTATTAGTAAATCTTTAAAGTTTATAAACAAACTTTCTTCTAAAGCTTTCAAAATACTTTATAAAGCTTTTTCTATGTTCAAAAAGAAAAATTATTACTTCTTAGTTACTTTCTACTCTAAATTATCCTCAATTTCTTAAACCAATACTCCCAGCTAGGTTCTAATTTTAATTTTTTAATCTCTTCTTTGCTATACCAATTAATAGATTTTGTTTCTCTTTTATTTTCTTTAACATCTCCGGAAACCTCACACTCAAATAAATACCAGTAATGTACATCTACACCATTACTACACCAATTCCAATCCAGTTCTTTCTCTTCAACTAGCTTATTTTTAAATATTGCTATTCTACAAAAATAGCTGGTTTTCCTGGCTTTGCTTTTTGTGCTTTATTTTGTGGATCGTATTTATTTTTATCATTAACAGCATAAACTGAAAATTTTGCGTTAAATTCTCTTTCAAAGAATTCTATTCCTTCTTTTATTAAGTCTAAATCTTTAGGGATAACGTATAAATAAATTTTTTTTGGGATTATTTTAACTAGTTTTAATATTGCTTTAACATCATTAATAACCTGTTTTAAAAATTCTTCATTGCCTTTAAACTTTACATTAATTGTTTTTGGCCATTCTTCTATAGAGATAAACCTTTTTTTCTTAATCTTTTCCCATAATTCTTCACATAAATATGGAGCGAATGGGCTTAATAATAAAAGTTGAGTTTCTATAGCTCTGTTAATTATATCTTTATTTGGTTCGGTTCTTTTTAAATACCATTTTAAAGATCTTTGTAAATCAAAATAAATCTTTTGTATTGCTGATCTGAACATAGTTACTTCCATAAGTTTTTCGGATTCTTCAATGATTTTATTTAATTCAATGTCCATCCAGTTGTCTATTTCTTTTCTGTTTTTTCTACCTTTATTATAAGATTCTAATATGAAACTATGAAGGTTAGTTAGTTTTTCTTTCATCATCTCTGCAAAAGATCCATCCCAATTTGTATCTTCTAATCCTTCACCACCACTTAAAATTGTAATTCTTGAAGCGTCTGCACCGTATTTTTTAGCTATATCTTTTAAAGTTAAAATATTTCCTAAACTTTTGCTCATCTTTTCACCTTCAACTTTAACCCAGCCATTTACACCAATACCTTTAGGCCAATATTTTTGTGGGAAGATAGCAACATGATTAAAAAGGAAAAATGTTAAGTGATTTTGAACTAGGTCTTTTCCTGAATTTCTAAAATCAACAGGATACCAATATTCAAATTCTTCCTTTATTTTATCAATATTTTTTACATTTGGTTTTTTCCCTTTGTTTAAGAATATATAATCAAGTAATTCATCATCAACTTTTTCAATTGGTACATCTTTAATTAAATGAGCAATTGTGTAATAAGCCATATAAACTGTTGAATCTGACAAGCTTTCAATCAACCATTTTTCATCAAATGGTAATCTTGTTCCTAAACCATATTCTCGTGTACAGGCCCAATCATTTAACCAGTCAATAACATGAGAAAACTGATCTCTTACAACTTCTGGGTAAAGTTTTAGATTTTTAAGAGCTTCATGAGTTTTATTTTTCCATTCTTTATTGCTATATTTAATGAACCATTGATCACTTACAATTTTTACGATACATTTTGTTAAACTTCTGCTTACAACTTCACTTGTTAAATCGTAAAGCATATCTGCTTCTTTATTTTTTAATAATTTTTCTTTGATCTTTTCTTTTGCTTCATTAACTTTCATTCCTGAATATCTTCCACAGATTTCTAGCATTATACCATTATGATAGCCTTCTTTGTATACTTCTTGTGTTAAATAATCTAATTTTTTATCATTCTGAGAAATAATCTCATTGTCTTCTACAACTTTTACAGCTGATTTATCTCCATATTTGTTTGTTTTTATTATTGGAATAACCTCAATTTCTTCTATATTTTCTATTTGATCAATTGTAAAACCGTATTTTTTGTCCAATCCCTTATAAGACTGCAATTCTTTTAAAGCAATATAATCATAAGGAGAATCGCTTGGTACTGAGGTGACAATTCCGGTACCAATATCCGGGTTAACAAAATTTGCAGGTAGAATTATAATTTTTCTATCTATACCTGGAGCTTGAACATATTTTCCTAGAAGATATTTTCCTTCTAATTTTTCAATTATCTCCACTTTTTTTTCTTGTTCTTTTAATTTTGCGATACATTCTTTGCTTAAAATCCATTCTTCATTGTTCACTTTTGCTTTTACGTAGGTTATATTTGGATTAATCCATAGATTTGTCTGTCCGAATATTGTTTCTGGTCTTAATGTTGCTGCAACTAAATATGAATTGTTGTATTTAAATTTTAACAGAACAAATTCTTGAGGAGTTTCACCTTCGCCTTTAATTCTATCATGATCACCAACAGGCATATTTGTTTTGGTATCCCATACTACTGGATGTTTACCCTTTCCGATATAATCCCCTTCTTTTAACTTTTTAAACTGCCACCTAACAAATTTATCATAATACGGATTTAATGATGTTGTAATGAATGTTCTTCTTTTGTCATATGAAACACCAATAAGATCATAGGCTTCTGCCCATATTTTAGGAAATACTTTAGTCCAATTCTCTGGTTTTTTTAAAGAGGATATTTCTTTGGCTGAAAATCCCTGATCTTTTAGGAATTGAATTTGTTGTTTTTCATTTTCTTCAACTCTTCTTGCTGCTGCTACTATTGGGCTTCCTGTGCAGTGCCAGCCTTGCGGAAATAAGACATTAAAGCCTTTCATTCTTTTGTATCTTGCAAAGACCTCAGCTCTCATCATTGAATAGAGATGTCCAATATGGGGTGAACCATTCATATACGGGTATGGAAATGTAATAAAGAATTTTTTTCTTTTATCTGGATTAGCTTCAAAAATTTTAGCTTTATCCCAATTTTTTTGCCATTTTTGCTCTATTTTTTGAAAATTAAACTCTTTTTCTTTATTTTGCATAGATTTAGTCTTTTTAGGCAAGATTTAAAGATTTCGCTCGCTGTAAATTTCATTCCAGAAAATGTTTATAAACCTTTAAAATTAACAAATTTCTATGACAAAGCTAAATTTTAGTGGAATTGAGAATTTTTACTTATTTGGTAGAATTTTTTTAAGATTACATAAACATTACTGGCTTAATTAAAAGTTCAGTGTTATTTAATTTTCAATTGAACTATATTATTTTTGCTGAACTTTTTATCAAACTTAAGCCAAAACTCTAAAATGAAAACAATACTAAGAGCGGAAACTTGTATCTTACCTTTGAAGCAGTTGGTATTAGAAAAACTGAATTCAAAGCAGAAGATTGTTTTGGGTAGGGTAAAAAGGTCTGAGGGAGTTTCAGTTTCAGCTTTTGTTTTATGTTTGAAAGAAGAACTTCAATGCACTGACTCAGCTTTATGGAAAACAATTAAGAGTTTGAGGGAATTGAATTTGTTAGATGATTCTAGTAATATAAAACTAACAGAAACTGGAAAATTTTTAGTGATGGAGGATTAAAATGATACTTATAGAAGTAAAAAGCAATGACATAATAGATTCGATTCAAGTAAGAGTTTTAAATGAAAAAACTACATTAGATGAAAACGAAATTTTTCAAAGTCTTTTAGTAGATATATCAAGATGTTTAGTTGAGCTAGAAGAGATTAAAGAAAAGACAGCTTTAATAGATTTAACAGAAGAACAATCAAATATATTAAGAAAAACCTTATTTAATTATGGTGTACTTGGATTTGTAGAAAAGTCTTTGTATAAGGAAACTTTGGGAGATTTAAGATATTTTTAAGAAAATTGGTGCATAAGCTTTATTAATTCCTTTTATCTTTTTATTTTATGCAAAAACATGAATTACCTAAATTATCTTATTCTTATGATGCATTAGAACCATTTATAGATACTAAAACAATGGAGATCCACCATACAAAACATCACCAAACATATGTGGATAAATTAAATGTTGCTTTAGAAAAACATTCTGAATTATTTGATAAAGATTTAAAAGAATTAATTAAAAATATTAATTTGGTGCCTGAAGATATTAGGACAGCTGTAAAAAATCATGGTGGAGGTCATTTAAATCATTCTTTATATTGGCAAATTATGACTTCTGATAAAAAAGAAAGAAAATTTGAAGGAAAAATAGCAGATGAAATTAAAAAAATATTTGGAAGTTATGATGAGTTTAAGAAAAAGTTGACAGAAGTAGCCTTAGGGGTATTTGGTTCTGGTTGGGCTTGGTTAGTTGTAAGCAATGGAAAATTGGAGATAATTTCAACACCAAATCAAGACTCACCTTTAATACAGAATAAGATTCCAATATTAGGTATAGATGTTTGGGAACACGCATACTATATTTTAAGACAGAATAGAAGAAATGACTATGTTGAAGCTTTTTTTAATGTTATAAATTGGAAAAAAGTTAATGAAAATTTTAAGATAATTTAGTATTGTTTAAAGAACATTAAATACATCATAAGATAGATTCCTAAAATAACTAATATGAAGCTAATCCTTATTCTCCACTTTCGTGGTACATATTTATTTATTACTTCCATATCATTCTCCTTTATTGGTTAAAGTTTCACTAACCCAATAAAATATTATGGGTGCTACTAATATATAAATCATTCCTATCGTTTGTCCCACTAAAATTGAGATTCCTTTAATATCGGCAATGTAATAAATTATTGCACTTAAAACCCCAACAAAAGTTGCATAAGCTACAATAACATTTGCTAAAACTAAAACACGTTCTTTATGAATAATATTTACGTTTTCCATAGAATTATTAAGATGAACTGTTTAATATAATCTGCTATCAAAAAACTGTAAAATCTAATATAAATTCTGAAAGATTTACATATTTATTGTAAAGTTATACGAAATCAAGGGGTTGTTTTTGTTAGAGTTTACGAAAAAGTTAAAATTTTTACGTATGGCCTTTGAAGAATTTTACTTATTTTCCCTAAAATTCTTAGCGTATAATTTCAAACCTTTCTCTATGTCTTTGTAAGCAGCTTTTCGATCTAAAATTTCAAGAACTTTACATTTTTTCCCTTCTAGTTCCTTATAAGTTTCAAAGAAATGCTTTAACTCAAGTATTATATGTTTAGGTATATCTTTTATATCTTTGTATTCAGCAAATCTAGGATCACAGTCATAAACACCTATAATTTTATCGTCTCTTTCTTTTACATCAATCATTCTTAAAACACCTATAATTCTTACAGATACTAATGTTAATGGCTGTACTGGAATATTTGTTAGAACTATAATATCAATTGGATCACCATCTTCCCATAAAGTTCTTGGTACAAAACCATAATCTCCAGGATAATGTACAGCTGAGTAAAGAAAACGATCTAATTTTAATAAACCAGTTTCTTTGTCAACTTCATATTTAACATGAGAATTTTTTGAGATTTCTATGATTGCATTAACATGTTTTGGAAAATTTTTACCTATACCAATTATGTGCCATGAATGTTGTTTATCCATATTTCTGATAGTAGTAATATTATTTATAAAGTTAATTATCGCTATTGAAGTATAATAAAATTTATAAATGTCTTAGATGGTTCAGAATTTATGTTAACTTATTTAATACTTGCACCAATTCTTGCTTTTGTCATTGTTTTCTTATTGTATAGATTCATTTCTAAATCTGATGCTGGAAATGAAAAGATGCAAGATATTTCTAAAGCTATAAGAGAAGGCGCAATGGCATTTTTAAAGGCTGAGTATAAGGTTTTAGCAATTTTTGTTATTGTTATTGGCGTATTATTAACTATTTTACTAAATTATCAAACAAGTATCTCTTTTGTTTTTGGTGCTGTTTGTTCAATTTTAGCTGGTTTTATTGGTATGTTAACAGCTACAAAATCGAATGTTAGAACAACTCAAGCTGCTACTAAATCTTTAGATGACGCTTTAAAAATAGCTTTTTTTTCAGGGGGCGTAATGGGTTTTGCAGTTGTTGGTTTAGGCTTATTAGGTGTTTTGATAACTTATTATATATTTAAAGATCCTAATTATATATTTGGTTTTTCATTTGGGGCTTCTTCGGTTGCTTTATTTGCAAGGGTTGGTGGTGGTATTTATACAAAAGCTGCTGATGTTGGGGCTGATTTAGTGGGTAAGGTTGAGAAAGGAATTCCTGAGGATGATCCAAGAAATCCAGCTGTAATTGCGGATAATGTCGGGGATAATGTCGGGGATGTAGCTGGAATGGGTGCTGATTTATTTGAAAGTTATGTTGGTGCAATTATATCTGCTATGGCTTTAGGCTTGATTGCATTTCAAACTAATGGTCTGATGTATCCTTTAATTTTATCTGCTTTAGGTATTTTAGCATCTGGAGTTGGAATATTTTTTGTTAAAGGAGGAAAAAGTCCAACAAATTCTTTATTAAAAGGTCTAATTTTTTCTGGAATTATATTCATTATTTTAGCAGGGATAGCTACTTATTTTATATTTGGTAAATTCACTTTGTTTTATGTTGTTGTAGCTGGTTTAATTGCTGGTGTTTTGATTGGTTTAATTACACAACATTATACTTCTGAAGAAAGGAAGCATGCTAGAGCGATTGCTGAAGCATCTTTAACTGGGGCTGCAACTAATATTATCCAAGGTTTAGCTGTAGGTAAAAAAAGTACAGTATTGCCAACAATAATAATTGCAGCTGTTGTTTTCATTGCTTTTAAGTTGGGTGGGTTTTATGGCATTGCTTTAGCAGGTGTAGGAATGTTAGCTACATTAGGAATTTCTTTAGCTGTGGATGCTTATGGTCCTGTTGCTGATAATGCCGGAGGTATTGCTGAGATGGCTGGTTTACCTAAAGAAGTAAGGGGGAGAACTGATAAATTAGATGCTGCTGGGAATACAACCGCTGCTATTGGAAAAGGATTTGCAATTGGAAGTGCTGCAATGACTGCATTAGCTTTATTTTCTGCTTATTCTATAGCTGCTAAATTAAATACTATTGATGTATTGAATGTTAATACATTTGCTGGATTATTAATTGGTGTAATGTTACCTTATTTATTTTCAGCTTTGGCTTTTGAAGCTGTTGGAAAAGCTGCTAAAAAGATGGTTGAAGAAGTTAGAAGACAATTTAAATCAGTTCCTGGATTAATGAAAGGAACTGCAAAGCCAGATTATGCTAAATGTGTTGAGATTTCTACTAAAGGTGCTTTGAGAGAAATGATACTACCAGGATTAATTGGATTATTGTCCCCAGTTATTATTGGTTTAATATTAGGTGTTCAAGGTTTAGGTGGTTTATTGGTTGGTTCTTTAGCAAGTGGGGTTGTAGTTGCAATGAAGCAGGCTAATGCTGGTGGTGCTTGGGATAATGCTAAGAAGTATATTGAAGCAGGTGCTCATGGTGGTAAGGGAAGCGAGGCGCATAAGGCAGCTGTAATTGGAGATACTGTTGGGGATCCTAATAAGGATACTTCTGGACCTTCTTTAAATATTTTAATTAAGATGATTGCTATAGTTGCTTTGTTGATAGCTCCTTTGTTAATTTAGAGAAAAAGATTAATTTCTTTCAATTAAAATATGTTTTTTATCAGGTACAGAAATTAATAAATTTTCCCCTTTTTTTAAACCTATGCTTTCAATAATGTTTTTATTAAAATACATTCCAAGCCTATTATGAGATAATTTAATTATTTTTTGTTTTAATTTTAATGGACTTTCTCTAAGCTCTTCAATTACTTTTTTAGAAGAATCCTTTTCAAACTCAAAATAATCACATTTAATACATTGATAGCTAATTACCTGATTTTCAGCTCCATAAACCTTAACTAAAGTTTTTCTTAATTCCGAACTACACGTTGGACATTTCATTTTGTTATTTTTGCATTTATCACATACAATGTACCCTCTTTTATTTCGAATAATATATAATACCCCTTATCAATTTCAAATTTACTCCCTTTCTTTCTTGGATTTTTTGTTGTTAAAATAACTTCTACAACTTTTTCCCATCTAACATTTTTTGAATGATGTATTAGATAATGTTCTGTTGGTTCTATTCTTTCAAAATAAACCATTAATTTATAAAAAGGTAGTCAAATATACTATATAAAGTTTTCTACCTTTTAACCTCCCTAAGAATATTAAATTGAACTACTTAATATAATCTGCTTATTAAAAATTGAAAAACTTTCAGAAAAATTAAAAAATTTTCAATAGAATTGTAAAGGGTTCCAACTTTAATCCCTTGATTTCCTTTATTATTACAAAAAAATTGAAAAATTTACATAGTAATTTTAACTAATTTGTCTTTTTAAAGCAATTTATAAATATTTAATAAAAATGATGCGTTGGTTCATGACATTTGGCACCCTCTTTAAACACTCCTTTGTGAGTGTAAAAATGAGGTGGTTCAAGTGGAACAGAAAATTACAAA
>JACQNH010000004.1 GCA_016203175.1 Candidatus Woesearchaeota archaeon
AAAAACAACCTCTCCGCCATTTATGCTTTTTTTATTTTCCCATACCGCAGAATCTATGTTCCCGATCCTAAACTTTTTTATAGGCATATTTTGTACCATCTTCGGTACCTCCTAATTTTGCTTTCGCATTTTATTTCAATTTAGCCAAGAAAACAAGTCACAAAAACAAACATGGCCGCTAATTCGCAATCTGTTTCATTGGCCTTAATCACTATAAAGCATAACTTATTTATAAACCCTGCGCGTACTTGTCACGTAACGTTTGCCCAGAATATATATTTTAGAGAACAATATTTTTACAAAGTTTTAGACAAACAATTCTTCTTTTGCAGGTTGATAAGAATACAATCCTCATTTCTCAAACCTTATCTCATACCATTTAACTTTCTTATTTTCAACTAATTCTTTTATTTTCCTCTGTTTTTCACTTAATTGACTTTTCCCAGTTTTAACTTCAATAAACTTAATAAAATCATCATCAAAACTTATAAAATCAATAGGATTTCCGATAAAAACACTATTCTCTTTATCGCCAGGGTAATTACTCATAAAAGGAACAAAATTTTCCCAGTTTTTTCCATGTTTTACATACATACTTTTATAATTAAACTCTAAATTATTTAATTTTTCTTTAGTTTTTTTATAAAGATAAATAAAAAGGATTAGCAAAACTACTAAAGTTATAAATAAAATTTCAAGATACATTTAACAAATATTTAACAACCCACAAAAACCATCTTTAATCAAATAAAAATACTCAGGTCTAAACCACCATAGTAAACCAAGCATTATTACTATAACCAAAATTATTTTCCAAAGATCCATTATGATTTCACCCCAATATTTTTTAATGCTTCTTTTACTGATATTATATCGAAGTAATTAATTATAAAACTTACTATTATACCAAAAACAGACTGTAATACCAAAATTAAAATAGCTCTTATTAATCCGACCTTAAATTTCCTTGAATACAACCAAACAATGAGGATAAACCCTAATATCAAACCATATTCTCCTATTTTAGCTAAACTAAATAATAAAACAGAAAACAAACTTAAAAAAGCGGATAAGATCGAATAAGCTAGACTTTTTAGTAAATTAGTATCTCCATCAACAAATTTAACTGCAAAATGTAAAGGAGCAATCCAAACAAAAACAGCCAAAGCAAACAATAACCACGGCTTATACCCGGAAAAAACTTCAATAATTTTAGTTATATCAATCATTGCTCTAATTCCCTAACTAGCTCCTCAGGATTCAGTTCAATTATCCTTTGCGCCATCAATTCTTTTCTATCAAACATCTCATTTTTTACTACTCTACCAACGATCACCAATTGTTTGCCCAGAAGATCTTCTCTTATCCTATCAAAATTTTCCGGTTTTTCCCTGAACTCCTTTATTTTTTCAATATCTAAATTAAGTAATCTCTCAACTTGGTTCCTAAACGCAACAACTCTTATGTTATCAGTCCCATCATCTAAAAACAAATTTAGAATTGGGACTAGAACTTCATTTACACTGCCATGTTCTTTGCAACTTAACATTCCATCATTTGCTACCAATTTTTTACTACATTCAGGACAAGCCCCATAGAACCTAGGTTCAAAAATTTGAACAATAGTACCTAACACCCCTACGTTATTATCATTTTCATTTAGCTCAGAAATCTTTTTCTTCGCAAAATCAAAACTTGGCTTGTCCTGCACCTCTATCTCCACACCCGGAGGATCTATTTCTATTTCACCCTTATTTCCAACATGCAATTCTTTGAAAATACCATTAGATTTAACATAACCGTTTTTTAATTTCAAGATACTCCCTTCCTTAATCTTATTTTCCTCTATATTTTTGATATGATTAGCATCCCAGAAAGCAACCCTTATAACACCCGTTTCATCACCCAATAACATACTTCCGACCTTTCCTTCCCTGTTCTCTTTTTTATATTCTATAACAGGATTTAATTGCATTACTTTACCTGTTATTATAACATTATTCATCCCGCTTAATAAGCCTTTGATCTTTAATTCCTTAGAAATATTAAATAATTTAACACCTAATTCATTAGCAACTATATGCGCAGCCCCTTCTTTGCTTATTAAATCAGAAAGTTTTGCTAATTTTTCTTTAATTTTTAACTCAATTTCTTCATCAGAAATATTTTTTTCCTCTTTTATTTTTGAAACGATCTCTTCATAACTTACGTTAAACATCTTAAGACTAAAAAAGAACAACTTATATTAAAACATTGTTGTTTTATAGTATCAACATTGTTTAGGAATCTTAAATTTCACAATAGGAATCACAAAACCAACCCTTTCTAATGGAATTTCATAATCTAATCTGCTTTTTTCAACAATACATTCATCAACACACTTAATACTCCTAAAATCATCACTTACAGTAATACATTTATTAGATTTAGAAAATTCATTGTAAATTCTATCAAGTATAGTTAATCTAAAACTTTCAAATTGGTATTCATATTTAAGTTTTTTAGAAACAGAAATAAAATTATCTTCATATGTTTTAGTACTAGGCTCTTCGCTTAAATAATCTTCGTCTAAAGGTCTATCTTTTAATATTAATTCATCTTTAAACTCTAAGCTTACTTTACCATCATCAAGATTTATTTCAAAATTCTTAGGTAAAATTATTTCAAAATCATTTTTATAATAATTATTATCACTAAAATCAGTTTTATCTAAGTAAAATTTGAAATTTTTTTCTAGAGTATTTTTAAAAACCATTTTAACATTCAGGTAAGGATTTTCATCCCAGATCAAATCTCTTTTCCCAGCACCATTCTCGGTAATTTCAGAAACAGTTTTAAAAATCGCATTTTTAAATGCTTGTTCATAATAAAAATCAATTTCTTTTAATTTTACCTCTTTCATGACTAACCATTTAGTGCTATGTTCCCCAATAAAATACTCACCTGACCCGGGCCCCAAGATAATTAAAACATAAAAAGCATATCCAACTAAAAAAATGCTTAAAATCGCAATTATTGGTAAAAATTGTGCTTTTTTATTCATTTTTGTTCGAACAAGATTATAACAACCTTGTCTCCATTTATGTCAGGAATTGACGCACCAGCCACGTTTATTTTGTTGTTATCACCCAAAGGTTTCTCGCCAACACCAGGATACCATATTTCAAATAAATAATCTCTTCCTGTTTTCTTTTTGATTTCATCCTGAATTTTTTTAAGTTCTACATCAATTTTCTCTTTATCCTTACTTGCGATTAGAGTGCTTAAATCATCATATTCTGTCTTTATATTTAATATAGAAAATAACATATCCTGGTCTCTATCTTTTTCTAACCAAGCCAAATAATTATCACTTTCTTTAAGATCTGTAGTTATTTTTGTAGTTGTCTTTTCTCTAAAAACACTAAATAATAAAAAACCAATTACAAATACAACAAAAATAAGTATAATTGACATTACAATAGCCAAGGGCTCACCTAATCCCTTTTTATCCATTTTTCATCACCAAAACATTGGCTTTTAATTCATTAACGCCATCAAAAAAACTAAAATCTTTGCAATATATGGATTTTGTATTACATAGACTAAACAGATTGCCAAATTTCTCTTTGTTAAACACAATTTTTTCATTCTTGAAATTTATTTCAGCTCCATATTCGCTTGTTTTTAAACATTTTTCAGAAGTTTTAATTTTTACCTCATCTAACTTATAATTTGTAGTAGAACAAGAAATTAAACTATTAAAGAATTCATCACTTTCTAAATCCCATGAAGTAACTTCTTTCTTTGCTTGAGAACCAATCAAAGAAGACATTGCTAATGCAAATATTATTATAACAAAAATTCTTGCAATAGACAAAACCATTTCATAGGTTATATAAAAATCACCTTTTTTATTCATTTTTTGTAATTAATACTCCCTCATCTACTTTTTTAAAAGAGATCTTGCTTGGATCACCAATCATCAAATATTTAGATTGATAAACATTTTTATATTTAACAACAACTTCGTTTTTATTAAGTTCAATTCCATAATCCTGATCTAGTTTATATTCAACAGAAATTGGATTATCACTAGCAATCATCCTGTTTACTAGTAATGCAACATCTTTGGCATAAAAATCAGCTTTAAAATCACTTAAAGCACCTTCTGACTTAAAAGAATCTATTTTATAAAAAAATATCAAAAAAACAACTACAGCTAAAACAATCCAGAAATGCTTTATTAAAACCTGACTATCCATCTTATTATTTCACTGAAACTTTATCTCCACTTTTAACTAAAAACAAAGTTAATTTTTTTATTTCTTCATTATCATTAAAAATAAAAAAAGGGTATTTAGGGTTAGACTCATAAGTTCTTTTAGTTGGATTGTCTACATCAACATAACCACCTATACCGGAAATTTTTTCATTTAGAATAATGCATTGAGGTTGACCTTTACATAAAGAATATATATTTTTTATATCATCTAAAACCTCAGTTTCTCCTCCAAAAACACAACCACAAATACAAGAAGAATCCTTACAACTAACAGGTTTGTTCAACTCAAGTATATTTGCGATATACTTTTTTGAAGTGCCCATATAAACTCCAAAATTTTTTAAATTTAAAATGGATTGATCATTATTAAACCCTACAACCATAGAATGTGGTGTCATCTTAAAAATAATAATATGCTGTTCATTATCCTTGTATCCATTAATTTCATTGAAAACAGTTATAGGAGTAGCTTGCTCCTCTTCTGGAACAAAAACACCAACTAACTTAAACAAGACAAGGAATATTAAAACAACAAACGCAATTCCTAAAACTAAACCAATTAAACCCTCTAATGTAATCTTCCAACCTTTTTTATTC
>JACQNH010000081.1 GCA_016203175.1 Candidatus Woesearchaeota archaeon
AAAAGTGTAAGATTTACGGAAAAGATGGAAACTTTACAAAAAACTTTTAATATTTACGTAACATTTACAATAGAAATTAAGCAAAATTCATCTGCAATTTAAAAATTGCAGTTTTCTTTTGCAGGGAATAAAAAATAGATGGGCTAAAGCCCTCTTTTGGGATTTAGAAATTTCACAAAAACAGTTTAAAAATTAAGAATCATGCCACACAGCAGTAAAATAGCAATATTTAAAAATAGAAATTTAAAGCCTTGACTATGCAAGATACATTATGTAACGGAATGAATTTCTCACAATGCTTCGAAGATATGTGGCCTACAACAGTAGTAAATAATAGTAAATATGCTCCAAAACTTAAAAAGAATCATGGGATGTTTCAATTGATGGTTAAAAATTGCTTTAAACTTGAAGACTTATTAAGAGTTTTATTATTCTTTGAAGGAAATAGAGATGTAAATGACTTTTTAAAGAAATATGATAACAAACCAAGAGATAAATTTTTTGCATATTTAAGCAGTTTAGTTGAAGGAATTAAAAAAGACAATAGTATAGAAGTTCAAATAGAATTCAAGGAAAAAGAAAGATTTGAAGTGAATCAATCATTGGCACATCAATTAAAGAGTTATTTAACGCAAATTATACATATAAGACACGAGGAATTAACACCAAGTATAATTCCAATTCCTAGCTCACATGTATATTACCATCTACCTAAAAGAATATTTTAGCGAGTTAAAGTCTTGCTTTTTAAGAATTCATACAATTTTTTAGCTTTAGCATCCTTTTCAAAATGTTTTCTAATAGGCGCAACCAATTTATCTATATAAATAGTTACAGAATTTTTAAAATCTAAAGGATGTAAAGAACCATTTAAATAAGCCCCAGCCAGTTCTTCATAATTACCAAAACTTATATCCCCACCAAATTTCTTTTCTCTTTCAACTTTAAAATCCTTAAATTTCTCAAATACCAAATGTTTACAGTAATCCATTAAAGGATTATTAGCAACATCTTTTTCAGGACAAAAAGCTGAATTTATTTTCTTCTTTATCTCTTCTGTTGAATCATGAATAAAAATAGCAGATTCAGGTTTAGACTTGCTCATCTTGGAAGAAATCTGTTTATCAGCCCAATTCTCCTCATCATAACCAGCTACTTCAACAGGTCCTTTTAAACCCATTAACATATGATGATGTATTGCAACAGGCTTTTTCCAATTTAGTTTCTCACTTACCTCTCTAGCTAAAACATTTGCCCTTCTTTGATCCAAACCCAATTGACATATATCAACATCTAAATGAAAAACATCAGCTACCTGCATTGAAGGATAATATAATTGCGCAACAGCTTGTATTTCAGTTTCTTTTCTACCCATAATTGTTGTTGCTCTTAAAGCTCTTTTCAGAGTGATATGTTTAGCAACCTTCAAAACCTTATCCCAATATTCAACATCATCTATCACCTTGGAAGTATACAAATATTGAACATTCTCAACACCAGCAGCCTTCCAAACTTCTATAAAATAATCAGCACATCTCTTTATAGTTTCCAAATCCCCACCCCATTTATTATTTATAAAAGCAAAGTAATCTGCCAATAATATTTTAAATTTAATCCCTGCTTTTTGTAATTTTACTAAGTTTATAGGTCTAAAAATAGCAAAGGGAATATGTGCAAAACCAGAAGGTTCAAAACCATCATAAGCAATTAACTTCTGTTTAGATTCTAATAAGTGCATTAATTCCTCTTTTGTTAAAATCTCCTCTCCAACAGATTCTATTAATTTAAATCTTGTTTCAGTATCCATTTTACCTCATTTTTTCTTTACTCTTACTTTTCCATCTAGATCTTCCAATATATAACCTTTTTCCTCAATAGTTTTTCTTATCGCATCAGCCTTTTCAAAATCCTTTAATTTTCTAGCATCTTCTCTTTCTTCGATTAAATCTTCTATATACTTAGGGGATTTAATAAATTGCTCTTCTAAAATACATAAAATTGCATCTAGTTTTTTAAAAGCATTTCTTACATCCTTTACATCCTTCTCACTTAATTCTAATTTGTTAACCTTCCTGATAAATATAAAAATCTCGCTTAAAGCAACTGAAATATTTAAATCAAAATCCATTGCTTCTTCAAATTTTCCTAGCATTAAATTAATTAATTTCTGAATCTTAGTATTATCTTTTTTAGATTTCTTCTCCCCTAAATCATTATAAAAAGTATTTATCCTATCAACAGCATTTTGCGCATACTCTAAAGATTCAAAACTAAAGTTCATTGGCTGTCTATAATTAACTGATAAAAACAAATATCTTATCGTTTTTGGCTTATAGCCCTTTTCTAATAACTGAGGTAAAGTAATATAATTTCCTAAAGATTTTGACATCTTCTCATCACCAACATTCAAAAAAGCAGTATGAACCCAGTATTTTACTAAAGGCTCTTTCCCAGATGAAGCCTCTTGTTGAGCTATTTCTGCTTCATGGTGTGGAAAGATTAAGTCTATAGCCCCACCATGCAAATCATATTGTGGACCAAAGTAATGCTCTGTTATTGCTGTATCTTCAATATGCCAGCCAGGTCTCCCCTTTCCAAAAGGAGATTCCCAAAAAGGTTCACCAGACTTATATTTCTTCCATAAAGCAAAATCTTCTGGATTTTTTTTATTTTCATTTACTTCAACCCTAGCCCCTTCTTTAATCTGCTCTAAAGGTTGATGCGATAATTTTCCATAATCCTTAAACTTTTTAACTTCAAAATAAACCCCATCATCAGTTTCATAAGCGTAACCTTTGTCTATTAACCTTTGAATTTGTTCTATAATTTCTTTTATATGATCTGATGCCCTAGCAAATTCATTAATACTGTCTATCCCTAACAATTTAATATGTTCATAAAATATTTTCTCATATTTTTTAGCAATTTCCTCAGGCTTAACTTTTTCCTCTTTAGCCCTCTTAATTATCCTATCATCTATATCTGTAATGTTCTGTAAATAAAAAACATTGAAACCTTTATACCTCAAATATTTAGCCAACATATCAAACTGAGTAAATGTTTTTAAGTTACCAATATGTGCATAATTGTAAACAGTTGGACCACAAACAAACATATTTACCTTTCTTTCTTTAATAGGCTTAAAAATTTCAATCGTTCTTATTATCGTATTATACAGCTTTAGTACCATAAATTAAAACAAGATTTTAGATTTATAAATATTCTTAGCTAAAATTTAATCGAGAATCTATTATTACTACTATTACTGAAAAACTTTATAAAGTTATTGAGAGTCAAAATACTATGACAAACGAATACAAACCAGAAATTTCAGATAAATTTTCAAATTCTTATAGACCACTTAAAAAAGCAAGTGTTGGTTTATCAATATTCATGGCAGGAGCCTTAATAGGTAATGAAATTCTAAAACCTCTTTATGGTAATTCAGAACCAGTAAAACCTGATTCTTATCAACTAAAATTATTAGATTTAGAGACAGAAAAAGCTAAAGCTCAAATTGATTTAGATAATGCAACTAAAAAAAATAATGAAAGAAAACAAAAATTAATACAAAGAAGAATAGCAACAATAGAAAGCAGAGTTAAAAAAACAGAAGAAAGACACAAAAAAGAAGAACAAGATAAAGCCCTAGAAGATATAGCAAATAAAGCAAAAGATTATTTAAAAGGTAATGATTTAACCAATGCTCAAACTTCTATAACAGAATATGAAAACAAATTAAGCGAAATAGCAAAAAAAGAAGATTTTAAAGAATTAAGATCGTATTTAAAAGAGCTTACAAACCTCAAAAGTAATTATGATGAATTAAAATTAAAATCAACAATAGTAACTTCTGAAAATAAAAAACCAGAAAATAAAAATGAAGAAAGAACTTCTTTGCTAGAAACTTTACTAACTGGCAAGGATCTAGTAAGCTACAAAATAACTACACCAGAAGGTTATACAGCTCATATAATCTCGTTAAATGGTGGAAATGCGAAATATAATGATGTAAAAATTGAAAGAAGTAATAATAATGGATATACAATGTTCTTTAGACAATCAAAGGAAGTTTGGCAATTAGAAGACAAATTAGCAAAAATAGACTCCTGGTTTAAAAATCATAAAAAGCAAATTGAAAGTAATGATAAATATGTTAGCAAATTAGCAACACAAAAAGAGAATGAGCATAAATCATTACAAGAACAACTTAATGCTATAAAAAAAGAGTTACCAATAACATTAGGGAATTCAAAACCAATAACAGTAGATAACATTTTAGACCTTGCAAATAATAGAATTGCACAAATATATACTGTAAATAATGAAATTATAGTTATAGATCAATCAGGACCAGGAATAAGAGTTCCTCAAGCAGAATGGAAAGATAGCCCAGTCAAAAAGCTAGAACCAAAACCAGAAGATCAAAAAGAAAACAACCCAGCTGATAAAAAAGAAGAACCAAAACCAGAAGCTCCAAAAGAAAATAAACCAGATGATAAACCAGCAGAAGTCAGTATTGTTTAATTATAATCTTAAAGATGTTTTATAGACTTTCATTACCAATTAATCATGAAATATATCAGTTACTACTATCGAAAGGTTTAAATATGGATTACAACTCTGAAATAACAACACTTTGGGAGGGTTTAAGAAAAATGATAAATTTCAAACAAGGAATAATTTTGTTTCTAGTTGCAATTTTTTTAGCTATAACTAGTGCAACAGTTTTAGCAGATTCACCAGATTATGACATTATTGATGTTCAAGTAAATGATATTACTTTAGGTTCTTCAAAAACATTAGACATTGAAAGAACCGATTCAATTACAGTAGAAATTGAATTAAAAGCTTTAAATTTCACACCAGATGTAAGAGTTGAAGCAGAAATTGATGGTTATGAATTTGGCGACATTAAAGATAAATCAGACATCTTTGATATGGAATCAAATGTAACCTATAAGAAGACATTAAAATTAGACATTCCAGATGATCTTCAAGCATCTAAAACATATACATTAAGAGTAGAAGTTTC
Source organism: Candidatus Woesearchaeota archaeon (assembly GCA_016203175.1). GTDB lineage: Archaea > Nanobdellota > Nanobdellia > SCGC-AAA011-G17 > JACQNH01 > JACQNH01. Next base: position 5,036 of record JACQNH010000081.1, read on the forward strand.
TGACCCAAAAAATCAAGAAACATTAGAAGTTAAACTAAATATTGACGAAAAAAGACACTTCTTAAGAATATTTGATGTTATAGTAAGACCCCAAGGAAAAGTTGAAGCTGGTAAGCCTGTATTCGCAACAGTAAGAGTAGAAAACCTAGGTGAGAAAAAAGAAAGAGACGTAGAAGTTAGAGTTTCTATCCCAGAACTAGGTGTAACTGCAAGAGAATACATAGATGAATTAGTTTCAGAATTAGAAGAAAGAATAACTATTAGAGAAGATGAAGAAAGTTCAGCATCAACAAATGAAATACTATTAAGGATACCGGAAGATGCAAAAACTGGTTCTTATGATATGCTAGTTGAAGTTATTTACAATAGAGGCCATAGTAAAGTTGTTCAAAGGGTTCCATTAAATGTAGAAGGAACTAAAAAATTAGAACAAACACCTTTAGTAACCGAAACCACAATTGTAAGCATTGATGGTACTTCAAAAACAGTTAAAGCTGGACAAGAAGTTCCATTTAAAGTAATGTTTGCTAATCTAGACAATGTTCCAAGAGTTTATACTGTAGAAGTATTAGGAACTCAATTATTCGCAGATTCAAGAGTAGATCCAGGATTCATAACAGTTCAACCTGGGAAAACAGGAGAAGCCTTTGTATTCCTAAATGTAAAACCAAATGCTGAAACAAAGAAACAATTTTTCACAGTAAGAGCATTATCTGGAACAAGCTTGATTAAAGAAATCTCATTAACAGCAGATGTTCAAGGTAAATCAGTAAGTAATTGGTCATGGTTAGGAAGCCTATTCTGGATATTATTTGGTGTACTAGTAATTGTTTTAATCGCTCTTTTAATTGTTTATGGTATTAGAAGAATGAACGAATCAAATGAAAATTACACACAAAAAACAGATGATAAACCATTAGAACCTTCTCCATCAACAGCTGAAGGTCAAAGCTATTACTATTACCCTAAACAGTAAATGTTCTAATAGGTTTTAGTAAAAATGTAACAATATAAAGAGCAAAATACGACTAATTTTTAAATTTGAACAATAATCTTTTTAAACTATTATTTTCAATTCATTTAATGGTACCTAAATCATTAAGAACTTGGTTCGTAATTCACTTTATAGTTGATATGTTATTTGCTATTCCTTTAATGTTTTTTACAAATTCATTTCTTTCTTTATTCAAAATTACTTTAGACTTATTATCAGCAAGATTGGTTGCAGCTGCTTTCCTAGCAATAGGCGGAGTTTCTTTTTTAACTAGAAATGCGAGTCTAGAAAGTTATCAAAGTTTATTAAGTCTAAAAATTATTTGGTCTTTATCAGCAATTTTAGGAATTATTATAACTTTATATACATCTCCATCAATATTAGCTTGGGTAGCTTTAATAATTTTCGTACCTTTCTCATTAATCTGGATTTATTACAAAAGAAAATTAAATTTTTAAACTAAATATCTTACTAATCCATCCTGCATTGAAACACCATAAACTGCATCTCCTTCTGTAATAACTGTATCATTATGGAAAACAACGAGATATTGGGCCCTTTTTGAATATTTTTATTAATTTCAGAATACCGTTTGGGTCACTTAACAAGGATTATGTGCAATCGAGAAAAAATTTTAAAGACAATCTTTATATATCACTTCCGCCTTTATATTAATATGCAAAAAATATATGCACAATCTTGTTTTGTGGCAACAGCAGTATATGGAGATTCTCATGCACCCCAAGTAGAAACACTAAGAGAGTTCCGAGACCATGTTCTTGCACAAAATCCATTTGGACAAAAATTTATTGATTTCTATTACAGTGGAGCTGGACAAAAAGCTGCACAAGTAATACAAGAGCATCTCCCTACTACTATTCCTTTCATTAGAAAGGGGCTTGATTTTTTGGTAACACAAATTGAATCAAGAAAGACGGAAGAAAATAAAGGAAGATAACGATTTTTTCTCAACTCGTCCCAACTCACCTTTAAAGGCTCGTTCCGCGCCTCTCCAAGTATTCGAGGGTAACTAACACTGATTATACTCAATCCACCCACTCGTCAAAAGATATAAATACTACAACGTAATTCTACTTGTATGGAAACAAATGAATTTCAAAAATTATCATCTGAAATCGTCAAAAAAATCGGCAAGTGTTGCTATTTGCAATACTACATCTGCAAATTCATCTTCCAAATCTTTTTTCTCGGGAGTTTTGTTTCTTAATTTCTTTAGATTAGCGACACGAGCAAGTTCACCAAGCTCTTCAAGTAATTGAGAAAGATTTAATTGAACATCTCTATTGATGTTATATTTTTTATCGATTTTTTTGACGTTGATTTAGAAAAAGCAGTTCTAGATAATATTGAAATTCTTAAACAAAAACATAATTTGTAAGCTCGCAGGCGGACTCCTCCGGGACCGTCTGACGAAAATAAGAAACAGAGGAGTAGCAGATTCATACAAAAAACAGTTTGAACTTTTATAGAAAAAAGCGACTAAATAGTTCCAAACTTTTCTCTTAGATCATCAATAGAATCATTGCTCAAATTCTTTATAACTAATTTCATTTTCAAAACAAAGTCTTCAGCATTATTGAGTAATTCTTCAGCTATTTCTTTCGTGATTTCGTCTTTTTCCGTTGTCACATAATATTGTTTATCAATTCTTTCCTTCTTTGCGTCAGAAATTAATTTATACAATTCATCTTTCTCAAATAATAACTTCAGCAAAAGAATTGATCCTCCATGATTCTCACACTTAATGCCTACTCTAAATAATAATGCAAGAAGCAAATTATACATGACATAATAAGACATTCCAATAGAATTTTCATAGAGATTATTCCGTAACAACAATTTGGCAGATTTCAAACAATTAGCCGATTTTTCTGAATAAGAGTCTTGAATCTCTTCTGATGGTTCAATTAATCCCAGCTTCTCTTCCTTTTTCAGTTTATTCAAGAATTTGTTTGTCATAAAATATCTCGATTCCCCTGATAATTATATGATCTTTTATAATTTCTTTGATTAATGGAGACTTAGTATCAAATGAACCAATCTTAACACTAATTCTTGAATGTATATCTTCAATTATCTTTTTTACATTCCTACTTTTGGTTTCAATGTAAATATCAATATCACTATCCTTCCTTTCTAATCCTTTTGCATAAGAACCAAAAAGAATTATTAATTTTTCATCGGACTTTTGTAATATTTCTTCAAATATAACACTCAATTCAGGATATTTCCATAGTAATTTGGCTAGCTTATGCAATTCCGCCTGTAAAATATAAGTACGTGAGACAAGATTCTCTTTTAGATAAAATATTTTATTCTTGCCTTCCTTCCTAGAATCAACTACATTCTCTTTCTTGAGATTATCGAGCTTCCTCAATATAGTAGAATGAGATTCGTTCAGCTTCTTAGCAATACCCCTCACATGATTATCTGCCTTTAACAATAGTTCAATAACATCCATTTCTAAATTGTCTCTTTTTTGAACCATATGCACCAAATATGAACCAATAATATATAAAGATTTCGGTTTTGTAAATGGCAACCCCTATTCAACTTTGACAGGAGATTAAATTTTTAAACTAAATATCTTACTAATCCCATCCTGCATTGAAACACCATAAACTGCATCTCCTTCTGTAATAACTGTATCATTATGGGAAACAACGAGATATTGGGCCCTTTTTGAATATTTAGCAATCAATTGGCTTAATAATGTAGAATTTGTTTTGTCCAAAGCAGCATCTACCTCATCAAAGATATAAAAGGAAGCAGGCTCGCATTCTTGTATAGCAAATATAAAAGACAATGCAGTTAAAGTCTTTTCACCACCGCTTAAACTATTTAAATCTAAAAATTTTGAACCCAATAATTTAACTTTAACATCCACACCAGAATTAAATATATCTTCCTTATTTTCAATTTCTAAATATGCTTCCCCTTTATTGCTTAAACTAGTAAATATCTCTTTAAAATACTTATTAATAACATTGAATGCTTTTAAAAACATTTCTTTCTTATTCCCCTCAATCTCATTCATTAATTCTAAAACCTTATCCTTTTCAGATTTCAAAGTTTCAACCTTCTCTAAAATTTTCTTATACTCTTCTTCCACAGTTTCAAATATCTCTAAAGCCCTCATATTAACATTTCCTAAACTTTGCAATTCTTTCTCAAACTCTTTAACAGAATTCTTTAATTCATCAATGTTTAAACCTCTTTTAATAACAGCATCTTTAAAATCCTCAAATTCTTTCTCTAAACCTTCTGCCTCAGCAACTACCTTAGCTCGGTCAATAGATAAATCATTCAATCTTTTTTCAAATTCTTTTATCCTTTTTTCCTCTAAATTATAAATCTCATTTAGCTTCTTTATTCTTTCACTAATCTTATTTCTTGTAACAAATAATTCTTTATACTGCGCAAAGAAATCTCTCTCTAATTTCTCTTTATTTTTCAATTCATCTTTATTATTTTTCAAGCTCTCTTTCAAAACATTAATTTCCAGATTAAATTGTTCAAATTCCTTATCACTCTGCTTTATAATTAAATTAGTTTTGTTTAATTCTGGTTTATATATAGAATCAATCTGTGTTTTTAAACCTTCAAATTGCGATGTTAAAGAGGCTATTCTTTCCCTTACTTCAGATTTTTCTTGTTGTAGCTTTAATAATTCTTCATTAACTTTTAGACTCTTGCTATTGCTTAATTTATTATATAACTCATTTCTTTTCTTCTTAAATGCATCTAAAGACTTATTTAATTCACCAATGCTATTTTCTAATTCATTAAGCTCGTCCTTTTTCTCACCTAATTTATTCTTAATACCTTCACACTCATCAACAAATTTATTATCTTTTGTAACTTCTAATTGCTGTTTAAGTTTTATAATCTCTCCTTCAACCTCAGCCTTAATCTTTCTTAAATTATTAATATCTTCTTCCTTACTTAATCTGTTTTTTTCAATATCATTAATCAATTTTCTTTTATTATTAATCTCTTCTTCTAAAGATTTCATATCCAAAGTTAATTGTTTCTCATTAAACTGGAAACCTAAAGATTTAGACCTATACCCCCCAATCATAGCACCAGAAGTCTCAACTAAATCCCCCTCTAAAGAAACCATTCTAACCCTTCCAACACCAACCTTTCTAGCCACATCTAAATTTTTAACAACTAAAGTAGAACCAAAAACATATTCAAAAACATTCTTAAATTTTTTATCAAAGGTTACTAAATCAATAGCAGGAGCCAAAACACCTTGAATGGATTTAAATCTTCCTAGTTGGTTTTCATTGGGTTTAATCTTATTTAATGGTAAAAAAGTAGCAACACCAGATTTAGTCTCTTTAAGTAAGTTTATGCATTTACTGGCAATTACCTCATTCTCAACAACTATACTCTTTAATCTCTGACCAGCAGCAACCTCTAAAGCTAAAGCATATTCATTATCAACAATGCCTAACTGGCTTATTGTTCCATAAATTTTTTTATCCTCTAATGACAATACTTTTTCAACAGCCCTATCACTGGATATTGTACTCTTAATAGTAATCTGCTTAGCCCTTACAGAAGCTAATTTTTCCATAGAACTATTCAATAAATTCCTTAAAGATTCTAACTCAAAGCTAAGCTTGCTTGTCTCATTAATTTTATTTTTTAATTCTTGATCTTTAGCTTTAAAATCATTCTCCAAAGATTCTAATTTCTTAAACTTAATCTCTTGTTCTTTATTTAATTTTTGCCACTCTGAAATTTTTTTATTAATATCTTGTAAACTTAATTCAAATCTATTGCAGTCAGTTATTACAATTTGCCTTAAATTTAAAGATTTACTTAAAGACTTATCAAGTTTATCAATTTCAGATTCTATATCTTTAATCTCATTGCTTAATTGATAAACATCCCCAGTAGGACCATCGGTTAATTTATTTATGGATTTATTTAAACTAGTTTCTTTTTCTTTTAATTCACTAATCAATTTTTCAATATTAGAAATCTCCTTATTATAGTCATTAATTTTTACATTAATTTCATCTATATTATCTTTTAATTGCCCTTTCCTAGCCTTTATCTTTTCAACCTCTGACTCACAAGTTTCTAATCTATTCGTAGCCTTGTATACATCATTTTTAGTAGTTTCAATAGATTTTTGTAATTCTATCTGTTCCTTTTCACCTTTAGTTTCAATATTTTTATTTATATTTTCTAATTCAAGTTCTTTATCAGAAATTTCTTTTTTGATTTCATTTAATCTATCTTCAATAGCTTTAATTTTATTTCTCTGTTCATCAATCCTTTTTTCAATCTCATCCCTTTTATCATGTTTTTCTTTAATATAGGTGTGTAACACAGTTCCTTTGCAATTTTTAATTTCATCTTGCAACTCTCTAAATCTTTTAGCTTGAGTTTTTTCCTTTCTTAATTCCCTTAAATAAGCATCTCTTTCAGCCAAAATAATCTCAACTTCAGCTAATTTTACTTGAACCTTCTCCAATTCATTCATTGCTTTCTGTTTTTTATCTTCATAAATAGAAATCCCAGAAATCTCCTCTATAATTCTTCTTCTTTCCTCCCCTTTCATCTGAGTAAAGGCAACTATATCCCCCTGTAAAACAATATTATGTCCATCAGGATCAATCTTAGCTGCATTTAAAACATCTAAAACCTGTTGCTTGTTCATCTTTTGGTCATTCAAGCTATAAACAGAAGTTCCATCATGTTTAACAACCCTGGAAATTTTTACATCATCAGCATTTACTGGAAATTCTTTTTTGGAATTATCAAAAACTATAGAACATTCAGCAAATTTAGCAGGCTCTCCACCCTTTCCACCATTATAAATCAAATTAGCAGATTTTTCAGCCCTCATTTCTTTCGCACTTGACTTTCCTAAAACAAAAGTTATAAGATCTATAATATTGCTATTATGAACAAAAATACCATCCCCAATAAAATTATGATTTCCAGGAACCATTAAATCATAAACATAATCTACCTTTTCAGTCTTTTTAACTTCTACAACTTCATCCCAAAAGACATCAGAATCAGCTAACTTGACTAAAGGATACATTAAATTTACAATCTCCCTAAATCTAATTTCAAATTCTTGTTTTATAAGATCATAAAAATTTACTAAATTATTAGGTCTAGCATTGAACCTATTAGTTGCCCAATTAGTAGTTATATTTTGAGCACTTAATCCCATTGTTTGAGACGCACTTCTTCCGGATATATTCAAAACCTCCAAACAATCAACTAAATAATTTTGATCCAATTTTATTTGGGTATAATGGTTTAACATAGAGTTTAATTTATATTCGAATAAATCCAAAATCTTTGCTAACCCATCTCTAGTTGGTAAACAAACATTTTCGCAATAAGCTGCAAGAATTGGGAACTCCTTTTTAAGCGGTTTTACTTTTATTCCAAGGAGAGAAACTAGTCTTTTAATATAATAATTGCTCTCTCTAGGCAGTAAATCAATATTGGCATTGGTTTTAATTTCCTTACTAACGTGCAATTCTAAAATTTCTTTTTTATGTTTACATCTTAAGGGTATATTTATGTAAAATTTACTTAGATTATCATGCCCATAAATATAAAGTGAATAATAATCTCTTTTTATTTTTAATTTCGTATTTGTAGCCCATTTTATTTTTCTTTTTATTACAGATAAAATACCAAATCGCAATAGCAATCTCTGCACTTGACTAGCTAATTCTTTATTCTTAGTGCAATATTCAATTACACTTATATCCCTTCTTACACTTCCATCAGTATCAAACAAACCTGCTAAAAGATGCCTGATACAATCATTATCAGTACAAAAGAATATATCTGGAATCTTCTTTATACTACTGGTTATAAATTTCTTACAATCTTTAATAAATAAATTTCTTATCTCTTTAAAGTGATCTTTCCTATACAGAAAAAAAGAAACTATATTCTTACCTTTTGAATGTGCACTTAATTTTATTTTTGGAAAACATTTTTTAACTAAATGTCTAAAATCATTTATTATTTCTAAGTCACTATTAACAAAACTTAGATGATTTATTCCAAGATAACCATCACCTATTAAATAACCTAATAATCTTGATTTATCTTTATCAAAATTTAAATTTGGCTTAGTTTTTATCTCTCTAGGAGTCGCTATAAGATCCTTCTCTTTTAAATCCCTAAGTAATATGCTCTTTAACCTGCCATTCTTTAAGATCATTATAGGATGACACCCAGTTGCTTTAACCTCTCTACCGCTTCTAGTTTTTAAGTGATATAACTCTTCACCGTTTCTTTTAATAAACTTTGAAATATTTTTTTCCTCTAATTTCATTGTTATAGGATTAATAGACAAAATAGAAATTCCATCAGCTTCACAATAAACACCATCTTTTAAAGTCTTTATTTCCCTATTGTCTTTTAATTTACTTTCAACAAGATCCCCTATTTTAATCTCCTCGCCTGTAGCTAAAGTTACTATAGTATTATAATCTGTCGATTTTCCAGAACCATTCGGGCCTATAACCAGATTAAACCCTTCTATAAGCTTAATCTCCGTAGGTCTAGCAAAACTCTTAAACCCTTTAGCTGAAACACTTTTAATTAAAGTCATCTTTTCTAGTCCCTCTTTTTCTTTAAATCTATAAAAAGGATATTTAAAGTTATTGAAACATACCAAAACAAAATATTTAAAAAGGATAAGGTAGTAATAACATCCTAGAGGTGAAAATGATGAAAAAAATAACAATAATAACTATTTTATTATTTCTATTAATACTTATCACAGCTTGTCAACAATATAAAGAATTTAAAACAGAACCTGCAGTTTATGAAATTGAAAAAGTTGAAGAGCCTATAAATAAGGCACCACAAGCAACAGAAAATGGAATTGCAAAATCTAGTGAAAGAATAACTATCCAAGATTCTACAGTTAAACCAGAAGAAAAATATTTCACAGGAATGATCATCACAGCAGATGGCAGACGTTATAAAATAAAAATGGACGATAATGTAATCCAGCTAAGATTCTTTGACGAACCAGATAAATTTAAATCTTTAGACAGAGTCAAGTTCAGAATAGAAAATAGTGAAGTTTTAGACGTAGAATTAATTCAAGCCAGAGAAGAAGCAAAAACTACTATTCCTGAACATGGCACAGAATTTGGTAGTGATATTGTTAAAAGTGGAACAGCCATTATAAGCAATTTAGATTCAGGTAATAGGTATAAAGCTAGGGATGAAGAAACAAATAATAGACTAGCTTTTTACACAGAAGAATTTTTAGGCATTGGAGACAAAATTAGTTACCAATTGACGAGAAATGGTTTCGTAGTTAATGTAAAACGCATTAGCTAAATTTTTTTATCTTGCCACAACGTTATTTAAATTCAATACCTTAAGAATTCCAAGTAAATTATCCTCATGCACTTCAAATTCATAATTCCCATCTTTTCCAATCATAAATGGCTTAACCTTTAAAAAATTTGCATCAACGCAGTTTATAGAACTATTATCAATCATTATAACCTCTCTAGGATCGACATTTAAACATTCAGCTGCTTTAACAATAGATTTCTTATTTTTAATCAGACACTCGCTGCCTAAAACATATTTAAAATATTTACTTAAATTCAGCATCTTTAATTTAGCCTTTGTTATGTGTTTTGGCATATCAGAATAAGCAACCAAAATAAAATCTTTACTTACCTCATTTAAAAAATCAACTATCTTAGGCCTTGCAGCTAATAAGTAATCTTTCCCTAAATATTGAAATTTAATCCCATTAACCATGTTTAAGTCTCTTTTAAAATTTTTCAAAAAGAAAATAGGCTCTAAATTTAATAAAGTTTTATCCACCCCCAAGATTAAATAATTTCCCCCCATTAATTCACCTAAAAGAAAGAAATAACAATGAGTATATAAAGATTTTTAAAATCCTGAATATATTTCAACTTACTCAACAATAATCTCATAATCCTTGTAATCTCCATTAAATACGTCTTTAATCCTTTTCAAATTTATTTTTTCTCTTCCGAATATCCTTCCCTTTTGTATATTATCTGTAGAAATAATTTTTATTTTATTACCCTCAACTATAACATCTTTAGGAATCAAAGGAAACATAATATTTCTTAAAAATATTGCTTTATCATCATTAAACTCAATTACTTTAATAGATTTTCTAAACATTCCTGATAATCTCCTAACATTAATCCCATTCTTTCCAACTGCTTTGCCTGCTTGATGCTTTTCAACTATAAAAGTTATTGTAGAATTATCTAAAAAGCAATTCCTAACATCAGCCTTTGTCATTGCTGTAAATAGTTTAATATACTCCAAAGCCTCTTTAGTCAGTATTACCATCTTTAATCATAAGTTAAAACAGCAATTGAAAAAGGTTTCTTACATAAAGTTCCTAACTCATCACTATTCATATCAAGTTCATAATACTCTGATTTAAAAATACCAGAATATCTTTTCAAACCCTCTTTTAAATCTTTAGGACAATTTTTAGCAACATAAACCTTTTTAGCCTTGCCAGATTTAAGTAGCCCTAAAGCAAAATTAGCCCCAATAATAGGACTTTTCTTCTTAAGATCTTCTTTAAGTAATTCTAAATTATCTTTACTTTTCATCTTTCTCTCCATTTCTCATTTTAGCAACTAAATCAGGCAATCCAGTACCTAAAGGAACCGGTTGATTTAAGATTACATTTTCAATAACAGAGTTTAATTCATCCTTTTCACCAGATACAGCAGCATTAACAATATGTTTTATTGGGGTTTCAAAGCTAGCCCTTGCTAAAACACTTTCTTTTTCCCCAGTAATTCCAGATCTGGTTATACCCTTTACAGTCCCACTAATAGTTAAAACATCAGCGACAAACATTATATGTCTTATATCAATATCTAAACCCTGGTCTTTAATTACATTCAAAGTTTCATTAATAACAGATTGCCTTGCAGCTTCAATACCTAAAACCTTAGCAATTTCAAAAACATCATTTGTAATTGTTCTTGAAATGTCAATTTCTTTCAATTGTAAAATCTTTTTTAGATTAGAACCAGCAGTCAAAATTACAAATTCATTTCCTCTTTTAACTGGTAATACATGAGTTACCCCACTTACTCCTTTAATAAAAACAGCCTTAGCCTTCTCTTTTATCTTATAAGTCTCAATTAATTCATTCTCAGTTACTTTAGTTTTCAAAATTACACTGTCTTCAGCACCTTTTACAATACAATTTTTTAAAGAATCTTGTAATATTTTAACAATAGTTGGTTCTGTAATTCCTATATCTCTTAATCTTTTTCTATTTAAAGTAGCCTCAACCTGCATCTTTGCTAAATTAATAGAAAACTCAGACACTAATTCACTAAATTTAGTTTCTTTAATTGTTGCTGCTATCTTTTTTACCTTAGCTGCATCATCACTATATTCTTTTTTTAAATAAACCTCCATTGTAGGAGTTTTTATAGTCTTTCTAGCATCAAATATTTCAATTAATCTTGGAAGACCTAAGCTCACATTTAATTCTGCTACACCTGCAAAGTGAAATGTTCTTAAAATCATTTGGGTACCAGGTTCACCAAAAGACTCAGCAGTAATAATACCAATAGCTTCCCCGGGATTTATTTTAGAATCTTCAAAAGCCTTCTTGGTTCTCTCTAAAACATCTTCTAACTGTTTTTTTGTTAATTCATCAGTACTCTCTTTAATTTCATCTAGCAAAGGTTGTGGCAATACATCTTTATACTTTTTTATTAATTCTTCCATTTTATCCGCCCTTAACCTGTTTTATAATTGATTTAACATCTATTACACCCTTATCACTTTTGCTAATATCAACACTATCATCGCCGTAAACAAATTGAATAACCGTTTTATTAGCATCTCTTATTGTATTATCATATTCAACCTTTAAATCCTGTAAAGCATTTGCTAATCTCCTGTATAAATAACCAGACTTAGGGGTTCTCAAAGCAGTATCCATTAATGAGTCTCTTCCAGTCATAGCACCAAAGAAAAATTCTATAGGAGTTAAACCAGATTTAAAACTGCTTTCAATAAATCCTCTCGCCTTAGGACTTAAATCCTTTCTCTTAAATACAGATAAAGTTCTTTTAATATAACCATCTTTGATTCTAGAGCCTCTTAAAGCCTGTTGCCCAACACAAGCAGCCATCTGAGCTAGATTCAGTATATTTCCTTTAGCCCCAGATTTAGCCATCATTATTGTTGGATTATATTCAGAAGAACTTTGTTTAATTATCTCCCCCACTCTGTTTCTTACTCTATTTAATTCTCTTAAAATTTCAATCTCTAAAGTTTCCTTCAAAGTTTTACCTGGCAATGCTTCTAATTGTTTATCATTGTATCTTTGCAATAATCCATCAACAACCTTTTTAGCATCTTTTACAACAGTTTCAATCTTTTCTTTAATATCCTTGCTTAAATCAGAATCTTTCAAGCTTGTAGTAAATCCTTCCTCCAATAATATTTTTATCCCTAATCTAAATATATTTGTCAGAACATTAGCGCATAAATCAGAACCATAAGACTTAAAGATAGCTCTTAGTAAAGTTCCATCGCTTTCACCAATTGTAGCCTCATCAATTACACCAGAAATTAATTTTCCATTCTTAACTACAACAGGTTCATTATCACTTTTAGATACACCATAAAATTCAAAATCATTAGGTAATAAAGCTGAAAATACTTCTTTTCCAGAAACAGTATCCTTAAATGTAGGAAATTGCTCAACACCAATACTACCCAAAATTTCAATTGCCTTTTCTTTATTAAAGGATAAACTTTTTGTAAGTAAATAATTTCCAGTTATAGAATCTTCCATGCACCCAATAACATTACTTCCATGTTTAGGGCTAATAATCTGCGTTTGAACCTGCATTAAAATATCTGCTTCAGCCCTAGCTTCTTCATTTTGTGGAACATGTAGATTCATCTCATCCCCATCAAAGTCAGCATTATAAGGTGCAGTAACAGCAGGATTTAATCTAAAAGATTTTCCAGGCAAGACTTTAACCTTATGAGCCATAATAGACATTCTATGTAAGCTTGGCTGTCTGTTAAATATCGCAATATCCCCATCAACAACATGTCTTTCAACTATATCCCCTGGTTCTAATTCTTTATATAATTGTTCTTGAGTATCAGCTGTAATCTGTTTCTTCTTAATAGCAGATTTTATTACATAATTAGACCCAGGATACGCTTTAGGACCTGCCTTTACAAGCTCCTTACAATGCTCCAAATTCCATTCAGTTACTCTTTCAGGTATTGTTAGCTCCTTAGCAACCTCAATTGGAATTCCAACCTCATTAATCTTAATCCTTGGATCAGGACTAATAACAGTTCTTGCAGCAAAGTTTACCCTCTTACCAACTAGATTATGCCTAAACCTTCCTTCTTTGCTCTTAATTCTTTCAGATAAAGTTTTCAACAATTGCCCAGATCTATGTCTCGCAGGAGGAACATTAGCTACAGTATTATCAATATATGTAGTTATATGATATTGTAATAAATCCCATAAATCCTCTATAATAATCTCAGGAGCGCCTGCATTAATATTTTCAAATAATCTCTGATTAATCCTAACAATATCCCCTAATTTATGTGTTAAATCATCCTCAGACCTTTCACCACTTTCTAAAGTAATAGAAGGTCGCATTGTTACAGGAGGTATAGTCAATAAAGTTAATATCATCCATTCAGGTCTCGCATAAATAGGATTAAGCCCTAAAACTTCTAAATCCTTATCAGGAATCTTTTCTAATCTTGCCCTAATTTCCAAAGTTGTTAATCTTTTATCTTTTTCATAAAATGATGTTGGCTTTTCAAATTTAATTTTAATCTGTTTTGCCTTACAATGAGGGCATTTAGTCATCTTCTTTAAACCAGTTAAAATTTCTTTAAGTTTTCTTTTCTTAACCATTATGCCCTTTTCTTTCTCAATCTTTTCTAAAGTTTTAATATATTCATCAATCTTAACATCTTCTAACATTAATCTATGACATTCTCTACAACTTACCTGTAATAAATCTTGTATTGTCTTAATAAATTTAATATGAACAATAGGTCTTGCTAATTCTATATAACCAAAATGCCCTACACATTCCTTTAATTTTCCACCACAAGTCTTACACCTTAATCCAGGATCAATAACCCCCAATCTTATATCCATTAATCCACCATCAACAGGATAACCTTCTTTATCGTACAATTCTGCAGTTACAATCTTCGCACAAGCCATTTTCTTAATTAATTGAGGACTTAATACACCAAATACAATGTGACTAATCTTTTTGTAAACGTGTTCTCTTTCCATTTTTATACCTCATATTTACTTTTCAATACTAATCTTGGATATATTCCTAAAGCCTTTAATTCATCTAATAATAATTTAAACGCATAACTTAATTCTATACCGGTAATTTCTACGTTGCTTCCACACTTAGAGCATATTTTCTTACCTCTATAACCATCATATATCGCAAACATACCACAGCTTTCACAAATATGCACAATTGTTTTATCAGAATCAAACCTTTCTTTCAATAACAAAGATGCACCATGAGCTACAAAACAATCCTTCTCCATTTCCCCCAATCTCAAACCTCCACCTTTAGCTCTACCTTCAATAGGCTGTCTTGTTAACAATTGAATTCTTCCTGCAGCCCTAGCATGTAATTTATTAGCTACCATATGCTTTAATTTTAAATAATACATATTCCCAACAAATATCTGTACTTTAAATTCTTCACCTGTAATCCCATTGTACATCTTTTCCATCCCATTATCCCTAAAACCATAGTTCAAAAGCTCTTTTCTTAAATCAACTTCCTTCTCAGAACTAAAAGTTGTACCATTAACATATCTTCCTGCTAAACTTCCAACCTTACCAGCTAAAATTTCTATTAAGTGAGATATTGTCATTCTTGATGGAATAGAGTGAGGTGAGAATATAACATCAGGCGTAATTCCAGAAACTGTAAATGGCATATCCTCTGGATTTACAATTGCACCTATAACTCCTTTCTGACCATGTCGAGATGCAAATTTATCCCCCAATTCAGGTATCCTTTGCTCTCTTAATCTTACTCTTATAAGTTTATTTCCTTCCTCATTCTCAGTAACCAAAACTAAATCAACAGTACCTTGTTCTCCTTGTTTTAAAGAAATAGAACTTTCTCTTCTTATATTAGCAGCAATTGAAAATTCTTCTAACTCTCCTAAAAATCTTGGAGGACTTGTTTTTCCTATAACAACATCTTCAGTTTTCAAACCTGCTTCAGGATAAACAATACCATCATCTTCTAAATACTTGTAATCTTTTTCACTTTTATAACCTTTAACTTCTTTGTCAGGAATACAAATCTCATCAGCCAAACCAGCTTGATATCTTAATTCTTCAACAGCATAAGGCCTAAAATAAAATGATCTTGCTAAACCTCTTTGTATAGACCCCTTATTTAAGATAATAGAATCTGACATATTATAACCTTCATAGCTCATAATTGCAATTGTAACATTCTGACCAGCTGGATGCTTGTCATATTTCCCAATATCATTCATAAAAGATCTCACAATAGGAACTTGAGGATATTGCAAAACTGAAACATCAGTATCCATTCTCAATAAATAATTAGCAGCATATAAACCTAAACCCTGTTTTTGTGTTTTAGATCCCCTATTAAGTCTTGAACTCTGACCAAAATTAGCATAAGGAACAAGAGAAGTTACAAAGCCTAAAATTACTATAGGAGAAATCTCAAGATGTGTATGCTTGGGGGTTATATCCTCTTCTTCTAAAGCAATCAAACAATTTTCTTCTTCTCCAGCATCAACATACTCCAATACCCCTTCCTTAACAAGATCGCTCCATTTAATCTTACCAGCCTTTAATCCATCTAAATGTGCATTAGTTAATTTACTTTGACCATTCTCAATTATAATTAAAGGTCTTCTTGCTCTTCCCTTCGATATTTCAATATAAATTTCATTACTAGTATCATTATAAAAAATATTCATAGCAGATGTTAGTTTATTCTTTCTTCTCTCTTGCTTAACTAAATTAATAAACTCTTTTGGATTATCTACACTTCCTACAAATCTCTCATCTAAATAAACATCTGTCATTTATTTTACCACCTTCAAACCCAAACCCTCTAAACTCTTCTTTATTTTTTCTTCTTGCACCTCTTCTTGCGTAACCGTTGCTAAACATGCTAAATTTTTTCTTAAACCTATAGATGTACCTTCCGGAGTCTCTATGCAACACAACCGCGCCCAATGTGTAGAATGTAATTCCCTTGCCTCAAAATTTTCTTGTGAAGTACTTAATAAAGAAACAACTCTTTGTAAATGAGATAAAGTAGCCAAAAAATTTGTTCTGTCTATATTCTGGCTTATACCCTTCCTTCCACCAGTCCAAATACCAGTAGCCATTGCACTTTGAATCCTGCTCGTCAATAATTTCTCTCTTACTAATATCCTTAATGAATGAAATTTTCCCCTTTTAACTAACCTCTGATAGTTATATAAAATATCATCAATTAAAACCCTCATATTAACTCTAAACAAATCAGCTAATAAATCACCAGATAATTTAAGCTTTTTATTCATATAATGATCCTTGCTAGCCTGTTTTAGATTGTCCCTTGAAACTAATAAAAACTTTTTAATCATCTTACATAAATTCATAGCCTTAAGCATTCTTTCTTTTGGTGTAATACCTAAATGCGGAAGTAAATATCTATCTAAATTTTCCTTAGTCTTTTGCAATTTAACTTCTTTAGGCTGACTCATCATCATTAAATTAGATAAAGTTTCTAAAGCATCATCCTCAGATTTGATATTAATTGAATTATACAAATTAAGATAAACATCATCGTATTGCTTTTCATCAGAAATAAAATCCATAAGCTCTTTATCTTTAGTCAATCCTAATGCCTTAATTATAGTAATTATTGGTATTCTTCTAAATCTCGTAAATGTTAAATAAATAATTCCATCTTTCATTTGTTCAATAGTATGTGGTATTCTTAAAGATCCTCTTTCAGAAAATAATTTACCAACAAATTTGCTTGCTCCTACTTTAGCTGTTTGTACAAACAATTTATTTGGTGTTAAATCTTCAACAGTAATTAATAATCTTTCATTTCCATTTAATACAAAATAACCGCCAGTATCATCTGGATCTTCTCCATGACCAATTAACTCATCTCTCTTCATATCAGTTAAATGACAGTATTTAGATTTTAACATTACAGGGATATTTCCAATATGTGCAGAAAATGATTCTCTTTGAACCCCTTCAATGATTGCATTTATCTCAACAGTAACAGGTGCAGAATAAGTTAATTTTCTAATTCTTGCCTCACTAGGATATATAGGTCTTTTACTTCCATCAGCTTCAATCAACCATGGTTTCGTAACAGTCACTTTATCAAGCTTAATTTTAAACTCCTTTATTTCGGGTGGCGTAATTGTAGGAATAATCTCACCCATCTCATCAACAATCCTCTGCATTTCTACATCTACAAAATTATTATAAGAAGCTATATTTGAAGCTACAAAACTATTCTCTTCATAAAATTTTTCTAGTAAAATATTCTTGTTATTTGACACTTACAACCACCCTATAATATACTCCCTGAGCCGCAGTAGGAGATTTTCTTATTATTTTTACAACATCCCCAATCTTAGGATTTAATTTTCTTAAAGCCGGATCATTAACAATTATCGAAGGCAATTGCTTTTTTGATATGTTATACTTTTCTAGTAAAACTTTCACTTCTTCCTCACTTAGTAAAACATGCTTCGGCACATAAACATGCTCTGATGGATCAAATTTTTCTGTTGTCATTTTTTAATATTTTGGACCGGATGGGATTTTCATTAACTTTCCTTTAATCTCCCTGTTTCAAAGAAAAGTTCATTTGAACCCACGACCACTTGGTTAAAAGCCTCACTAACATTACATTTACTTTGAGCATGTAAAGTTTCAAGTGCTCTACCAAGCTGAGCTACCGGTCCATACGCCCTGGCCGGGATTCGAACCCGGGTCCCGACCGTTCTGTACATAGATATTTGACAGGGTCGGATGATTGACCCTTGATTTTCAAGATAGGCCTCTACACTACCAGGGCATCGTAAAGATTTTGTGTTATAAATATTAGAGAAAACTCTTCTAAATAAATTTCTAAAGGGTTTTTTCCTTCTTTTCATCATTTTGAGGCTTTTATAGGGGATTTTAAACATTTAGGCTTTATTTTTTAAAATTTTTTGGGGATATTAACAAACACACTGAATTGGGGTTTTTAACACATTTATAAACGTTTCGCTTTTAGTAGACTATTGTTCTAACTTCAATTAAATGCACTTAGTCCTCCTTCTTTTTAAAATCTTTGAAATATACATCTTTAGGAAACTTGTATTTCAACTCTTGGTGCGGTCTTTGATTATTCCAGTATCTAATGT
>JACQNH010000078.1 GCA_016203175.1 Candidatus Woesearchaeota archaeon
ACCTAAGCTAACACCAAACTGTTTTAAAGAAAATTTATTTTCCATAAAGATCACCTCATTTTTTATTTTAAGAATGAGGTTATAAATATAAATTTTATGAATTAAAATCAAGATTTTGGGTTAGTTTTGCAAAGTTCTCTAAAACAAATATTCTTCCAGACATACTGGCTGAACTTCTGTTCAAGTTATACCCACTTCCCAAATGAGAAACAAGCTTAGAGCTATCGCTGTTGTCAGCGTTTCTTAAGCTCGTCGCATTAAACGATTCTGCATCAGTGCTGAAGACTAGTGAAGCATCTTCAGGTGATTGTAGCTCATTCCTCGTAGTTGTTTTTTGCATTTTTTCTTTCCTTCAACTTATGGTAGTCAATAGTTGCCATGTTGTCGTCATCACATGCCCTATAGTCTTGCTATAGGGTTATTGACCCTATTCCTTACAAATAAACAATTTTACATCTATTATTGCAAATTCAAGTGGAATCTTTCTTGAAGTTGTTATTGTATCACCTTTACAATTCCCAAACTCCAAAATATTCTTATTTTCTTGGGAAATAGACATATTAAAGCTTTCTTTTGGCCTTAATAATTGTTTTAACATCTTTTCTGTTTCTTCTTTTACTAATTCACAGGCATTTTTGTTACATGCATTAATTGATTTAGAACAGGATTTAACTGCTTCTTCTAATGAAACTTGGTCACAAAGATTGACTTTTGAGATAATGTTTAGAACAGACGTAGCTTTTGTAACTTCTTTTATAGTTGGTAATGAAGGGGTTTTAAAGGATAAAGTAAAGAAAAATAAAACAGCAAATACTAGGATAATTATTATAATCAGTAAACCTACAATTTCTTGCTGGCCTTTCATTTAAGCAACCTCCATTATTACTAAGCCTAAAGCATAAAGATTTTTAGTTGAATAATATAATAGTACTGGATTTGAGATTACTGATTTTTTTTCTGGTAATTTAAAGTCTTTTATTGTAAAATATAAACAATTATCTGGGAAGTCAGGTGAGTTAAAATCTTGTAAGGTACATTCTTTCAAAGCAGTTTTTATTGGGTAGATTTGTTTAACTGTAATCCTTGCTTTAGGTAATATAGCTGTTTTTGCTAATTCTGAAGTTTTAAATAATAACAACTTTGTTGTATCTAAACATATTTCTTTTGCAGCCCTAGCACTGCATTGAAACTCTGGCATATTTATAATTGCACTTAAATAAACCTCTAATTTTTCTGTTGACAATCTTTCTGTTGTTTCTTTAATACCTGTAAACTGAAATTGATAATAGTAGTATATACCAACTGATAATAGGATAAAAAAAATAAATAAGACTGCTATTAATTCCATTGCTTGTAATTGGGCTTTTTTCCTTAATTCTTTATACCGAATATAAGAACCCAGGTTCCTATCACTTCCTAGATTTTGACCCAGGTTCTTATTATTTCCCCTATCTTTAATATACTGGTGCACAATTTCCTCCTGCCAAGATATTATTAACTTCTTCTAATGAAATTCTAAATGATTTTAAAGACTCTAATGTTGAAATATCTATAGAATTTAATACTCCTGAAGCTTGGGGATAAGGACAATTTGTGAATGCAGAGTTTAGCAAAGATGCTTTTTGGCTGTAAAATTTAGATAAAAGCTTTAGTCTATTTAGTAATTGAGCTTTTGAACATTCATAAGTATTCTGATCTTCTGAAAATATAGCTGCGTATAATAAAGGCAAGGAGAAGAAATTTGAATCTGCTGTTGATGTTTTTGAAATGAATTTAAGATTTCCAGAACCATCTTGGTAATCTATTAATAAAATGTCTGTAGGGAATTTTTGTAGTATTTTATTTATATCCTGCTGTGAAAGCTGAGTAAATAAAACAAATCTGGTTATCTGTTGTTTGGTTAGTTCATTTAATGTTGAAATAAGATTTTGTTTAGAGATTAATTGAAAGTTAAATACTTCTGGAAGTTTTACCCTAATATCTTTTTTAAATGATTCTACTAGGTCTTTTGTTCTTTCATCGTAAACAAATAAGTATCTTTTTGAAGGATCTGAGATAATGTATATATTGGCAATCTTAAATGGAAATAAAATAGATTTTGAGTATATAGATAGTTTATTTGCTGATAGTTGTTTAGGTGAGAAGACAATTGAGTTTAATTTCGCTGGTTTACCTTCTTCTACTTTTAAGGTTCCGCAAGATATTTCGTATTCTCTTTTTAATGGATTATCAATTGATTTATAGACATCTTCCCCTGCGGATAATAGTGTTAAGGTTTCATCAAAGTAAAAAGCTGCTTCCTGAGAACTTTTTAAAGATTCTATTCTAACATGACCTCTTGCAAACCATAATAAGAATGTTAAGATTAAAGCGCCTGCTACTATTGCGAAAATAAATATAAATGGCTGGGAAATATCTCCTTTTTTGGAATTAAATAAATTACACCTCATTTTGAAATTTAGATGAAAGAAGTATTTTTAATGGTTTTTATTGTTTAACTTTTTTTAAAAGGTTAATATAATTTAAAGTGGTTTACAAATTTTTCCATGCTTCTTCATCCTCTTTGCTATTCCAATCTTTTGCCAAAACTTTTTCACTTGCCAACATGGTTCCTATAGATTTCTTTACTTTCTTAAGAATTATTTCCTTTAGGTCCATAGTTTATCAATAGAAAACTTATTTAAAAAGCTTTATATTGTGTTAGCTATGTATAGGTTAGCTAACTTCTCTTTTTAGAATCTTTAATATATCTTCTCCACATTTGTTCCAGAAATCTAAAATTTCCTCTGTCTGAGGTATTGTAGCCCTAAAACCCCTATAATTTATATCGTGTCTTGTTTTTTTAAATCTTTCAAGAAAATTTAATTTCATCCTATCTTTAATATCCAAGTCTTTTAAAATTTCCATACTTACTTCATGATTTAATGGTTCGTATCCTAACAGCCCCCATTTTGCATCACCGAGTTGCCTTATTGATTCATAGATTTCTCTAAAAATCAAGGTGGCTGTATTTTCATTAATTTTGATCTCTTTTGCAACTTGAACATTAATTTCTGTAGAATTTATCATGGACTTTATTTTTTCTATATCTTTTTGTCTGTTTCTAATTGCTCTTGTTTTAAGCCATAATTCAGTTAATTCTTCTTTCATTTTTTAACCTCCAAAAATCCCCATAAGATAATACCATTTGCTATATTGTTGAATACATTGAGATCTAAATTTTTTCTATTAAATAGATGTATCTGTATTTTTCTTCCAATTAATTTTTCAAACTCTGTTAATTCCTTTAAGCTAATAATTTGATATTCTTTAATATCCTCAGATTCTATTGCTATGTCTATATCTGAGTTAGACAAGTCTTCACCTTTCCTAAAACTTCCAAATAAGATTATTGCTTTTGGGTTCTTAAAAAAATCTATAAGAAACTCAATTAAACCGCTTTTATAAATAAAATTTAAATTATGAACTATCTTACTTCTGATATAAGACCAATTTGTTTGATTTGCTTTTATCCTCCATATTTTAGTTAATTTTTCAATGTGAATTAGTCCAGCTTTTTGAAGCTCTTCTAGGATAACCCCAATGTTCGCCTTTGCGACGCTAGCTTCTTTTGCAAGATCGCTTAAACTGAATTCTTTTTCTGGATATCTAAATAAAACTTCAAGGACTTTATTTTTAGCAGTCCCTTCGTATAACTTAAGGTATTTTTTATGAACGATCGGTTTAATCATATTACATATGTTATAAAAAATAACTATATAAACTTTTCTGTTATTATAGACTATAGAAGTTAAGTGTGGCTGTGTTAAAATTTTAATACAGTTCTTTCTA
>JACQNH010000082.1 GCA_016203175.1 Candidatus Woesearchaeota archaeon
AAATAGAAGTTACTTATTATAATATATCTTATGGAAAATAAATTAACTAATTTTTTTGAAAATTTTTTAACAAAAGAGCCTTTTTTTATAAATAAAAAAGTTTTACAGGGTAATTATACACCTGAAAATATTTTACATAGGGAACAACAAATTACTCAAATTGCCGAGGTTTTAGCTCCTGTTTTAAGAATGGAAAAACCTTCTAATATTTTTCTCTTTGGTAAAACTGGAAGCGGTAAAAGTTTAGTTGCAACTTATACAACAAATAAAATTTCTGAGATTGCTGAGAAAAATAAAATACCAATTAAAATATTTTATTTAAATTGTAAATTAAAAAGAGTGGCTGATACAGAATATAGGTTAATATCTCAATTATGTAGAGATTTTGGAGTAGATGTTCCTAGTACTGGTTTACCAACAGATGAGATTTATAAAATATTTGTTAAAGCATTGGAGAAGGATAAAATTTTATTAATAATAGTTTTGGATGAAATAGATCAACTTGTAAATAAAACAGGGGATGAAATACTATATAACTTAACAAGATTGAATTTAGAATTAAAAGAGAGTCAAATTTCTTTTATAGGGATAAGTAATGATTTAATGTTTACAGATAATTTAGATCCGAGGGTTAAAAGTAGTTTAAGTGAAGAGGAATTTGTTTTTCCACCTTATGATGCTTTACAATTACAACAAATTTTAAATGAAAGAGCAAAATTAGCGTTTAAAGAGGGAGTAATTGAAGAGGGAGTAATTGAAAAATGTGCTGCTCATGCTGCTAGAGAGCATGGTGATGCAAGAAGGGCTTTAGAACTATTAAGGGTTGCTGGTGAAATTGCCGAGAGAAAAAATAATCTTAAGATAACAATAAAACATATTGATATGGCACAAGCTAAGATTGAAAGGGATAGAGTTTTAGATATTATAAGAACACAACCTAAACAATTTAAAATTACACTATATTCAATTTTAGAGTCTACTAAAAATAAATCTGGAAAGATTAGAACAGGCGAGATTTATGACTTTTATAAGGAAACTTGTAAGAAATGTTTTGTAAAACCTTTAACTCAGAGAAGATTAAGCGATATAATAGCTGAATTTGATATGTTAGGAATAATAAATGCTAAGGTGATAAGTAAAGGAAGAGGCGGAAGAACTAGAGAAATAGGTCTTGTTGTTCCTAATTCAACTATACCAAAAATTCATGATTGCTTAAAAGAAGGGTTAAATCTATGAGCTTTTTTTTAGAAAAGAAAAACCTCGGAAAAAGAAAAATGGATATAAAAGAGATTTTATCTAAAGGGTATTTAATAGATCCTAAACTAATTAAAAATTTAGAGTTAGTTGAAAAGGTTTTTGACAAATTACCTAAAAATACTACTTTTATTAGCCAGGAATTGGTTGATCAAATACTTGAAAAAATAGATATAATAGAAGATTATCCTGTTGATATTTTAAAAAATTATGAAAGTTTTATGAAGAAAAGATCTGTTGAGGATTTTGTGGCTTATTTTAGGAATAGATATAATTCTTTGAGTGAGATTTTAAGAGGAAGAAGTGAATTGCAGAATTCTATTAGTATTAGAAGGTTTTTAGGAAAACAAGATAATGAGGTTAGTTTTGTTGGGATTGTTATAAATAAAAGGGTTAGTAAGAATGGTAATATTTTAGTTGAGGTTGAAGATTTAACTGGTATTGTGATGATTATTATTAGTAAAAATAAAATTGAACTTTTTCAAAAAGCTAAAGATATTGTTGTGGATGAAGTTATAGGCATTAAAGGAGGTTGTAGTGGAAATTTTGTTTTTTGTAATGAGATATTTTTTCCTGATATTCCTATAAGCAATGAATTTAAGAAGTGTGAGGATGATGTGTATGCAGCTTTTATTTCTGATCTTCATGTTGGAAGCAAGATGTTTTTACCTGAACCTTTTAAAAAATTTATAAGATGGATTAATGGAGATTTAGGAGATAAGGAGAGTACTGAATTAGCTTCTAAAATTAAATATTTATTTATTGTTGGGGATTTGATTGATGGTGTTGGGATTTATCCTGAGCAAGATTATGAGTTAGAAATTAAAGATGTAAATAAACAATATGAAGAATGTGCGAAGTATTTAGGTGAGATTAGGAAGGATATTAAAATGATTGCTTGTGGTGGAAATCATGATGCTTTAAGATTGAGTGAGCCACAGCCAAAATTAGACAGTGTATATGCTAAAGATTTATATGAGATTAAAAATTTACAAATCGTTACAAATCCCAGTTATATTAACATTCACAAAAAAAATGGATTTCCCGGCTTTAATGTTTTAATGTATCATGGTTATAGTTATGATTATTATATTGCTAATGTGGAAAGTATAAGATTAAATGGAGGTTATGATAGAGCTGATTTAGTTATGAAATTTTTATTACAGAAAAGACATTTAGCACCTTCGCATTCTAGTACTTTATATATACCAGATATTAAAGAAGATTCTCTTATTATTAAAGAAATACCAGATTTTTTTGTTTCAGGACATTTACATAAGATGAGTGTTGGGAATTATAGGAATATTACTACTTTATGCAGCAGTTGTTGGCAGGGTAAAACAATTTTTCAAGAGAAGGTGGGTCATCATCCTGAACCTGGAAGAGTGCCCTTGATTAATTTAAGGACAAGAGAGGTTAAAGTAATGAAATTTTGTGATTGAACTTTAGAAAAGAAAAGCTTCGGAAAAAGAAATATGAATTTTGATATATATTCTTTAAAATATCTTTTTTAATATATATCTTTTAGTTGATAAATATATATATACTTTTTTATTAGGAATATTTTATGAGTGGTAAAAAAGAAGGTAGAGGTGTTTTTTATTTAGTTTTTTTTAGTTTTGTTGTTATTGCTGTAATTTTTTCTTTAAATAATACGAATAAGACTACGGGTTTTGTAATAAGTGAGCAGGATATAAGTGATTTATATTCAAAGTTAAATATAAGTGATTTATATTTACAATTAAATAATTTAAGATGGCAAATTGGAAGGATTGATGGGGTTCTTAATAACCTTAAAGGTGGTATGCTAAGTGAAGCGGATTTAAAGGATTTAGCTGAGAGTATGAATACTTTAAGAGATTTAAAATTGAAAATTGAAAGGATTGATGGAGAGGTTAGTAGTATGAAGAAAGATTTAGAATCTAAAGATATGGGTGCTGTAAGAGATTTAAAATTGAAAATTGAAAGGATTGATGGAGAGGTTAGTAGTATGAAGAAAGATTTAGACACGGGATTAATTACTTATAAAACTGAGATTGGAAGAGTTAGAACTGATGTTGGGAATATTCTTAAGTCAATTGCAAATGAAATAACAAAAACTGATGAGTTGGATTGTTATCAGCGTGGTGGTCCCCAAAGATCAGCAAATGTTTGGTCTATAGTGGCTTGTCCGTCTGATTATAAAGTAACTGGTGGCGGATGCTCTGTTATAGGTGGGAATGTTATTGCTTCTTATATGAGTGGTAATGGTTGGGGTTGTGTTGGAACTGGGAAGAGTACGGCTTATGCAGCTTGTTGTAAACTTTCTTAATTTTTTGAATTATATTTTCTAGTAACTATTTCTTTATAAGTTTAAAATTATTTTTTGTATAATGGCTTTAATGAGTTTAGGGATGGAAAAATATTTTGAATCTTTAGATAGGGAATTAAAACGGTCTTTTTTAGTTGCTGAAAAGGCTAGGTCTAAGGGTTACGATCCAATTAAACAAGTAGACATTGTGTTAGCTAAGAATATGGCTGAAAGGGTTGTTGGTTTAATTTCTGTTTTAAAACCTGAGCTAAAAGAAACTAAAATTGTTGATAGGATTTATGAATTAGAAAAACAATTTGGAAGCCAAGATTGGAGAGTTGCTTTAACAATTGCTGGTGAAATTGCTGAGGAAAAATTTTGTAAATTTAAAAATAAATTAGAAGCAATGGAACTTGGGATTAGAATTGGAGTTGCTTATATTACAAATGGTGTTGTTTCTAGTCCTTTAGAGGGTTTTACCAGGTTAGAATTAAAAAGAAGAAGAGATGGTGGGGAGTATTTTTGTGTTTATTATTCTGGACCAATAAGAAGTGCTGGTGGAACTGCTGCTTCTGTTAGTTTAATTATTGCAGATTATGTAAGAAAAAGAGGTGGTTATAAGGAATATGATATTAGTGAAGAGGAATTAAAAAGAGCGTATACTGAAATAAACGATTATCATGAAAGAGTTACTAATTTACAATATTATCCAAGTGAAGAAGAATTTTTATTTTTGTTAAAACATTTACCTGTACAAGTTGATGGAGATCCAAGTGAAAAGTTTGAGGTTAGTAATTATAAAGATTTATCTAGAATTAAAACTAATAATTTAAGAAACGGTCCTTGTTTAGTTTTATGTGAGGGTTTAGCCCAAAAGGCTTCTAAAGTATGGAAAAAATTATCACAATGGGAAAAGGATTTTGGTTTAGAGCATTGGAATTTTTTAAGTGAATTTTTAGATTTGCAGAAAAAAATAAGGGCTAAGGATCAAGCTAAAAGCAAAGAATTAATAAAACCTGATTATAATTATATTAAAGATTTAGTTGCTGGAAGACCTGTTTTAGGGCATCCTTTAAGACATGGTGGTTTTAGATTAAGATATGGGAGATGTAGGAATTCTGGTTTTAGCAGTACTGCAATACATCCTGCAACTATGATAATTTTAAAGAATTTTATTGGTATTGGGTGTCAATTGAAGGTTGAGAGGCCGGGAAAGGCTACATCAATTGCTACTTGTGATAGTATTGAAGGGCCCATTGTGAAATTAAAAAACGGAAATGTTTTATTTGTTGATAATATAGAAATAGCTAAGAAGTTTGTGAATGATGTTGAAGAAATTTTATATTTAGGCGATATTTTAATTAATTATGGAGATTTTTTAAATAGGGCGCATATTTTAGTTCCTTGTGGGTATAATGAAGAGTGGTATAGTTTAGAGATTGAGAAAAGCATTAAAGAAAATAATCTTAAAATTAGTGATTTTGGTTTTGATGAAGGTTTTTTTAGAAACCCTACAAAATATTACATTGATTTTGAACAAGCCTTAGAAATTAGTAAAAGATTAAAAATACCTTTGCATCCAAGGTTTACATATCATTGGAATATTTTAACAAAAGAAATGTTTTTATCTTTAATTGATTGGTTAGTTCAGGCTAATATTGAACAAAATAAAATAATCCTTTCATTTATTAAAACAGAGGATAGAAATAAAAAAAGAATTTTAGAATTATTAGGGGTACCACATTTAGCAGTTGGAAATGAGTATGTTGTAATTGAAAATGATTTTGCTAAAGCTTTTGCAATAAGTTTAGGGTTTTATAGTCAAGATTTGGATGAAGATGCTTTGAAAGAGTGCTGTGTTAAAAAGGAAAAGATGTTAGAGATTATTAATTCTGTTTCTGAGGTTGAAATTAGGGATAAATCTGGAACTTTTATAGGTGCTAGGATGGGAAGGCCTGAGAAGGGTAAGATGAGAAAATTAGATACTTCCCCGCATATTATTTTCTCTGTGGGCAATGAAGGTGGAAGATTAAGAAGTTTTCAAAGTGCTGTTGAGAAAGGTAGAATTACTTCAGAATTTCCAATATTTTTTTGTAGGGCTTGTAATATTGAGACTATTTATGGAAGATGTGAAAAATGTGATAATGAAACTGAAAAACGGTTTTATTGTAGTGAATGTAAAACAATTATGGAATCAAGTAAATGTGTAAGGCATGGTGATTGTAAGGGTGGTAGACTGAAAAGTGTTAATATTAAATCTTTGTGGGAGAATGTTATAAAAAAATGTGTGTTTTCTGAAAGTATTCCTATTGTTAAGGGTGTAAGGGGAACAAGTAATAAGGATCACATGGTTGAACACTTAATGAAGGGGGTTTTAAGGGCTAAAAATGGTATTTATGTTAATAGAGATGGGACCACTAGGTTTGATATGACTGAATTAGTAATTACTCATTTTAAACCTAAAGAAATTGGGATTAGTTTAGAAAAATTAAAACAATTGGGGTATGAAAGGGATATTTATGGCCAGGTGATTTTAAGTAAGGAGCAGACAATTGAAATTAAGCCTCAAGATATAATTTTACCTAGATGTATTGGTAGCAAGGATGTGGGGGGTGATGAAATTTTATTAAGAGTTGGAAATTTTATAGATGATTTGTTTAGGTTTTTGTATAAAGAGGAACCTTTTTATAACTTTAAAAATAAAGATGATTTAATTGGCCAGCTTGTGATTGGTTTAAGTCCACATACTTCTGCTGGTGTTATTGGAAGAATTTTGGGTTTTAGTGATTGTCAAGGTTTAGTTGCTCATCCTCTTTTCCATAGCATAATGAGGAGGGATTGTTTACATCCAAATACCAAATTTGTTCTATTCGATGCTGATAAAAAAGAAATAATTTACAATACAATAGGGGGATATGTTGAAAAACTTCTTAAAGAAGGGTCGAAAACAAAAAACCTTGATAACTACGGCACTAAAAAAGTCGAATGCAAAAATAGTCTATATGTTTTTGGTGCTGACTCAATAACAAAGAGATTTGTAAGAAAGAGAGTAAAATATTTTATTAAGGGGCCATTGGAAAAAAAATGGATTAAAATCACAACTGAAACGAATAAAGAGTTGGTTATGACCTTAAATCATAAATTTTTGTATTTGGATGAGGATGATAATTTTAGCTGGAAAAGGGCATCTGAAATAGCTGTCGGGAATAAGTTGCCTATTTTAAGTAAATTTGATTTTGATGTTGAAACACAAGCTGAATTAGACCTTTTAAATTTGTTTTTAGAAAAGGTTCCAAAAGAGGAATTAAGTGGACTAATGTTAAAAGGCTGTGAATCTTTTTTTGAGAAAATTTGGTCGGAAAACAGAGTGTTTATACGTAAAATCTGGGGAAAAAAGGGAAACGCCAAGAGGTGGTGCACTTCTGTTCCATTAACCAACATCTATGAACTTCTAAAGAATGGCTTATTATTGTTAAATAAGATACCAACAAAGGCTTTTATATCTAATATGTTTAGTGACTATAAGTTTCCTATTAAAATTAAAATTACTAAAGAGCTAATGAGAATAATAGGTTATTACATAGCTGAAGGTTATTCGAGGGAAAGTAAAACCGTGAATCAAGTTGCTTTTAGAATTTGTAATAATGCTATGCAGTTGGACATTGTAAAAATAATTGAAAAGACTTTTGGATGTAAGGTTAATTTGGGTGAGGAAAATTCTAAAATAACTATTTGTCATAAACCAATCTACCATCTTTTTGTTTATTGTTTGGGGCTAGGTAAAAACGCCTACAGTAAGAGATTACCTAATTTTATTTATAAACTACCTACCGAGCTGGTTTGTGAATTTGTTGAGGCTTATTTGGACGGGAATGGTTCTGTTGTTGATTCGAGAAATTGTATTGTTTTTTACTCTGTTTGCAGGTCCCTATTGGACGATTTGGCATTATTACTTTCAAAATATGGGTTGGTGGGCAGATTTTCAACTACAAAACCTAGACCCTCCAGAAGATCTGTTTTACTAGGGTATAAGGAATTAGGAAAGGAGCCAAAATTTCATAGATTACACCATCTTGTTTACTCTGGTCAAGATAGTTTATTCTTTAAGAACAATATTAATCTGAGAGATAATCATAAATTATTGAGATTAGGGTGTATAAAAAATAGGTTTTCATATAGAAGGCTCAAACTAAATAGGGAGTTAAGAAAGAAAGGAGATATTCTTATAGATTATGTTAAAAAAGTAGAGTTCATTAAAGATACCAATCATTCTTATTGTTTGGATGTTGATTGTAAAAATTTGTTAGACAGAAACATTTTATTAGGGGAACAAATTATAAATATGAGGTGTGACGGCGATGAGTCGTGCGTTTTGTTGTTAATGGATGGTTTGTTAAATTTTTCAAATTCTTTTTTACCTGAACATAGGGGTGGAAAGCAGGATGAACCTTTAGTTTTAAGTACAAGAATAATTCCTAATGAAGTTGATGATATGGTGTTTGATATGGATGTTGCTTTTAGATATCCTTTGGAATTTTATGAAGCTGCTCAAAATTTTAAATTTCCTTGGGATATAAAAATTGACAAGGTTGGCTTTTTTTTAGGAACTGAAAAACAATATGAAGGTTATGGTTTTACTCATGATACAAATAATATTAATTCAGGAAATTTATGCAGTACTTATAAATTATTACCTACAATGGAAGAAAAAGTTTATGGTCAGATGGATTTGGCTAAAAAAATTAGAAGCGTTGATGAGAATGATGTGGCAAGATTGGTGTTGGAGAGGCATTTTATAAGAGACATAAAGGGTAATTTAAGAAAGTTTAGTACTCAGCAATTTAGGTGTGTGGATTGTAATGAGAAGTTTAGAAGACCACCGTTGCAAGGAAAATGCAGTAAATGTAATGGTAAATTGTTGTTTACAGTTGCTGAAGGAAGTGTTGTTAAATATTTAGAACCAAGTTTAAGTTTAATTGAAAAATATAAATTATCTGATTATTTAAAACAAACTATTGAATTAACAAAGATGAGGATAGAAAGCGTTTTTGGAAAAGAGGCTGATAAACAGGTTGGGTTAGGGAAATGGTTTTAGGTGTTCTAACTTTGATTTGTTCTAACCCTGATTAGATGCACTTAATTAGTTGTTTAGCAACTAAAGTCCTCCACAAAGGAGGAATGAGAACATGGAAAGAGACGTGATAAAGATGAGATGGTTTGCTATTAGGA
>JACQNH010000087.1 GCA_016203175.1 Candidatus Woesearchaeota archaeon
AATTTTATCATCTATATTTTTATTTTTGACCCATCCTTCATTCTTGCTTTTAACAATTTCCTTTATGCTTTATCCCATACTTCTTAAAATTGTAAACATAAAAATAAATGAAAATAGAAAAGAAGCAATAGTATTTTTTATTATTCTTTCGTTATTAGCATCTATTTTAATATTCAAAAGCAATCTTTTAGAAATGGGTTTTAGTACAATCTTCCAAAACATTCCTGATCAAATCAAACAAAATTTTTTTAAAGCAATAAACCCTTTTGAAATTGTTTCTGGAATTGGTCTAATAACATTAATTTTTGGTCTAATAGGTATTTCTTATGGTTTATTTAAATTAAAAAAAGCATCTATATTTTTAATTTCATCTCTAATCCTTACTTTATTCTTACTTTTAGCTTTTAAATTAATAGAATTTAATACTGGCATCTTGATTTTAGGTTTATCCCTAACTATACTTTCATCATTAGGAATTAAAATATTTTTTTCATATATTTCTAAAACTAAATTATATAAATTAAAACCCTTATTTTTATTCTTAATTATTATATTTGCAATTCTAACCTCAATTATTCCATCAATCACGCAAGCGTTAAACTTAGATGTAGTAATGACTAAGGAAATAGAAGCAATAAAATTTTTAGAAACAAAAACCTCAAAGCTATCAACAATTGCATCTTCTCCAATAGAAGGTCATTTAATTAATTTTGCAAAAAGAAGAAACATAGCTGATACATATTATTTAGGAGCCCCAGATACAACAGAAAGATTTGAAGACTTAAAAACTTTATTTACAACAGAATTTTCTTCAGTTGCAAAACAGATAATCTCCAAGTATGGTATTGACTATATTTTATTATCAAAACACGTAAAGAAATTTTATAAGGTTGATAAATTGTCTTTTATAGATAAATGTATAAAACAGGTATTTAAAAATGAAGAAGCAGAAATTTATTCCACAGAATGTTAATCTAAGCAGTAAACAGTTAGTATGCATATTTTTAATATTTATTTTTATAATTTTTTTACTTTCTCTGAGAACAATAAATTATCCACCTGGTGAAGATTCTTATCTAACCTTAAAACTAGTAAATGAATTTTTAAAAAATCCTTCATTAATAATAAAAGATACTTTAAGTTTTTCATCTCGCCTTAATCCTTTTTTTTCTTTAACAGAAACTTTAATAGCTTTGATCTCTTTAGCAACTAAATTACAACCTTTTATCATAGCAAAAGCCTTCTCATATCTATTCTCAACATTAACATTAATACTTTTTATCTTAATTTTAAAAGAACTGAAAGTCAACAATAAGATTACTTTTCTTTCTACTTTAATATTTCTTTTCTCTCCAGCTTTTATCTACTTAATCTCAACTACATCGCAATATTTTATGTCTTTATTCTTAACTACTTTAATATTTTATTTATTCTTAAAATCTTATTATAAACTGTTTTCCTTCTTTTTATTTCTATTCCCCTTTATAAATCCTTTAGCAGCCTTAATAACAATTTTATTCACAACTATTCTAATTATAATCAAAAACAAAAAGTTTCTTTATTTATTGTTGCCCCCCTATTTAACTTTAATATTTTACCTTGCCTATCTAATTTACCTATTAAAATTCTCAACTTATTTTAATATACTCCAGAATATTAATCCTTTATCCTTGATTATCTCTGATTTTGGATTTCAACCCGGTTTATCAATTTTTCTTTTAATCAGCGCAGTTTATGGCCTAATTCCTTTATGGAAAAAAGTTCATCACTCAAAAACATTATACCTTTTTGTAACAATACTTTTTATTTTATCCTTCTTTTCTAAATTTGCCTTAATTTTATTAGCTCCTTTTGCATCTATCTTGGCTTCAAATGGTCTTTTAAATCTGCACTACAAAAAATGGGCTTCAAATGGTTTAAAAGCAGTAACAGTTGCAGCATTAATGTTTGGTATTTTTTTATCCAGTTTTACCTTTGTCTTTAATCATCCAACTCAATTACCCAATAAAGAAGTCATAGGTGCTTTAGCATATCTAAAAATTAATTCACCGGAAAATTCAATCATATTATCAGACCCTTCTCGCGGTCATTGGATTAACTATTTTGCAGAAAGAAAAAATATAGCGGATTCAAATACTTTCTTAGCACCAGAAGCAAAAGAAAGATTAAATGATATTGATAGATTATTTAAAACAAGAGACATTAGTAAATTCAATGAGATATCAAAGAAATATAAAATAAATTACATCTTTATTGATTCAGATTTAAAAAAACAATTATGGAAAACTGATGAAGAGGGTTTGCAATTTATTATAAAAAATAATCCAGATATAGTTAAATTTTATAAAAATAATAATGCTGAAATTTGGAGAATAGTTTCATAACTTTATTTAACAAATTCTACATTTTCTAAATTTTCAAATTCTTTATCCCCTGTAAGGAATTTTACATTCAATTTCTTAGCAAATATATAACCAATGCAATCTGTCATTGATAAGTCATTTTTTTTATTTCTATGTCTAAATTTCATTGCTTCTTTAATCACCTCAGCATCTATTTTTAAAATAAATTGTGAATATTTATTTAGATAATCCTCATAATTAGGGACATTTTCTTTTATTAAATTATAGCAAAGCTCAGCAAAAATAAAATCAGTTATTATAATTTTAGAATCAAGATAATTTATATAGTTTTTATTGCCATTTATAACCTCGATAATTGCATAAGTATCGAATAAAAAAATTTCTTCATTCATTGTAAAGTGCTTTATCCATTTCATCTATCAATTTTTGTACAGGCTTTTTAAATCTAAAAGTTCCAAATGTAGCTCTTAAAACATTGCTCTTTCTTCCTAACACAGCTATTATTGTATCTCCCTCACTTAACCTTTCTTTTCGAGCTTCTCTTAAAGGGATTACAATCCCCAAGGAGTTCCCCCATTTCCTTAATTTGGTTTTTACTTTAAACATATATAAACGGTATAATTAGTACTATATAAAATTTTCTAATTTAAATTCTTAATTTCATTCCATCATAAGCAGGTAAAGCTTTAGAACAAATTTTTTTAATTTCTTTTCTTAAACTTTCATATTTCGGTGCTGTCTTCCCAATTTGAGTAAAAATAATCTTCTTAACATTCCAGTTACAAATTTTTGGCAATACTTCTTTAATATCCAAATGTGCTATTAATTTTTTTTCCCACATTGCCCCATCAATAATTAAAATTTTACTCTTTTTACTATATTTTTCTAAATCTTTATTTAACTCCCCAACATCAGAGGCATAAACTAATTTTAAATCTGGAAAATAAAAACCTAAAGTTGGAAATCCTTTTTGAATAGAATGCTTAATTTTAAATGCAATTACCTTTAAATTATCAATTTTAAAATCTTTATATGGTTTAACATTTATAAATTCAAGATTATTAATAGATTTAAACTCATTTTTTATTTTTTTAATTGTCTCTTTTAACGAATACAACCTTATTCTATCCGCACATACTTTCTTTTGCCATCCCCTTAACTGGTTCATTCCACCAATAGCATCTTTATGGGCATGAGTTATCAAAATTGCCTTGATATTATTAATGCCTTTAATTTGTTTTTTGAAATGATTTGTTACATCCACTAAAACCCCATCAATTAAAATACTAGATTCTAACCTTTTAGACCTCCCTTTACCTTTTATTCCTCCAACAGGTCCGGTTCCTAAAAATAAAATTTCCATATATTAACTAAATTATCTTTAAATATAAATATAACTAAAACATAAAAATATTTATAATCCCAATATAACCCCATTTAAAAATGATTAACGTATACTTTTCGGAGGTAGTATTAGCAATAGTCTATTTTGCAGCTTTATATTATAATGTATTCTGGTTATTAACTTTATTAGAAAAAAAGGAAATTAATAAGAAACATTGGAAAATTCTTCCTTCGATATCAGTCTTAATCCCGGCTTATAATGAAGAAGATTCCATTAAAGAAACCATTAAATCAGTTTTAAATCTAGATTACCCTAAAGATAAACTAAAAATTATAGTTATTAACGATGGTAGCACAGATAATACAAAAGAAATTGTTGAAAATTTAATAAAGCAAAATTCAAATTTAATCTTGATAAATCAAAAAAATGGTGGAAAAGCAAATGCTCTAAATAATGCTTTAAAACAAATTGACTCAGAATTTATAGCAACCTTAGATGCAGATTCATTTGTTATAAAAGATACTTTGAAAAATCTATTGCCTTATTTTTGTGATAAAGAGATTGCTGCAGTTCTCCCCTCAATGAAAATTAAAGATCCTAAAAATGTTTTGCAGAGAATACAAAGAATTGAATATACAATAAATACCTTTTTTAGAATGTTGAATGAAAGGTCAAATTGCATTCACGTTACACCAGGACCTTTTTCTCTTTACAGGACTTCGGTTTTAAAAAAATTAAATGGTTTTGATGAAAATTGTATCACAGAAGATTTGGAATTAGCTGTAAGAATACAAAAAAATAATTATAAAATCTTGCAAACATATGATGCAGAGGTTTACACTTTACCCCCTAAAACAATTAAAGGTTTATTTTATCAAAGAAAAAGGTGGTATAAAGGCGGTTTTTTAGCTTGTTTAAAACATAAAGATTTAATGTTTAACAAGAATTATGGTGATTTTGGCTTTATGAGAATGCCTTCAATTTTAATTTTGCCGTTCTTATCAATAATAATGTTTCTCACACTAGCTAATGATATAAAATCAAGTATTTTTAGAGTTTTCAATCATTTAAGTATGGTAGACTTTGATATATTAACTATAATTAAAAACTTTGAATTCAACTATCATCTTTTGGATTTAAAATTTGTTAATGTTTCTATTGTTCTAATATCAATCTTAATGTCTATAGTTATTGCTATTTACGCTCATAAATTAATAAATGAAAAAATCAGCAAATATGGTAATACTGTTAAATCCCTGCTTTATTACATGTTTATACACCCATTATTTCTCGCAATTGTTTTTATAGTTGTTACCTATAGTGCTATATTTGATAAAAATTATAAATGGTATAGTGCTGGAAAAAGAAAATAAGCATAACTCGATTTCAACTAATCCCTTTTTTATATTTATAATATTTATCCCCCTATACTTCTGGATTTAGTGGAAGAAAATGAATTTTTAAAAATTACCCTATCTTATATCCAATCTTTTATTTTCCTCTAAATATTAAAACAACAGAATTAAAAACCTTATGCTTTTGCTGAGGACGGATGTCTTTCATACGTAGAACCTTTGTCTTTTAAATCATCTCGTTTTATAATATATTTTTTTAAAACACCATAATTTGTTTTTTTATTTAATAATTGTTTATATAATGGACTAAATTAGATTTTTTATACTTTTCAAGATCAGTAAATTTTCTGGATTTTTCTTTCTGATATTTGATTCTCAAGCCAGGTAAAACCTTTCCTTCTTTGTTTCTAATTAAAAAGCTCGGTTGCCAAAAAAATGAGCCCCCTTTGTCCCTTATAACAAAGTATTTTAAATAGGGATTTTTCTAATTATACGCTCCTGTAGCTCAGCATGGATAGAGCATTAGCCTTCTAAGCTAAAGGTCGCAGGTTCAAATCCTGTCTGGAGCATTTTTTTTATGAATTTTATTTAATTTTAATAACCATTTATAAAGTTCTCTTGTTTTTGTTATCATATTCTCTACAGAATAATTTTCTTTAGCATATTTATAAACTTTCTCAGATTTATCTAATACTAACCTATTTGATTCTATAAGTTTCAATAAAATCTTAATAACTCTCCCTATATTCTTAACAGGAACTGAAAACACAATCTTTTTTGGGAACACTTTTTCTATTCTACTCCCCCTAGTTGTTATTATAACATTTTTGGTTAATGCAGCCTCTAACTTAGTCAATCCAAAAGTTTCCACATGACTTAAAGAACAATAAATTTTAGATTTTGAGTATTCCTCATATAATTTATTTCTTGAAAGTTGTCCTTTAAATATCAAATTTTTGGAGGAATAATAGTTTTCTTTTAATTTTTTTTCTAAAGGTCCTGTACCTATAATAACAAATTTATATCCAGAATATTTAAGTCTTCTTGCTATCTTTAAAAAATCATATACCCCTTTTTCTTTCACCAATCTGCCAACAAATAAGACAATATTCTTTTTTTTAGAATATTTCTGTCTTATTTCAACCCCATGAGGTATAATAAAGATCTTTTTACTTTTTACATTATCGTAATTTTTAACCAAAAAATTTTTATATACTTTACCAAAGGTTATAATAGCATCACAATGACTAAAAAAATCGTTTTCTAAAGAAGTTATATCATTAAAATCTTCAATTGTTGGTATTTTTTTCATTCCGGAATATTGTTTTTCTAGAAAATGTGCTGTGTATACTAAAGGAACATTGTAATATTCGGCTATTTTCTTGCTCGCAATCATTACTAGCCAAGAATGGCAATGAATAATAGAGGGCTTTGTTTTATTAGAAGAATAAAATTTTTTGATTCTCTTTACTAAATTTAAATTCCAAGCTATTAAAAGTTCGAAATCCTTATAAACTTCCTTATTTCTAAATTTATTTATTAATAAGCATTCATCTACAAATTTATCTGTAGAAATATTTACAAATTTAGATTTCAAACCTTTGTTTTTTGAGGCTATATCCACAATATATTCTTTAGAAAGATGTTTATATAAACTTGAGATATTATCTGCAACACCCCAAATTCTATTGGGGGGGGTATCATAAGATACTATTAAAAGCCTATTTTTTTTCAAAGAGCATAGCATTTGAACCCATCCTATAAATTTCAAGTTTCTTTTTTTTACCCCCAATATACATTGGTTCCCATCTTGGGGATAAATAATCCTCACAGATTAACTTATACTTATCTGAGAGAAATTTCTTAATTCTACGTTTTCTTTTTTTAGAGGGAGTAATATCTATTAGAATATAATTTGAATCTATTTTTGACAAGTACTCTTCTTCATTTTTAATATATTCAAAGACTTGTGCGAATATTACTAAGTCGTAATCAGAATATTTAGGATTTTCTAATACTAAAAACCCTTTTTGTTTAAGAATTTTTTTGTATTTTGGGTTTTTTTCCATACAACTTACTTTATAGACCCCAGAAAGTTTTTTGCTGAGAACACCTTCGCATGCCCCAATTTCTAAAATTTTTTTACAAGGAATATTTTTTATTAGATTAATAATCAAATCATGTCTTTCAATTTCATATGGACTTGAAGTAAAACCCCAGAAATCTTTATATTTCGATAAATAATCATGATGGTCTCCGAAATTTGCGCAAGACCAATAAAAAACATCAATTTCCTCAAAATCTAGCTGAATAAACTTTTCAATAGAGCTTATCTCGTAAGCATCTTGAAGTTTTTCATATTCAATTTCGTATATAGTTCCAATAACATATTTTTTTAAGATATATTCTTCTTTCTCCAAAAGGTTTACTTTATCAGGAAATAAGTTCCATGATGTAGAATACACCTTCCGATTTTGAAAAACTTTATGGACAGTGTAACAAACATCTTGATGATGTGGATGATTATAAGTATCCCCATAAATTCCGTGCGTATATATCTCATCATAATTTTTATTTGAAAATTTCCTTAAATCCTCTTCTAAGTTTTTAATATCAAGCCTTCCGGGTTTATCTTTATGCGACAATATAGTGTATTTTTTTACTCCAAAAAGTTTCATGGATTTTTCAAATTCTTTTTTTCTTCCTTCTTTTCTTTTTTTTGTATCGCCACAAGTAACTAATATAACTTCACAATCGCTACGCAATAAGATGGAACTAAACCAAAAGGCTTCATCATCTGGGTGGGCTATTATAATTAGATTCATTTTAATCAGCAAAATGTAAATTTATTTTTTCATCTATCCTTCTTTCAAGTGAAGATATTTGCTCTTCCATTGGAAAGGTATAATACCTTGCCTTAGATTCATCTTGTTTTTTTAGTTTTAGATTTTTATAAAAATATCCTTTTAAAGATTCCAATAATAATTCAGCACCTTGAATAGCATTAATTACGTGAGCGTCGATAGGATTATGATATAACTTTTGTATAGTTCTTCTTTTTAAAATATCTCCTGTATCAATTCCTTCATCTATTAAATGTATTGTTGTACCAACCATATTGGGCTCATTGTTATAAATTGCCCAAAATTCAGAATATGGTCCCCTATATTCAGGTAATAAACCAGTGTGATAATTAACGATTCTATTTCTGAAAGTATTTATAAATTCCTTTTTTAAGATTCTACTACCAACAATAACTATAAGATCATAATGTTTTTTGGTTAAAGTGTCTATTGCGTATTCAGAATTAATATTTTCTACATATTGGATATTATTTGTTAAATCTTCAATAACAAAATATCTATCGGGATGTTCTTTCATTATTGTAAGATATTGTTTTGTATATGAAAAATTATTCTCTTCCCTCCACCAAGTTTTTTGAATAAAAACGTCTAAACTAAATCGTGACTCCATCAGTAATTTACAAATATATGCCCCTTCCCAATATCTTGAAGTAACTAATGCAATATTTTTTTCCATAGCAATATCTCCTTACTTATTAGTATTGGTCTGATTTTTCTGACACCATTATAACTTATAAATTGTGCTTTTTTACCATAACCCCCATAACTTAAATTTCCTCTTTCAACATCCATCACAATTTTATTTTTTAATATAACGCTGTTATGAATTTTAAATTTTGGTAAGTCTCCAAATATTGAAACATACATAGCAAAGTCAATATAATCTTCAGTTTCAAAATAACTCCTAAGTTCTTGTTCATTTTGAAATTCAGAAACCCAAAATATTGGTGAAAAAAATTCTTTATAATTTTTATATTGGTTTAATGGTTTACTTATTACTGTCGGATAAATTATCTTTTTATTTTTGTTAATCTTCCCCCCAAAAATGATATCCTCTTTTCTAAAAAGTTCTTCCAATTCGTTCATATAAAGAGGTTTTAGCAATTTACCTACACGAACTCTCTTATTCTTATAATTCCCAATTTTTATCTTTCTTAACCTTTGTTTCAAAAGATTTACAAACTTTTTACAAATCTTTGTATGGAGAAGAATTGCATCTGGTCCTGCGCAATCCTGTCCACTGTTAAAAACCCTCATCTTGATCACTTTTTCACATGCAAGATTAATATCTGCATTTCTATTTACAATAATTGGATTAATTCCTGCACCATTATAAATAATTAATTTATTAGGAAACCTCTTTTCAAGTTGTTTGACATTTTGGTATCTACCAGTAAATAGAATTATCTCGGAATGTTTAATAAAATCTTTAATGAAGGTTTTTCTATCTGTCTGGGAAATATAGATTGAATTATTATATTCTAGTAGGATATTTTTTATCTTCTTAATAGTTGATGCTATAACTTCTGGAGCCTTAATAAAAATTCTCTCCGCCATTAAAGAAGGTACGAATCCGAATATTATAAGGGAATATAATGGAAGGTTAACAGGAAAAAAGGCAGAGATATATTTCACTTTTGAAGAAGCCAAGTATTTTTTTTCTATCTTAATATTTTTTAAGCAGTCTATCGATCTAAAAATTTCATCTTCAACAGTTTCATAAGATTCAATTTCGAGTAATATCTTAGTAATTGCTTCTTTGTTTTTGATGATCTTGTCTAGGATAGTTTTTACTTTCAAGAAGACCTCCCCATCATAAACAATTTCTTTACACAATCTTTTAGTAGAAATTGTACTATCATTAAACAATTTTTCATTCCACTCTTTTATACAATAAGATGCTAAAAAAAGAATTTTATTAGGTATTTCTCCAAAGATTATTTCCTTATTATCTACAATCATTCCTGCCCATACTAAACCATCATATATCTTTTTATTTTCTATTTTAATTTTTGGATGATCTTTTGCTAAATTTATCTTATCTTTCAGTTCATTTAAAGTCATTAGTTCACCAGGAAAACACATATCTGGTTTCGCGCCTTTCTCCTTATGAAAAGAAAAATACAATTTTCTAAACATTTGCTCCTGTTTTTTGTTATAAGGAGCTACACAACAAAAAATATCAATATCTCCTTTTTCTACCTGTTTATTTTGTAAATAACTTCCGCAAATGAATAAAAAATAAATTTTATTATTAAATATCTTAAGAATTTCTGATTTTAGATCCATTTTACATCCTCTCAACAGTTTCGATTCCTATAAGATTTAGAGAATTTTTTAATACAGAACTATACATATCAATTAGTTGTGCCCTATACTCTTCTCTGTTAGATCCCTTAACCTTACATTGGGTATAAAAACTATTAAACTCTTTTGCAAGATCCATCGAGTATTTGGCTATTGTTGAAGGATCGTCATTAATTCTAGATTTTAAAACGATCTCAGGAAATTCAGAAAATTTTGAAACTAATCTATATTCTTTATCTGTTGGTTTAATGATTAATGGATTTTTTGGCCTCTCATAACTAAGCTTTCTAAGAATTGATTTGCATCTAGCATAACTATAAAGAAGATATGGTCCTGTGTCTCCTTCCATTGAAACTATTGTATCAAGATCATATTTTATATCATTTTCCCTAAAATTGCTTATATCTCCATATACAATAGCTGCTCGAGTAATCTTTTTTGCTTTCTCTAAATCTTCATCATTAAGGAGAGTTTCTTGTCTTTTTCTTAATTCACTAGTCACTTTATCAAAAGTATATTTCCAAATTTCACCCATTTTAATACTACTTCCTTGTCTTGTTGAGAGTTTTTTTCCATCTTTTCCAAGGTATAATCCATGTGCTATATGCCTAAGTTGGTGATTCCATTTATAACCCATTTTGTCCAATATACTAAATAATTGCTGAAAATGTAATTTTTGTTCAGAACCTACCTCGTAGATCATTTCATCAAACCCATATCTTTTTTTTCTATCAACAGCTGCAGCAAGGTCTCTAGATAGATAAATCGTAGTTCCGTCTGATTTTCTTAAAATTCCAACAGACTTACCTTCACTCTCTAAATCTATAATTATAGATCCTTTACTCTCTTTTGCAATTCCTCTTTTTAGTAATTCTTCAACGATTTCTTGTCCTCTTTTACTATATTCTGATTCGCCACTAACTAAATCAAAGGAAATGCCTAAAAGGTCATATACTTTGTTAAACTCTTTTATGCTATACTCTCTGATTTTTTTCCATATACTTAATATCTCTTTATCGCCTTCCTCCATCAATCTAAAATAATTTTTTGAAGCGGATTCAACATCCTCATTTATTTCAAGATTTGTTTTTATATAAAGATCTTGAAGATAATTTATAGGATCTTCTTCTAACTTAGACAAGTCTCCCCATTTCTTAAGTCCATAAATTAACTTTCCAAATTGAGTACCCCAATCTCCTAAATAATTTATTTTGATTGTCTTGTAACCATTAGCAGCATAAATTCTAGATAAAGCCTCTCCTATTATAGTCGATCTTAAGTGTCCTATCCCGAAAGATTTTGCAATATTTGGTGAGGACATTTCTATAACAACTTTTTTTCCTTCACCTGATTCATTGACCCCATAAGTATATTCATTATCAAATATTCTCCTATAGATTTGTTCAGAAAATATTTCTCTATTAAAATAAAAGTTTACATATCCTCCTACAGCCTCTATCTTGTCAATAATTTTTGGTTTTTCAACTAGCTTTTCAAGTGATTCTGCCATTTCCTTTGCGATAACTTTTGGAGATTTTTTTTGTATTCTTGCAAGATTAAAGCAAGGAAAAGCCACATCTCCCATATTAAGAGAAGGGGGTTTACTCATAGCCGAGGCTATATCTTTTTTTGGAAGTTCTGTATATTTAGATATTAAACTCGATAACTCCATTTTAATCACTTCAAAATAGTATCTCTTTGCTTTTTTAAACTTTTCTGTAGGGCTTATGTTTTTTAATTCTTTGTTGACCATCTACTCCTCCTTCTTCAATCCCCTAGCTA
Organism: Candidatus Woesearchaeota archaeon; assembly: GCA_016203175.1. Classification (GTDB taxonomy): domain Archaea; phylum Nanobdellota; class Nanobdellia; order SCGC-AAA011-G17; family JACQNH01; genus JACQNH01. The sequence continues at coordinate 12,017 of JACQNH010000087.1, forward strand.
ATATAAATTTCTTAATTTCATGCAATTTCATCAGTAATCCAATATATAAATGTTACTATTACCACAAAGTAAATATTAACAGATAATTATAGAAGTTAGTTCAAATTGCATTAAAACCATGATGATTCTAAATTTTTTGACATAGAGCATATGTTAGATTCTGATAAAGATGGAATAACTGATGAAGTAGAAAGATTAAGAAACTTAAATCCTTTCTCAAAAGACTCAGATAATGATGGTTTAGAGGATAGTACAGAACTATTTATTTTTTAGAATATTCTTTAACATTAAGCTCAATATACTTACCTATATCTTCAGGTAAAATTCCAGCACTTCCAAAATCAATTAATTTATAATTTTCACCTTCCTTTTTATATTCTGCCCATGAAGGGATATCCAAGTTTTTAATATTAAATGTTTTGTACAGTTTTCTCCAACTTTCTTCTCCGTAAAAGTTATTAAGCTCTAAAAAAAAGAATCCTACTTTAGAGTTATTTTCTAGATTTCTATTTATATAACTAAATACTATTGCAGAAGCAGAGCTTACTTTAGGGTCATGAGTTCCTTCGCTAGTGAGAAAATCTGGGTTTCTCTTAAAAGTTTCTCTATCAATATATACAATCCCAAAAATAATTTTATTATCAAATCCCTTCAAAAATCTATAAAAATCTTCTGGTGCAGTTTGTCGTGTATATTTAAATTTTTTAATTAAACCAATATTTACTGAAGGTTGTAAAATCTCTTGTGGTGTTTTTGAAAGTAATTCAGCAATTTCTTCTAATGAAGGTTTAATTACTTCTTTATCTTCTACTTCAATGTCTAAAGGTTTTTCTATCTTATCTTGTGAATAAAGATTTTCAATTACTAAAGGATTAAAGCTTAAGCCTACTGTCAATAATAAACTTATTAATTTCATACAAATTTCTTTGTATTCTTTATTTATAAATGTTACTATTGTAATGAGGTAAATATTATTAAATAGTTATATAAATCAGTTTGAATTGCATTTAAATATGAAAAAGAGGTTATTAGGATTATTCTATATAGTTATTATAATTGCATTTTCTTTATTTATAAATGCTGCAATTAGACCAGAGTCTATTAAAGAAATTAAAAAACAAGATATAACAGTTATATCAGATCAACAAATCCAAGAATCTTCATCTTCAACGTTTGTACCAGATGCTCTCTCAGTAAAAACACAAACAGATACAATAAGTGGTGCTAAAGGAGTTAACATAGATAAAGCTACAGGTCATACAACCTTTGATTACGCAGATTTCTATTCTTTAAATCAACTAGATGCAGAGCAATTAAAGGATGCAAGACTAAGAGATAGAGTATTAACTTTTTCACATGCAGGTTCAGTTCATCTTAAAGATCCTATCACAATAGACTTAGATGAAATAGGCCCTTCTACATTCTGGTTTGAAGGCAATGACCTAAGGGCAATGGAGATTACATTTCCAAAGGATAAATCTTACACATTAAACAACCCTTTATCCCATGATGATTCTAAATTTTTTGACCTAGAGCATATGTTAGACTCAGATAAAGATGGAATAACAGATGAAGTAGAAAGAT
>JACQNH010000009.1 GCA_016203175.1 Candidatus Woesearchaeota archaeon
GAGTAATGCATTTTCTATTATAGGTGGGGGGCATAGTTTAGACGCTGTTGAAAGATATATAGGCAAGAATAAAATAAGCTATATAAGTCTTGCAGGCGGGGCTTTAATTGATTACATGGCTGGCTATAAACTTCCTGGACTAGAAATTTTGAATTCTTGGGCTAGGAGATATGATTTATAATGAATTAGTGGTTACTATAATTTAAATAACGTTTATTTTATCTAAGTTTAATTTTTAGGGGGTTAGAATGAATTTAGAATTAGAAGAAGTAGAAAGACTTACAAGTATTTTGTTGAGAAAGCTACCGATGGGGAAGATTGATTTTAATTTCGAGTCTATGGGTATAGAGAAAATAGCCTAGCTTTCTCTTTTTATTTTTAAATCGAAATGTTTTTAATTAGTGTTTATTCTAGAAATATTTATGGGCCGGTAGTTCAGCTCGGTTAAAATTCTCCCATGGCATGGGAGAGACATGGGTTCAAATCCCGTCCGGTCCACTATATATTGTGGGCCAGTAATTCAACCTGGTAGAATGCCGCTTTCGCATAGCGGATGTTTTGGGTTCAAATCCCAACTGGTCCAGATTAAGGAACATGATAACCGTCAGACAATTTAAGCAACTTAAATTTAAAAGCAAGAAAAATCCGTTAGAAGCAGAAGAAATTATTGGAAAGAATTTATTTGATGCAATAAAGAATAATTTCTATATAAGCAATAAAAACATTGTAGTTCTTTGCGGAAACACAAACAAAGGTCATTTAGGATTTGTATTAGCAAGATATTTTAGAGAAGAAGCCAATGTAAATGTAATATTTCTTAATAAAAAGGAAAATTTAGATGAAGATTTCAAGATAAATTATTTAAGAATTTTAGGAAATCTAAAACAAGACACAAGTTTAGTTTATAATGCAGACATAATTGTAGATGCAATATTAGACAATGAAGTAAGGGGGTTTATTAGAGAACCCGCAAAAAGTGCAATAATTAAATATAATAATTCAAAGGCATTTAAGATTGCTATAGACTATCCTTCCGGGCTAAATCCAGACACAGGAATAGCTGTAGATATAGAAACTAAAAATAATTTAATATTTACACTACAAGATATGAAGAAAGGTTTATTGCAATATAAAAATGTTGTAGTTGTAGACACTGGTTTGAAATGATAAAGGCCATAATATTTGACTCTGATGATACATTAATAGACTTTAGTAAAACTGCAGCTCCTTGTATTCAAAAGACTGCTGCTAAATTAAAATTAAAGGTTCCAGAAAGTGATAAAATAAATAAATTATGGGGTAGAAGCTTAAGATTTATTGTAAGTTATTTTTGGGGTGATGTGTACTATAAAAAATTTAGAAGAGAATATTTCAAGATAATTTTTAAGTATAAATTCAAGGAAATAAATGGCGCAAAAAAAGTTTTAATAAGACTTAAAAGAAAATACAAACTTGGAGTGATAAGTGCAAAGCCAAGACCTTTAATGATAAAGAATTTTAAGGATACAAAAATAGATATAGAAATGTTTAAGTTTATGTTAAGCGCTGATGATACTAGGTTCCATAAGCCAGATGCAAGAGTTTTTAGTAAGGTTATAAAGAATTTAAGGGTAAAAAGAAATGAAATTTTATATGTTGGTGATGCCCTAATTGATTTTAAAGCAGCAGATAAGGCTGGTTTTAATTTTGTTGCTGTGTTAACGGGGTATTACAAGCAAAAGGATTTTGTTCAGGCAGGATTAAAAAGACAAAATATTATAAAATCTGTTAGAGAACTACCGAAATGGGTTGATAGATATGGTTGATTGCTTATTTTGTAAAATTGTTAAAAAAGAAATTCCTAGCTATAAGGTTTATGAAGATAAAGAATTTATTGCTTTTTTGGATATAGGACCTGTTAACAAAGGACATACATTAGTAATGCCAAAAAATCATTCCGAAACTTTTTTGGATATGAATGAAAGGGAACTGGGCAAAATAATGCATTTTATACAGAAAGTGGCAAGAGCTGTTGTGCAAGGCACAAAGGCAGACGGATTTAATTTGATGCTTAATAATAAAAGGGCCGCTGGTCAGCTTGTAGATCATGCACATTTTCATATAATTCCAAGATTTCATAGCGATGGGTTTAAACATTGGCCACAGGGCAAATATCAAGGAAATGAAGCCCAGCAGATTGCTGATGAAATAAAAAGATTTTTATAAGAAGCTTTTTCTGAA
>JACQNH010000090.1 GCA_016203175.1 Candidatus Woesearchaeota archaeon
AACTACTTTAAAAAAATTAACCAATAGAAAAAGCCTCAGGACCTAATCCCTTTCTAGTTCTTATCTGATTTATAGTTTTGTCTTTCAAAGCTTCAGGTAATTTCTCAAACACTTGATCAGCAACAAAGAAATTTCCTCTTCCCTCAGTTGCACTTCTTAAATCAGAGCTTAATCCAAACATTTCAGCAACAGGTAATTTAGCATCAATAATTAAACCCCACGCCTCAGTATTAACATTCAATAACTGCCCCCTTTTATTTTGAATTAATCTTGATATTTCACCTAAATAAGCCTCAGGACATTCAATCTTTAAAACCTGCACAGGCTCAAACATCACAGCACCAGCCTTCGCCATAGCCTCTCTTAAAGCATCCCTTACAGCAGGCAATACCTGAGAAGGACCTCTATGGATAGCATCTTCATGTAATTTTAAATCATGTATTCTAACTAATAATTTTGTACAAGGCTCCCTAGCTAAAGGACCAGCATCCATGACCTGCTCAAAGCCTTCAATAATTAAATCTATTACCTCTCCAATATGTACTATCCCCCTTGTATTATCCAACAACATACTACCATGATAAACATTCTTCACTTTTCTTGCTTCTTTAGTCTCCATTCCTAAATCAACTAATTTTTTCCAGTCAGGATATTCTTTTTTACCAGCCTTAGTTTCTATAATCCTACTTTCTTTAATAGCTTGATAAATATTTTCTGGTAAAGGCTCAATAGTAAAATAAAATTTATTATGTTTATTTGGAGATTTTCCTTCAATCTCAGGTGATACTTTAGTAACTGTTTCCCTATAAACAACCATTGGAGAACTTGTCTTAATTTGTAAACCCTTTTCAGTTATAATTCTGTTTTCAATAATCTCTAAATGCAATTCTCCCATACCAGAGATTAAATTTTCACCAGTCTCTTCATTAATTTCAATTTTAACAGATGGATCTTCCTTCCCAACTTTTTTTAAAACCTCAACTAACTTTGGTAAATCTTGAGGCTTAGCAGGTTCAATAGCTTTAGTAATTACAGGTTCAAATATATGTTTTAATTCCTCAAAAGGTTGTTCAGGCTCTAAAGTTATGGTTTCTCCTGCATAACCAGATATCCCACCTAAAGCTAAAACATTTCCAGCACCTACTTCACCAACTTGTTCAGGTTTAACCCCTTTATACATAAAGACTTGAGCTACTCTCTGATACATCTTAGCACTATTCAAATAAACATTCATTCCTTCTGAAATTACACCAGAAAATAATCTTCCAGCAGCTAACTCTCTTCCAGATTTTTGATCTATTACCACTCTTGTTATAACAAAAGCAGTTTTACCTTTTGGATTACAGCCTACTAGATCCTTTCCTAACTCAGAATCTAAATCTCCAGTCCATATTTTAGGAATTCTATATTTTTGAGCCTCTAAAGGAGAAGGTAAATGCTTAATTACCATATCCAATAAAACTTCATACAAAGGAGCATTCTTCCAAGTCCACTCTTTAATCTCTTCTTGTTTTTTTCCTGTTGAATATAAATCAATAATATCCTTAAAAGTAATATTCTTTCTCTTCATAAAAGGAACAGATAAAGCCCAATTTTCTCTTGCAGAACCAAAAGCAACACTTCCATTATTAATATCAACCTTCCATTTTTCTTTAAATTCCGGCTCAACAACCCTTTCAATTAATTGATTAAACTCTAAAACCAATTTCAATAATCTTTGCTGCATTTGCTCAGGTGTTAATTTCAATTCATTAATCAACCTATCAATCTTATTAATGAACAAAACTGGTTTTACTCTTTCCCTCAAAGCTTGCTTAACAACAGTTTCGGTCTGCGGCATTATTCCTTCTACACCACAAACTAAACAAATAGTTCCATCAATAGCCCTCATTGCCCTTGTAACATTGCCCCCAAAATCAACATGTCCCGGAGTATCTATTAAATTAATTAAATACCTTTGACTTTCAAAAGAATGAACCATAGAAACATTTGCAGCATCAACAGTCATTAATCTCTCTTGCTCATCTGCATGCTGCCAAGTTGCCATCCCTTCTTCTAAACTTCCAGCAGCTCTAGCACTCATATAACCAGAAGCAGCTAATAAATTGTCTGTTAATGCTGTGTTATGCACTACCATTCCCTCAGCAATAAAATTATGCGTCTCAGGTACAGTAAAATCATAAACCACATCTTCAAAACCAGCTTCAATTTTAGAAACCTCTATATAAGCAAGCTCTTCACCATTAAAATCGCCTAAATTTTTATTAATTAACATAACTTGATCTTTATACTTTATAGTATCACAAACAATACTTCCAGAAATTTTCTCAACCAATATTTTTAATTTTTCAGCCTTTTCTTTTAACTTAAAACCAACCCCCTTATAGAAATTAATTGCTGATAAACCAGATAAAGACAAAGTATTATCTATTTCCTTTATTGCAATACAACCAATTCTTAATAACAATAAATGCAAACCATCTATCATTCTTCCACTCGCAGAAGTTATTGTTACTGCACTTCTTGATTTCTCCACACAACCATCAGTATCAAAATAACCACTTAAAAGATTAGAAACCAATTTATTATCGCACTTCCAGATAAAGTTAGATATTTTAATATTATGCGACTTTTGCTTTAGAGGATAATCAAATAAAGCATTAAATATTTGAATTAAAGTTAAATTTGTATGTATCTCAGGTGTTCTATCTTTACCTTTAACTTTTCTAGCTTCAATATTTAAATCTTTACATATCCTCAAAGCATTTTCGGCAAGTTGTTCTTTACCAACTATAAACTTCTTCCCAGAACCATCCCCAATAAAAAGTCCTGCTAAATAAAAAAATTCTTCAAAATTTTCAGGAAGTTTAATTGGATTAGAATTACCGCCTCTTTGCTTACCATTTCTATAGTAAATTAAATCAATTTTATCATAAATTTTATCCAAATTTATACTAAATATCCCACATACATTAATTAAATCAGTTAAATTATATCTATTTTGCCAAAGACCGTGATAAAAAGACTTACTCTTAATATCCGTTTTTATATTTTTAATACCATATTCAAGAATTTTTTTATTCAATAATTGTGAAAATTCTTTATTAAGTTTAACATAAAAATTCTTCTCAGAAATTTTTTTCAATATTTCTTCCTTTATATTAAAATCGCTATTAATATCTAGTTTTCTAGCACAAACAACCCTATCCCCAATCTTCAAATCCTTAGCTTCAATATATTTAAATCCATCATTAAAAATAAGATATTTATGCTCAGGTGTTGTATTTATTTCAAAACGGTTTCTTAACCTTACTTTTAAAGTATTACCTCCTTTCAGTCTCCAGACATATTTTACTTGTCTTTTTTCTAACTTTCCAATATCCTTATTTAATGAAAAAACAGTTAGCTCTTGTTTAGGAATAAAGATAGTATAATCTTCATTATCTTTATACAATAAACCATCATTAGAACTATCTTCAAATATTTCCCTAGCGGTTTTTATACTCCCGTTAGCCAAAATTACTCTAGAATCGCCGCTAATACACTTTCCATGATGTATATGGGCACTAGTGCAAACATTTCTAATTCTAGCCTGAGCCTTCATCAATTCCTTCAATTCCTTTATCTTATCTTCTTCAGCCATATGAATACAAAATAAAACCTTACCTAATTGTTTTTAAGCTTTTTCTTTTCAAAATTTCAAGCTAAAAATTACAAA
>JACQNH010000083.1 GCA_016203175.1 Candidatus Woesearchaeota archaeon
AAATCAACTTATGAAACATTTCCAGATGGTTCCAGAGAAATCTCCAATCTCCCTTCAATTACAACTAAAACAGGAGCTACTGGAAAAGAGATTTCATTACTAAAAATCCTAAATGAAGCCTTATTAATTGCAACAACAGTTAGAACTTTTACATTACCTGATTCCATAGAACTAACAGGGGTTACAAATCTTCAGTATAATATAATTCAAAACTTCATAATTGTAGATTCTGCAGAACAAATTAAACTACTAAAACCATTTGAAATGCCGTTAAAAAATCTGGGAAAAACTAAGATACAATTAAATTCTAAAAATGAAGTTCAATCCATAGAAACAATATTCAAATCAGATCAAGAACAGGAATTTCCTTCTCCATTTAGACCGCAACAAGAAACAATGTCCTTTCAGTCACAACCAAATGCTGAATTAAATATAACTGTAAAAGATTTCAAGGAAGAAAAGAAATTTGAAGTAACAGGAAAAAATTTAAATGGAACAACAAACGACAAGCAATTTGGAAGAAGAACTACATTCAAAATTAACAAAGATTCTATAACAGTTTCAGAAGACGATGGAACTTATATTTTAGAAGGAAAAGACATCTTAACAGAATTTGAATCAGGAAGCTATAAACAATTTTTAGACAATTCTGTTAAGGTTACTTTTAGATCTCAAGATGGTTTTCAATTTATACAATTTTTAAAGAATGGTTATTTTACACAGGAATTCCCACCTTCAGAAGAAATTCTACAGGAAGATTCTTTAACATTCGCAAGATCATTTAGAATTTCATCAATAGAAGAATTTAATTTATTTATAGCTTTAAAAGATAAGGATAATCTAGAAAATTTTAATAATGATCAATCAAATAATAAAGCATACATAAACCTATTCAATCATAAAATTATTTTGAAAGGAATTGTAGATTACGAAAGAATCTCAGCAGAAATTTCAGACAGTTCTTTTGTTAAAAAAGGAAAGAAAGTAAGAGAAATAAAACCTTTAGATTCTCAATATAAAAAAATAATAGAATCCAAGCATAAAAATAATCTTGTAGCAATAAACCTAGATGAAAATAATTTATTCTTAAATGCAAGCATAGAATTAAAATTAGGCCCAAATGAAAAGGGAGAATTATTCAAAATCCATACAGACAGCTCAATGATCTATGAATTTCCTACAAATATTTCCACAAAAACCTCAAGATTTTTGAAATTTGAAAACACAAAAACCCCAAATGTCTTAAAGGGATTTAAAACAAATCTTTACAATCCAGAAATTATCAAAAGAAGAGACGACACTTTAAAAGACATTACACAGCAATTTTCATTAAAATCAACACAAAAGTTTTATTCTGTATTAGAGGATTCAAAAACTTTGCTTGAAGCTAGACTAAAATCCCATCCTGAGGGGTTTTTAGAATGTCATAAAATGAATATTAAAGATGATGTTAAGGAAAGATATTCCCCTTACATTCCATTACTACCATTATTCTTTTTAATACCCTTAGGCTTCTTAAGAAGAAAAAAAGGTAATGCAACAATAATTGCTTTACTAGGTATAATTGTTCTTATCATCTTTTTTGTTTTTACCTACGCTTTAAATCAATATAAAGCTTCACAAACACCTTTGCAAAAAATGACTGCAATACAAGATGCAATTAATGATTGCTATAAAACTACTTTAAAGTGTGGGATATATTATTTTACAGTAAAAAGCGATTATCTAATTGCCAAAGATTTAGTATATCCTAAAGAGATTATAGAAAGTTTCATCAAGAATAATGTAAACAACTGTATAAGAAGCTTAAAAGAGCCTATAACAATTAGTGAACCTTCTACAATCAAAGTTTATTTTACAGAAAAAGGTACAGAACTTGAAGCAGAACAAGGGATTTTAGGGATTAATACTTTAAAAGGTCAAAGATTAACAAATTTTAAAACAAGTACTAATATAAAATTAAGCGCTATATATAGTTTGATAAAACAGATTAAATACAGTGATAAAGAGGATATTCCAATCAGTTTGCTTTCAGATTTAGAATTAGATGCAGAGGTTTATGACGTTGGGGAAAGGTTAGTATATGTTATTGTTGGCAGAGCAGATAATTTTGATAATAGAGAATATGCCTTTGTGTTTTCAAAAAAGAGATTTAAGGATAAATAAGATGTTGATTTAAAGACTTAATATAACCTAAAATTCGATATAGAAGGGGATTTTTATCTCGAAAGATTCTTTGACAAATTAAGAACAAAAGGGGTTTAGCGAACTGACCTAAAATATTTGGAATTA
>JACQNH010000084.1 GCA_016203175.1 Candidatus Woesearchaeota archaeon
AAAGTTTGCGTGCGCCAAATACGTTGCGCACGCTTACTAATATTTCAAAGGTGAAAAATGTTACTGAAAAAAGAAACAGGAGGTCGGAATTCCTCTACAGACTAAAGTCTGCGGGAGTTTCCTTCCGACGAAAATGAAAACAGTCACTTTGGTCATAATTGTGCTACTATACTTATCATTACAAGTATCCGCAGCAGAAATAACAGGCAAATCGTACTCTCCAAATTTAACACCATTAAAGAATGTAATTGTAGAGATTAATACTCAACCAGAGCAAATTGTGGTCACAGACCCATCTTATACGTTTACTGTTAACCCAGGCGAATATACTTTAAAAGCAAGATACGAAAATGAAGAAAGGTATTATTTAGAGGAAAATCTCACTGTAAAACAAGAAGGGAAATTCTCTCACGATCTAATATTATTTTACTCTTTAGAAGAGGAAGAAGTGCCCCTACCCGATTTAGAAGATATAAATTTTACAACAAAACCTAAAAAATTAGATTTTGCATATTTAATAGTGTTTATGATTGCAGTTCTTTTAGGTTTATTATCTTATAAATTTATTAAAAAATCTAAATCAAAAGAAATTAAAGAAACTAAACCTCAAGAAGTTCAGGAAATTAAAGAAGACCTAACTCAAGTTTTAGAAATTTTAAAGCAGAATAATGGTAGAATGAATCAAAAAGATCTAAGAAAACAATTAATGTTGTCAGAAGCAAAAGTAAGTTTAATGGTTTCAGAACTAGAATCTTTAAATAAACTTAAAAGAATTAAAAAAGGTCGAGCAAATATTATTATTCTAACCTAATCTTTGTAAATATACTTATCAACTAATTTCCTTGCTTGTTCTCTTTTTTTCTGATGCTCTTTTAAAAATTTATTAATAAACTCTATCGTAATTTCCTTTAGTTTACCCGTCAATAATTTCCCAGATTTATAATCATTGTAAATTTTAGTTACTTTTTTATCATCAGGCTCTAAATAATTTAAAATTTGATAACAACTATCAATATCAGGATTTCCACCCTTTTTTCTATGTTCTTCAATTGTTGGTTGACCGCCTGAAAATGCATGTTTCTTAATCTTCATTTCAACAGTTTTAGGGTCATCTGTTGTATAAATTCCACTTTCAACTATAGAAGCTGACATTTTTCCAGGGCCTTGTAATGAAGGCATAAACCTACAATGTATTATGGCAGGATTATAATAGCCTAATTTTACAATTACGTCACGTGATATTCTGAAATGAGGGTCTTGATCAAAACCTAAAGGAACTAAACAAGGAATATTTCTTCCAGTTAAAACAGAAGGTAAAAAGGCAGGAACAGCTTGCATTGCAGTATAAAAAATTGCTCCTATATTAGTTTCTCCACCAAAACCAAAAGTAGCTTTTACAGTAGAAAAAGTAATCTTTTTAGCAACCCTCACAGCTTGTTTATATAATAATTTAGCATGCAAAGTATCAATTAAAAATTTAGTTTTTTTAGGATCAAAACCTAAAGCAATTACGTCCAACATATTTTCTTTTAGATATTTCTCAGTATCCTCTAAAGTCAGTTTTTCCTTAAATAAAAACTTTTCTTCATCTGGAAACTGAAACCATAAATCGCAATTAAATTTATCTTGTAACCATTTTGTAAACATCCAAGGAACTAAATGTCCTAAATGAACCATTCCAGATGGCGCTCTTCCAGTATATAAAAAAAACTTCTCCCCTTTTTCATATTTATCTAATAATAAATTAAAATCTCTATGTGCAAAAAATATCTTTCTCCTTAACGTATAATGAATATCTTTAGTATACTTTTTTATCCTGTTTAACAATACTTCATCAATCTTTTGAATTCCAAAATCCTTAATTATTCTATCATAATCTACTTCACCACTAACTTCCCAAGGAGTTACTTTAAAATCTTTTCCAGCCATAGAAATAGTTATATTTGGTTGTTTTTAAAACTTACTTAAGCAAGAAATCTCATTCCTTTAGGACTGAGATGAATTGCGTAAGATTTTCAATATTTATGAAAATCTTCTCACCCAAGACATTTGATAAACAATGACCTACTCCCCGCCATAAATGGTTGTCCTTCGGACAACTTTTTTGCTCCGCAAAAAAGCGGGGTTTCTGTCTAATTCGTATCTCACTGGAGAAAATCCACCATATGTTTTATCCCCTGATTTCGGATATATGCCGT
>JACQNH010000086.1 GCA_016203175.1 Candidatus Woesearchaeota archaeon
GTGCTTAGGTTATTGTATGGCTGAAAAAAAGATTAAGGCAGCATTTTTAAGAGAAAATGTAGTTTCTAAAACGAAAGAAGCTAAGGATGTTTATAGCCAGAGCAGATTTGGAGAAATAAAAGAAGAAGAGATAATATATACCTTAGTTGAAGCTATGTATTTGTTAGAGAAAAAAAAGATAAGTATTATTGACGACAAGGGTAAAAAAATTAATATTGACGGTTTTAATAGGAAGGCTAGGAAAATTGAACCTAATTTCGGGGTTAGATATAGTGTTTTTAAGGATTTAAGGAACAGGGGCTATATTGTAAAAACCGCCTTGAAATTTGGAGCTGATTTTAGGGTCTATGACAGAGGAATTAAGCCTGGAGATGATCATGCAAAGTGGATTGTTTATCCTGTTCATGAAACTGAAGTTATGAGTATGTATGAGTTTAGTGCTAAAAACAGAGTTGCTCATAGCACTAGGAAGAATTTGTTGCTTGCGATAGTTGATGCAGAAGGAGATTCAACCTATTATAATGTCTCGTGGATCAAGCCTTAAGTTGCCATATTGCTTTATTTTTAAAGCCTGTTCTTTCTATAACTTTATTTTCTTCCAAATAATTAAGATGGTGGTAAAGGCCACCCATACTTAATAGTAAAACTTCACACAATTCGAATGTTGTTGATGGTTTTTCTTTTAAAAGTTCTAAAATTCTTCTTCTAGTATATTCTAATGGTCTAGTTCGTGTTGTTCTATTTCTATTTTTGATTTTCATTCTTATTAATAATCTTTTATTCTTTATTGGATGATCAAAATTTATTATTTTCTGAAATTTTTCTACCATTTTCTCTTGTATATTTACTGTGAAAATATCTCTTTGGCTTTTTGATATATTTGTAGTTCCAATATTTAATTCTTCTAATAGTCTTTTCAGTTGTTGGATAATATTTTTGCTTTTCATTGAGATTCCTACTGTTGTTGATACAAACCCTTCGTCATCGAATAATGCTTTAATAAATTCTATTTTATTCTCTTTTGATGTTCCGAAAAGCAAGATTGGTAATTTATTTGGTCTAGTAAATTCAATTTGGAAAATATGTTTTAAAATATCACTCAATGCTTTAGGAAAATTTACTATTGGTGTTGTATTTGGGGTCGTTTCATAGATATATTTTTTTATTTTTATACCGAAAATAGTGATTAAATCTTTTTTGAACTGTTGTCTTAATTGAATGCAGGTATTAGCATAATACGGTACTTTTCTAATACCACCATATCCATCACCTATCATATGGGCTACAATTCGGTACATTTCCCGGGATTCCATTAGTGACAATTTGATTTTTATCCTAGTACCGCTGCGTACACTAATAAATTCTATACCTTCTTCTAGTTCATTAATTATTTTATTGCTAAGTTCGGGTTTAAACCTCTTGATAATGTATAATGGAATATACTGATCGTATATCCGCTTGTTCTTTTTAAAATATTGTCTGTAATAATTTTTAATCCCTTGTTGTGTCAAACCAAATTTTCTTCCTGTTGGTCTTATTCCTCCAAATTTCTCGAACAAGAAATGGAATAGTTTTTTGTTGTAATCCTCTTTAAATTTTATGTAAATAGTATCTGGTAAATCCCAAATATGCCAAATTCTCATATCATAATGAGGTTATTTTCTTTATTTAAATATCCTACGCGTGGTTGTCGTGTAACACTTGCCTGGAATATAGATATTAGAGAACAATATTGAAATTCTTGATAAAACTAACTAGAAGCAACCCATAAACTCGTTGATTAATGTATAAAGTCGCCCCCCCCCCAGTTGTAAGATAGATATTAATAGTTCATAATTCTCTTATTTTTACATAATTAAAAGGAGGTAGATTTAATGGTTGAAAATAAAGTTAATTGGAATACTGTTTTAGTTGTTCTTGTTATTGGTGTTGTTGGAGTTTTGTTGTTAGGAAATTCTGGGATTTTAACAGGAAAATTACTTAGTGGGAGTTATAATGTAGTAGCTAATTCTTGTAACGCAGATGCTCTATGTGAGGCAACGGCTGTTACATCTACTGGTTCTGTAAATGCAAAAGAATTTTTAGCTACTGGTGGTCCTATAAGGATGACAAATCCAAGTTGGTATATTCATAGTGATGGGTGGTTAGGTACAAAAGGTTTTTTGTTGGTTGGTAGCACAGATAATACTGGAATGGTTGCTGGTAAGATTAGAGCTTCAGATAAGATAGAGGCAAAAGAGTTTTTGGCAACAAATGGTCCAATAATAATGGGGAGTTCAGGTTGGTATATTTGGAGTAATGGATATATCGGAGCTGATGGACTTAAAGGCATTGGGAAGGCATATGCTTGTATTACTTCTGATGGTGTCATTACTAGAAGTCCAACCCCCTGTATATAAAATCATTTCTTTTATTTTTTTAATTTTATTAACTATCCTAAAAATGGTGTGGTTAAACCTTAATAATCTTTAAATAGTTTATAATATACAATTTCTTTTATGGTTGATCTAGCACAAGTTAAAGAAAGGATATTAAGTATTGTCAGAAGTGAAGGGCCTGTTTTGCCAGTACAAATATCTAGGAAATTAGATAAAGATACTATTTTTGCCGGTGCTGTTTTGAGCGAATTAGTGAATAGTAAATTAATTTTTATAAGTAATGCTAAAGTTGGAGGGAGTCCTGTTTATTATGTGGCTGGACAAGAAAGCAAATTAAATATATTGTATAATCATCTACCTGGGAAAGAAAAAGAAGCCTATGAATTATTGAGAACAAGACAGGTTTTGAAAGATAGCGAATGTGAACCAGGAATTAGAGTTGCTTTAAGAAGCATAAGGGATTTTGCCAAACCATTAGATATTAATAATGAACTGTATTGGAGATGGTATTTAATTAATGAAGAAGAAGCCTTGGTTCTTTTAGGGAAATCGTTAAAACTCCAAAAAAGCATTTTAGAAAAACATAAACTGGAAACTAAGCAAACCATAATTGAGAGAAAACCAGAAAAAGAATTTATTGATAATAGTGAAAATCTATTTTTTAAAATTATTAATAATTATTTTAAAATTAAGAATATTGAAGTTTTAAA
>JACQNH010000085.1 GCA_016203175.1 Candidatus Woesearchaeota archaeon
AGTTAATAGCATATTAATATATAAGTCTTTTAAATACTTAAACTTTGTTTTGCACTAAATAGTTTATACGAAAATTTGCGGAAAGATTGTAAGATTTACGGAAAAGATGGAAACTTTACAAAAAACTTGTAATATTTACAATAGAAATTAAGCAAAATTCATCTGCAATTTAAAAATTGCAGTTTTCTTTTGCAGGGAATAATTCTTTGAGCAATATCTTTTGGTAACTTATCTAAATCTATTTAAACCCTTTTCTTGAAGATTTAATTTCTTTTAAAATAAGTAAAAGAATTGCAATTGTTATAAAACTATCAGCTATATTAAAAACAGGCCATACTTTAAAATCAATAAAATCCCTTACAAAACCAAATACTAATCTGTCAATCAAATTACCCAATGCACCACCTATAATAAAACTTAATGGTAAATAATGAAAAGTCTTTTGGTATACCCATTTTAAGCACATTATAATAATAAACACTGAGACAATAATTAAAAACAAATTATAGCCTTTTAAAATTCCGAAGAAACTACCTGTATTTGTTGTATAGTTAATGTCTAAAATTTTTGGGATTAAAGTAAAATGTTTTTCTGTGAAAAGATATTTTGTTAATTGATCTAAGATTAACACTATTAAAACTATAATTAAAGGTTTTTTCATTCTACGCTATGCAAACTCAAGAATGCTTTTAATTCGTTTATTAATTCTATAATTTCTCTATACATTACTTCTTCTGCATCCTCTATTTTTTTTCTTATTACATACTTTTCGTACATCTTTCTTAAAAATTTTCCTGATTCGCCTTTGCCAAATTTTTCTTCACTTTTTTCTAAGTAGGCTGAAAAAGAAAATTCTATCAGACCTTTCATCTTTTTTAATTTTCTTCCTCCTTCCTCTATTTCAATTTCTTTTGCTATAGTTAAAACATCCATTGTAATAACAAAGGATATGTATTTATCAAATTCTTTTCTAGCTTCCCAATTATACTCTATAGTTTTGCCACCATCTGATCTTGTTGAATCCCTATAGCTAAGTTCAGCCCAAGTCCAACCATTATGCTCAAACCATCTCATGCAAAATTTATAGATTTCTTCTAGGTTGAAAACAACATTTGTACCTTTTATTTTATAACCTTCTGGTAAAATATAATCTCTTGCTTTCATTTTGCCTCTTTAGATATGCATTTCCAAAACATTTTTAGCTGCATTCATAATGTCAACTGTTTCTTTGTATAGCTGACCTTCCCTAGCCAACAGCTTATCTTTAATTAAATATTTTTCCATTAACTCTCTTATAAAATTTTTAAAACCAATCTGACCGAATTTACTTTTATAATCTTTTTCCATTTCTGATGTAAAGGATATAGTTGCAATGCCTGAACCTAAAACTTTTCCTTCGTATTCTACTTCATTAAAATTTCTAATTAAGAATTTTATAGTTAAAACAAACTTTACATAATTATCTACCTTTTTAAAAGCATTAAATTCTGCTTCATATTCTTTCCCTTCCGGCAGTACTCTTACAGAATTTCCTTTTTCAATCATAAAGTATTTTCTTTCTTGAATAGTTCTTGCAATTTCTTCTCTTACCTTAAAAATATCGAAAACTCCTTTTACTGTAAGCTGTGCGTCTTTAAATATAGTAAGCTTTAGTTGTTTTTCCTTTCCCATTAAATTAAATTAAAGAATTTTAGGTTTAAATTAATTTTGGTACAGATTCTAAGCCCAGACTTCCTTATCCTGGCATAAACTTACTTTTTTTGTTTTAAATATATTTTCTGTTAATTCTTCAGGTTTAAACCATAATTTAATCTCTTCTTCTGCTTCTTCTGGTTTAGCAGATGCATGAACAATATTTTCAAAAACACTGGTTTCTGGGTTTATCTTTCCGTGCTTGCCTCTTATTGTATGTGGAGCTGCTTCTTTTGGATTAGTTGCACCTACAATATCTCTAACTTTTTTTATTGCATTTTCTCCTGAATAAACTAAAGCTATAACATTTTCCTGGTGAAAATGTCCTGATAAATGTTTTACAAGTCTTTCAAAAAATTCCTTTTCTTTATGAGCTTTGTAGTGTTTTTCAGCTAATTCTTTAGATACTTTAACTAATTTTACACCGATTAGTTTAAGTTTTGTAGACGATAAATCTGTTATAACTTCTCCTGCTATACCCCATTTTAGAGCTTCTGGCTTTAATAATACTAATGTTAATTCTAGCATAAATTTTCTTTTGAAGAATAGTTTTTAAAGTTTATTGTATTTTTCAGTTTTAGCATATTCCTTAGAAACTGCTTTAAATCTAGTTTCATAACTTGGTTGTTGTGCTATATGCTGAACTTTATCTAATTCTTCCTTAAATTCTTTATCTTTATTTGTTAGAGTAAAATTTTGTCCACAAGAACAAGAGACTTGGACTTCTGCTGTTTCAATTTTTTTTGAGTATAAATCTTTAATTTGGAAGGGTTCTTTTTTAAAATAAATTTCCGGTTCTTCAAATTTTGTTGTTTCTAATTTTGAAGGTTCTTTTTCAATCATTTTAGCACTTAATTCCATGGAGCTGCCAAAAGAACATTCTTTTTCATGCTTCTTTTTAATCAACATTAATGCAGCTTTTATTATTAAATCCCTGAATTTAGACATCATAAATGAAATTTTTTCTTCTAAAGATACCATAGAAACGATTAAATATAGATTAAGTATATAATTTTTATTATGGTGGATGGTAAAAAAGAGGGTAAAGGTTTTTCTTTAGGTAGTGTGCTATTTGGAGAGAAGGCAGAAAAAAAGAAGGAGAAAGCAGAAAATCCTTTAGAAAAAGAAGGGTTAAGTGGAATAAAAGGTGGTACAAACAAGTACAGATTGGTTATAGAAAACCCACAAAAGGGTGTTGAATCTTATTATTTTGCAATTTTAGGTTTATTGAAGGGTATTGGAACTCCAAGATTTGGTTTGAATTTTAATAAGATATATAAAATTGGGGATGTGTATAAAGCTTCTGAGAGCAGTGCATTTTGGGGGAGTTTGGAGCAGAGAAAGGGCCTACAACAAGAAAAAGCTTCTCAATATTTAAAAGGGATTAGTGAAATGATTAAAGGTTTATTTCAAATGATTAGAGAATTAAGGGTTATTGATGAAAGGGTGGGGTATTATGAAAGAAGCAAGAAAGGTGAAAAAGAGGATCAAGAAAGCGCAGAGATTGCTTTAAAGGGAATATGGGTTGATTTAGTTGAAGGGGGTGCTAAAAATCCTGGTTCTGTTTATGGTTTAGCAAGGGAGGTTGGTTTTGTTACTTTACCTGATTTATTTTTTAAGATTAGAGCTAAAAATGCTACTGATGTTGATAATGCAATTAAAAAATTAGAAGGAATTAATAGAAAAGTTAAGGAAGTATTAGCAAGAAAATTATTTCAATATTATCAATGGAAAGAGAGAACTGAAGTTGAATTAAAAAACAGGAAGAATTTCTTGTTAAAATATATGAGGCAGCATTATCATACAATGAAAGAATATATTTCCTGGATTAAACCTTATTTATTAAATATTAGAAAATTACAACTCCAAGGCACTACTAAAGAACCAGAAGTTGTAATGGCTTTTGAAACTTCTAAGATTGAGTTGGAACTAATAGCTTATACAACAATAGATTATAGGGTTACTGAACCTGCGACGGAAGAGGTTTACAAAGAGGAATTTAAAAATTATTTTCCTGTATTGAAGATTAAATTTTCTTCAACAACAATACCGCAAATTAGTTTTCAAGAAGAGGGCCAAAGAGGGGCAATACATTTAGGAAGTACTGAGATTACAATTGAGGCTTTTGTTGCAAAAAAAGAGCAGATTGATGAATATGTAGAAAGTAAAGCAACTGAGGAATTAGAATTATTAAGCAGTATTAATAGTGCAATGGACAGTATGATGGATGAAATTAAAAAATATCTGAAAGAAGCTGGAGAAACTTTTAAAGATGAGGAGTCTAAAAAAGAGGAAAAAGAGGCAGAAGGTATTTTAAGTCCATTTAAACAGGTATTTGAAGGTTTTAAAGATATATTTGCTTCAATAGGTTTAGTAAAAAAGAAGGAGGGATTTAGAGTGGGTGAAAAAAAGGCTGCTGAAAGTTTAGTTAAAGTAAAAGCATTTTTATTGTGGGATGTATTTAAAAAATTACATGGGTTGCAGGCTACTTAATTGTAATTATTCCAACCAAATTAAAAATAATGGCGATTATTTCGTTCATTAATTCGTTCCAGCCAAATAGGATCAAAATATTGCTGATTAAGATAAAAACCATATAGTCTCACTAGTTCTCCATTTTTAAATACACGTGCTTCATGAGATAAAATCAAAATTTCTTCAGTGGATTTTTTTTCTTCATTCCAAGTTTCTATTAAAGCTCTTGCAGCATAACCATCTGCTTGTCTACCATCTACCCATTCCCCATTACCTTCAATTCTTCCTTCAAGAACTATGCTTTCCAATACCATAGTATTATTTTAAAGAAGTTAATATTTAAATAACTTCCGCTAAGAAAGAAACAACAGAATTATTTTTAAAAACATTTAAGTAGTGTAAAATATATATTCTAGTTATGGCAAGTGAGTTAAAATTTAAATCATGGGAAGAATTATTTGAGTTTTTAGAGAAGATTCCAGTAGATATAAGATTAAGATATATTTCTGTTTTATTAAAAAGAAAATTAAATAAAAATATTTTTGATAAATTAGAAGATTTAAAGAATAAAGCTCAAGCAGAATTGGATGCTTTAAAACTATGGAAAAGAATGCCTAGTTTATCTTCTCAAAAGGAGATTATAGTTGAGAGAAAAGAAGCTCCTAAAAAACCTGCTTTAGAAACTATTGCAAAGAGTGAGGAGATTAAAAAACCAAGCGGTATAGTTGAGTATGGTAAAATTGGTGAGGTTAAGAAAGTAGAATATGGTGTTAAAAAATTTGAGGAAAAAACAGAAGTAAAATACTCAACAAAAGAAAATTTAAGTTATATTTCTAAAGTTGAAACAGATTATGAAAGACTAGTTTCTCCAGGAGGAATCGGAAGCTTTAAAACTTCTGAAGATATATTAAAAGAAAGTGAAAGATATAAAATAAAATACAAACCTAAGGGATAATATAATGGTAGAACAATTTGGTGGGAATTATTGGCATGCATTGGATAAGGATGGTTTAACTAAATATAGTGCTGAAATTAAAGAGATTGGTATTAGCCACGGCATTGGAGATAGCTTACAAGGATTAAAAGCAAATATTTTTGTTGGAGCACCAATAGTTGAATTAGGTTTTGCTGGTGCTGGTAAAGGTCAAAGAGGTCAAGCTGCAACACCAGAAAGTTATGGAAAAGATGAAAGGGAAGCTATGAGGCAATTAGCAAAAGTAAATGAGGTTAAAGTTACTACACACTCAAGTTTTAGAGCTCCACCATTATCTGGTTTTGCTGAAGGGGGATTTAATAAAGATGTGGCTGCAAGTTCTGTTCAAGAATTAAGAAAAGCTATTGACTTTGCTACTGATGTTGCTCAAGGAGGGCCAGTTGTTGTGCATACAGGAGAATGGCAAAGACCAGTTAAAAAAGAAGAAGTTTTTGGAAAAGCAAAGTTTGAAGCTTATGAGGGGGAGCCTGAAACAGTACAATTTGCAAATACAGAAACTGGAGAAGTTAGAACCTTAAGGTCAGATTTACGATTACCAATACCAAAAGCAGCTCGTCCAGGTGTAAATCCGTGGGAAGAGCCATTAAGAGACAAACGAGGAGATATAATTTTTGAGGAAAAACCATTAACATTAAAAGAAATAGCTGAAAAACAAAATAAAAAATTATCAGATGTTTATTCAGATTTTCTACAAAACCAATTAAATCAATCAAGAGGTCAGGCAGAAGAATATAAAGAGAGAGCAAGAACAATAAGGGAGCAATTTGAGCTAATAAAAAATACATATAAAGAAGTTGAAAGATTTTTGGAGAAAGGCGAAACTAAAAACGCTGAACTAACAAGCCTACAGTTTTTAGAAAGAAGTAAGCTTGAACCTCCCCCAGGCACAACGGCGTATAAAGAATATTTAAAAGAAGGCGGGGCGGTAGAAAGATTAAAAGAAATTGTTAAAAGAGAAACAGATACAATCAAAGGTTATGAAGAATTTGCTGCAGCAAGAGAATTTGAGGCTAAAAGGGTTGAACAAGAGATTGGATCATCAAAACCAATTGAAGAAGTAGGATTAAAACGAACTGCTCAAAGTGTTTCTACAGCAGCTATGTATGCTTATGATAAAGAAAAAAAAGCTGGTTTAAAAGAGCCTATTTTTATTGCACCTGAAAATGTTTTTGCTGAAACTTATGGTGGTAGACCTGATGAATTAAGAAAAATAATTCAAGAAAGCAGAAAAGAGATGACTAGAAAATTAGTTGAGCAAAAAAAGATGAGCGAGGAAGAGGCTAAAAATGTAGCAAAAGAACATATTAAAGCAACAATTGATATTGGTCATGCTTATACATGGAGAAAATATTTTAGTGGAAGCGATGAGGATTTTAAGAAATGGCTTTTAAAGGAGATGAAAGATCTTGCTAAAGATGGCATTATTGGTCATGTACATTTAACTGATAATTTTGGATATGATGATGAACATTTAACTATTGGGGAAGGTAAAGTTCCAGTAAGAGAATTTATAGATGAGATTAAAAAAGAAGGTTATAAAGGTATAATGATTGCTGAGGTTGGTGGGCAGCCTGAAGGTAAATTACACGAAGCATTGTTAGGATCATGGAGATCACTAAACAGTCCAATATATAGAATAGACCCGGGTGGAACAGGAATGGGTTGGGGAGAATTTGCAAATTACTCTTTTGGGATGACTCCAAAACCATTATCAATATTAGGCGAATATGCACCATCAGAAGAATTTAGAGGAGCACCATTTTATAGCGGTTTAGGATTAGAATGAAAATATTATATTGGCAGGGTTTTGAACATTGTTATGCAGGGAGGATTATAAAAAGCAAATATTTAACTGGAATTGATGAAATAGATAAAACTTACACTGACATTGAATGGTGAAGAATCTTTTTAAATAAACAAATTTATTAGAAAAAGAGGTTGAAATGAAGTTTGAAGTTAAAAAAGGGGATAGAAAGAAAAAGTATTTTTTTCCTGAAAAAGATTTTGAAATAGCTAAGAGATTTGCAGAAAGCACTTATAAAGAATTTGGTGGTTTAATTAAGGCAATTATATTATTTGGAAGTACTGTTAGAAATGTTGGAACTGAAAATAGGGATATAGATATTTTAATTGTTTTGGATGATGTAGGTATAATTTTAACTAAAGAAATAATTCAAACTTATAGGGTTATTATTGAAAAAATAATGTGGAATATAGAACCAAATAAATTACATGTTCAATCGATGAGGTTGACTAGCTTTTGGGATTATGTAAGAGCTGGAGATCCTGTTGCAATAAACATTCTAAGGTATGGATATGCTTTAGTTGATACAGGTTTTTTTGATCCTTTGCAAGCATTATTGGATAGGGGCAGGATAAGGCCAAGTCAAGAAAGTATTTACACTTATTATACAATGGCACCTGTTTCATTACAAAGGAGCAAAGAGCATATGCTAAATGCAACTATGGATTTATACTGGGCTTGTATTGATTCTGCTCACGCAGCATTGATGGCTGAAGGAGAAATTCCACCGTCACCTGATCATGTAGCAGATATGATTGATAAAGATTTAGTTAGTAAAAATTTAACAACAAAAAAATATTCTGAGACAATGAGATTAATGTATAAAACTTTTAAGCAAATTGTGCATAGAGAATTATCAAATGTTTCTGGTTCTGAATATGAAAGATACAAAAAACAAGCTAGTGAATTTGTTAATGAAATGAAAAAAATAATAGAAAGAAAGAGATGAAATTATTCTTCATCTCCTTTATACTCTTCTAATTTTTCAGCTCCTGTCTTTAAGTAGTCTCTTAATGATTTTCCATTGCCCAATATGCCATAACCAGTTGCTATTGCACCAGATTGAATAACTTCTTGGTCAATTTTCTTTACAGGATCTAAAATTTCACTAGACGTTTGTGGCAATTTATTCTCGATAGTTAGACCTGCTTTCTTAACAACTTTTCTTAAAGCATCAGCAAACCCCAATAGTCTTGTAACATCAACAAAGCATAAAGATACTCCATCTCCTTTTACTTTATCAGATAATCCGCCTTTTGAAGCAGCATCTTCAGCACTTTTAATAACAGTTTGAACATATTTTACAGCTTCACCTGGATTTGTAAAACCTATTGCTGTTTTGAACATGTTAAAACCTGGTTTTTCTTGATTTTGATTTGTCATTTTAATTTCCTCCGTAATATTTTTAATTAAGTATACTATTATTAAGTAGTAACTAATATATAAACCTTTCTATGTTTAACTAAAACGCACTAAAACTGCTTTAAAACATTATAAAATACATTTATAGCCTTACTCAGAATGCATTCTAGCAGCCTCTAGCATCAATCTTTTTTCAGCTTTATTAACAATATTTCTAATGTTCCTAACAGCATCAATATTAGCAGATATAGAATCAATACCAAATTTAACTAAAATTTCAGCCATCTCAGGATTAGAACCAGCTTGCCCACATATAGAAGTTTCAACATTATATTTCTTACAAACCTTAATAACATAGTTTATACACCTTAAAACAGCTGGATTTAATTCATTATATAAATACTGTAAGTTTTCATTATTTCTATCAACCGCCAAAACAGTTTGGGTTAAATCATTAGTGCCAAAAGAGACAAATGAAATCCCTTCTTTACAGATGTCTTCTATCACCCAAACTGAAGCAGGTGTTTCAATCATAACACCTAAAGGAATATTTTCAGCATTTAATTCTTGTAAAATTTTTTTAGTTTCTTTAACCTCTTCTGGGGAAATAACAAAAGGCAGCATTACTGAAATATTTGTTAAACCTTCATTATATAGTTCTTTTATTGCTTTCATTTCGGCCCTTAAAATACCTTTATCTTTTAAACCTCTTCTAATACCATGCAAACCTAACATTGGATTTGACTCTTTAGGCTCTTCTTCACCGCCTTCTAAATCTCTGTATTCATCAGTTCTTATATCCGAGGTTCTAACCCAAACAGGTCTTGGAAAGAATCTTTTAGCAAGATTTCTTATACCTTCTTTAATTAAATCTTTATATTCTTCATCCCTTCCATCTTTAATGTATTTAGCTGGGTGTGTTTTTCCTTCTGCAATTATAAATTCTAATCTTAATAATCCAACACCATCAGGATTTTGTTTTAAAGCATTTTCAACAGCCTCTGGCAAGTCACAATTAACTTTTACTTTTGTTATTGTTTCTATTTCAGTTTGAGGTTCATAATGTTCTTTTAATTCTTCTTTAATTTCTTCAGCTCCTTCATAAACAAAACCTTTAGATCCATCAACAGTAACTAATTGATTTTCTTTTAAAAGTTGAGTTGCATTATGAGTTCCAACAACGCAGGCAACTCCAAGTTCACGAGAGACTATAGCAGCATGAGAAGAAATCCCTCCCTCATCTGTAATAATAGCGATAGCCCTTCGCATCGCCACGACATAATCTGGATTTGTCATTTTAGTAACCAAAACATCACCCTTTTCAACTTTATCAAGATTATTTACATCTTCAACAAGTTTAACTTTTCCAGTACCAATGTGTGGAGAAGCAGCCAACCCTTTCAAAATAATTTTTCCTTCTTCTTTTTCTTTAATCTCTTCAACCTTTCCTAATGTTGTTACAGCTCTAGTTTGAACGATATAAAGTTTAGAATTCTCAGTTGCAAATTCTATATCTTGGGGAAATTTATAATGCTCCTCAATTTTATTGGCTAATTCTGCTAATTTAATAATATCATAATCTTGTAATTTTTGTTTTTTCTTGTCCTCTTCTTCAATAGGTTTTCTTATATTTTGGTTTGTATTAGGATCCAAAATTAATTTAACATCCTGTTCATTTACTGTTTTACTTTTAATTGTTAATCCCTCTCTGTTCACAATGTACATATCAGGCGTTATTTGACCAGTAACAACCAATTCGCCTAAACCGAATCCAGCTTCAATTACAATTTCGGATTCATCATTGGTTGAAGGATTAACAGTAAAAATAACCCCTGCAGTTGTTGATTGAATTTGTTTTTGGATTATAACTGCAATAAAAACTTTTTCGTGTGGAAATTTATTTTGAACCCTATAATAAACTGCTCGTGCTGTGAATAAAGATGCCCAACATTCTCTAACTGCATTTAGTAAATTTCTATTTCCTTTTACATTTAATATTGTTGCTTGCTGCCCTGCAAATGACGCGGTTGGAAGATCTTCTGCCGTTGCACTACTTCTAACAGCAACATAGGGCAAACTTCTTCCAGCTTTTATTAAATCTAAAGCGCTCTTAGAAACATTTAAAATATCTTCATTAATATTCATAGCATCATAAGCTTCTATAATTTCATTTTTTAAATCCTCACCAATCTCACCACTTAAAATTAAATTTCTACAATTCTCAGCTCTTCTTTGTAATTCCTCATTATTCTCGACATCAAAATCTTTTAATTCATCATATATTTTCTCCATTATATTATTAGAAATTAAAAAATTCTTATAAGCTTGGGTAGTAATAACAAAAGCAGGGGGAACTGGCAAGTCAATAGAATACATTTCACCTAGATTTGCACCCTTTCCGCCAACCTCATTTAAATTCTCTTTTTTAATGTCCCTTAACCAAAGAATATTTTCTATCTTAATTCACCTCTTTATTGAAATCAACTTAAAAATGTATATAAACCTTTTGGAACGTTTTTACTTAATTTATGGAAAATATATTTCACAAAATAAGCATGTTTAAATAGGAAAAAAGGCTAATTTCATTTTAAAGTGGTAATCGAAACTTCAACAATTATATGTTCTCAATGCAAGGCTAAAGTACCTGTTAAAAGTGTAAAAGCAAATAAATATGGAACTGATTGGATTTGCTTGGATTGTTATGGTAAGGAGCATAAAGATTCTCAAGGTTCTGTTAAATCTAGATGGATAACTGATTTTGAAAAGAAGGTTGTTAATAAAGAAGAAGAGAAAAAGGAGAAAAATTATTATTGCAGCAAATGCACTTATTCTTTTACAAGAAAGGGGATTTATACAGGAAAATGTCCATATTGTGGTAGAGAAAATACTATAAAATTAGAAAATGCAAGAGAAGATTGGATTGAAGATTTTTTAGAGTGAATATTTTTAAAATCCTCGAACTGATGTTCTGCGGTCTGTAAAAAAGAAAATATTAATAACCTCTTTTTTGTATCAATACACTAGTCCAATAGATATGGCACCTTTTTTATTCCTAATTTAACATTCTTTAAAACAATTTATGAAATGTAATATTTTTAATTTATTCTTTTTAATTCTAGACCATCAAAATCCCTATCAAAACTAGCTATTTCATCACACTCATGTAAAAGCGCAGTAACGTAATGGACCAAATCTAAAAATTTAAGCTTCCTGTATTTCGATCTTCTTTTCAAGGCTTCAAAAACATAATTTATATTTACTTCAACGATCACTAAATTAGATTTCAAAAGAGAGGTTATAGATTTAATTGCATATTCCTCATTGACCTCAGATTCTATAATATTATAAGCTTCTATTAAATTAATTGTATCAGTTATCCCGCCAGTTTTTATCAACTCCTGGCACCTTTTAATATTTTCATTTTCATAAAAAGCGTAAGCTAAAATATTACTATCAATAAAAATCATCTAAATTCACCTTCATTCAATTCTTCCATCTCGCCTACATTAAAGTTATGTTTGGGTTTAATTTTCTTTGCTTCTTCAAAAAGTTTATCTATATCTTCTTCAATTGGTTTTAGTATTAATCTACCTTTTTCTTTGATTAATTCAATCTTTGAACCAGTATCTAAACCAAAATCTTCTCTTATTTCAGCCGGAATCGTTAGTTGTCTACCTTTGCTTATCTGAACTATCATTACATTCTTAATTAAGAATTAAGCATTTATAAAGATTATTATTCGAGTATATGAGACTTTTACATGCATAAACTTTGTTTTACACTAAATAATTTATACGAAAATTTGCGGAAAAATTGTAAAATTTACGGAAAAGATGGAAACTTTACAAAAAACTTGTAATATTTACGTAACATTTACAATAGAAATTAAGCAAAATTCATCTGCAATTTAAAAATTGCAGTTTTCTTTTGCAGAGAATAAAAAAACG
>JACQNH010000089.1 GCA_016203175.1 Candidatus Woesearchaeota archaeon
ATCTTTAGTTGGCAACCATAAATAGGCCTCAACATCATGGGGCTTTTCGGTCCTTTCTATTTCAAGATCGATGTCTGCTTTAATTTTTAATTTGGCTAATCTTCCAAAATGGTATTTGCAAGTTTTGTCAGAGCACATATTAGTGCCGATATAAATATATGGGGTGATTTTTGAGAATTCTACAGGTTTATGAATAGATTTCATAGTCATCAGTTTAAAATTACTCTTATTAAATTTTTCTTTAGTTTAAAAAGCAAGTTTTATAAATTCAGTTTAAGTCAAAACTGCTGAGGGCCCATAGCGCAGCCTGGATAGCGCAATTGCCTTCTATTTTTGGGGAAAGCAATAGGTCCGGGGTTCAAATCCCCGTGGGCCCGCATAATACAATGAATTTTTCATATTCGTGAGATATAGCTTTTTGAACTAAAAAATACAATTTATTACTTAGATAGATTAAGCCTTATAAGCCCGAAGAAATTAACTTTTAAACAGCATATAATGTAAAATATATTTCAAATTCACTTCTCACATCTCGTGACTCTTGCCCTATGGTAAAAAAACATTTGGTGTAGAAATACCAAATACCTAATAAGTTCTTATCTTGGAAATTCTCAAAGCATATCCTTAGAGGAATATTAGAATCTGATGGTTCATTATATTTTTCCAAAAGTAAAATAACTATAAAACATCCGTCATATCCAAGGATTGAGATTAGAACTTCCAGCAAAAATTTGGCAAATCAAATATATACACTTCTAAAAAATAAAACTTATAATGTCCAATTTATGAAAACTAAATATAATGATTTTAAAATTTATCTTAGTGGACCAGAAATGTTAGAAAAATGGATTAAAGAGATAGGGTTTAGTAATAAAAATACAATTACTAAGTATCTATTATGGAAAAAACTGGGGTACTACATTCCAAAAATAACATTTGAACAAAGGAAGAAACTTTTAAAAACTCTCACTTAAACTCCCTGTTTGTGCGCACGTACCCAAGCGGTAAAGGGAGCAGCCTGCAGAGCTGCGATTCGCAGGTTCGAATCCTGCCGTGCGCTTATTTATTTCATATATTTTTTATTCTTTTTTATGTAATTTCTCATAAACCAATTCAAGAAGATAAAATCGTTTTTGTTAATCTGTGATCTTTCTAGTGCATTATAATAGCTATTTCTATTTCCATACTCTATGTTAAACATAGGATATCTATGCTTATTAAGAACAAAATTCATCATCAACCTAGAAATACGGCCGTTACCATCACTAAAAGGATGTATTGTTACAAATTTTAGATGCACTAATGCGGCCAATTCTACAGGATTTAGCCTTTTCTTATTCATATTGTACCATTTAAAGAACTCATGTAATAAATGATATAATTCTGCAGGCAATGGCGGCATAAATTTACTTCTAGCGATCATTATTTGGTGTTTTCTTATCATTCCTGCTATGTCCGGCCTGGTGCCTCGAAATAATTTTTTGTGGAAATAAAGAGCCGCCACCAATGTTAAATCTTTGTCATAACTAATAATTTCATAAAACAAATTATTATGCGCCTCTGCTTCCTTTACATCAGCAATTGGCTTATTCCTGGGAGATATTAACTTATCTAACAAATCAGATGTTTCTTTTAAAGATAAAGTTGACCCCTCAATCCTTTGGGAGTCGTAGGTAAATTTAATTGCAAATTTCTTAAATCCTTCATCTTTAGCGGATTTAGGTGTAGCTCTATAGTCTTTCAAATACCCATTTTTTATCTTTTCAATATCATAAAACCATCTTTCTGCATAGATCTGTCTCAAAAAATTGGTCTTTACCTCATGTATATTAATGGGAATCTCTTTACCAAGATAAAGCTCTTTCTTTATTATTCTATTATTTTTTTTGATACTATGTTCCAAGTAATAGTATACTTGTTTTCCTATAATCTTTTTCTTTATTATTGCCATGCTGTGTATTACCCCTACTTATTTATAAATATTTCCATTTTATATAAAGAATACGGGTAAGATAATAGACTAAGAAATTCTTCTAAAGCCTGAGAATACTGTCGTGTGCTGACTGGTTTTGTTGGAATTTTTCGGGGCATCAAAAATTTTATATACTACTATTAATGGTTATATGTCCTGTTATGACTGTTAATAAAAAACTATTTTTTATATTGGTATTAATGACATTACTAACAACGATAATCTCATGTAAAGAGAGAATAGTGTATTATATATGCCCAAATGGCGATCAAGTCACTAATAGCTCTTTATGTTTTACAAATAATGACGAACAAGAAAAAAGTGTGATAATAGGAGAGCCAAGCAATTATTACCTCTTCAATGGTACAGACAACCTAGTTACAAATACATTCCATTTAAAAGAAGGTCTTACACAATTCAGGTTCTTATACCTTGGTGACAACGATTTTTTTGTTGATATCAAAAATGTTGACACTGGAATCTCCTCAAATATACTAAGCGAACTTGGTAGATATGACGGAAAAAGAATATTGACAATAAAGGAAGGAAACTACCTTTTAATAATAAAAGCAGGTGTCAGAAAATCTGGAGACCCCGCACCATGGTTGGTGTCTATAAGACAATAACATTACATATTCACGATATGAAAATCAAGGTAAAAATTCAAAGAACTAATGAAGAAAAAGAACTTGATATTAATGGTTATATAACTATAGGAGAGCTTCTAAATAAGATAGATGTAAATCCAACCACTGTGATTGTGACTAGAAACAAAGAAGTTATAACCGAAGATACTACACTTCAAAACAACGACCA
>JACQNH010000091.1 GCA_016203175.1 Candidatus Woesearchaeota archaeon
ATAATTGTGGATTAAAAATAGATAGAGATGTAAATGCTGCAAGAAATGTACTTCGTAGGGCTGGACAAGTCCTAATTAACGCCTTCGGACATCATGTAAGACCTAAATATCAGGAATCTTTATTAATTCAAAAATTAGGCAGGATGGATGAACAAGGAACTAGACGTGGTGAGTCTTCAAAGACAACAGACGCTGGAAGCCCCCTGCTTTAGTTAGGGAGGATGTCACTAGGTGAAATTAAAGATGATAAAGTTTTAATTGGAGAAGAAGTAAAAGGCTATAAATTAAAAACTAAAGAGCTTAGCAATCCAATCTATGTTTCACCTGGACATAAAATCTCATTAGAAACCTCAAAAACCATTACAGAATACTTTTCCAATAAAGGTCATAAACTTCCAGAACCATTACATATAGCCCATAAATTTGCTTTAAAGATGAAAAAAGGTATAAAATAGACATTAATAAGCTTTAAAAACCAATCCAAAGAAAGTTTTAAATAGATTTAGTACATATAAACTATACAAAATGATAGAAATAATACAAGAAACTATTGATAAGGATTTAGAAGAAAATGTTACAGAACTAGAAACAGATCTTTTAGAAGATCCAAAATATAATGTTGATTATGGTAAAGTCTTGGCTAACCTATTTGCCGGTCGTTATAAAAGTAAAAAAGCATGGGAAGAATTTGAAAAAAATGGTACTAATATCAACTTAGAAGGGAAAGTTATTCAAGCTCATGCTAATAAAGAAGAAAATCTTTACATTAATGATAAACTATTCCATACAGATAAAATTAAAAGAGTAAAGTTTGAAGATAATACGAGTTATGATACTTATGAAAAGGTTTTGACAAAAGCAGTTGATTTGTTGAGTGATAAAGACTTTAATGCTTCGAAAGAATGGTTAGAAATAGCAAAAAAAACCCTAGAAAGTCAAAAAGTAATATGGCAAAAAGGAGTTTACACCAATGGAAAGTCTGTAAGGAATAATAGATTAGTTGTTAAATTTAGTAACAAAATCGGATTAGTTACAGTATTACAAAATGAAAATGTGTTTAATTATGTACTAGACTTAGTTGATAAGAAAATTGAATCAAAAGTTAAACCTGAACAATTAATACCTGATTTACCAGCATACCAAAATAAAAATAAGCCAATACCAGAACCAGTTTTAATTCCAATAAAAGAAGAAACCAAAACTTATAGAAATGGAAACAATCCTCTAGAAAAAATAATAAGTGATAATGGATTAAACTTCTGGGAAAAGTTATATAGAATAAATAATACTTTGCTAAAAGACGAAGCTACAGAAAAACAAGCATCAGAGGTAAATGGTCTATTTAGAGATCTTGTAACTAATTATAAACTTGGAACAAGAAATCCTTGGACCGATGTAGAGATAAAACGTATACAAACAGTACAAAATTTATTATCCCGTTATATTTTCTATAAAAGAAGTGGTTTTCTTGGTGGATTTAAAAAACACCTTAATCAAGGAAATAGAACACAAAGAGAATATGTAGTCGTAGAGGGGCAAACATTTGATGTAGAAAGTCTTAACGAACTAGGATATGATATCGCTCTTGCTCAACAAAATAATAACGGCCATAAACCAATAAGATTTGTAGAAAGAGCTAAATGTTTATTTGGAAGAATTACAAATTATTTCTCTGCAAGAAAAGCAGCTTAATTTACTAATTAATTTTATAAGTCAGTTATTTCTATTATTTTTAAGCGCCGTTGGTTTAGTGGTAGAATTTGAGCTTCCCAAGCTTAAGATGCGAGTTCGATTCTCGCACGGCGCAGTTATAATATTTTTAGATTTTAGCTTAATTTAGTAATGATTTTATTGATTATTTGTAAGATTTTACAATTCTTTTATTAGTTTTTACATAAATTTAACCGATGATTATATAAATAAGTTATACTTTAAATCAAATATGGGATTCATAAACTTAAAAAAAGAAAAAATAAGAAGAATATTTTCAATTATACTAATATTGACAGGGTTAATTCTATTGATCATTACCCCACCACTTAGGATTACCTTATTAGGGTATACTTTAAGTGGATTTGTTCTTGGGGGAATTCTTGGGCTTGTTGGGGTCATATTATTCTTAGAGGCCTAAAATGGAAGATAAACTAAAAATTAAGAATATAAAGGATCTTGAGTTTAGTAGAACTTTATCCGATCAAAACATTTTTTTGGTGCTGATTGGTACATTAATCATTTCGGTTTTATTCGCAGATATTAGTAACTTATTTATAAAAACAACAAAGGCGGAGCTTGTAATTGTTTTAACTTTATTTGCACTATTATTTTATTATTTGACAAGTAGGAGATTAAATTCAACTCTAAATACAATTAAGAACCTTTGATAGAGAAGAAACAATTAAAAATCATTAAAATTAAGATATAATCATGAAAAAGACATTTTTTATTACCACCCCAATCTACTACGTAAATGCTCCTCCAACAATAGGTTCAGCATATTCTACAATAGTAGCAGATGTGTTAGCTAGATGGCATCGTCTTAAAAAAATAGATACATTTTTTTTAACAGGATTAGACGAAAATTCTTCTAAAACAGTTAAAGCAGCAAAAGAAAAAAACTATACTAATATCCAAAAATATACAAATGATATGGCAAGAATATGGAAAGAAGTCTGGAAAAGACTTAATATTTCTTACGACAATTTCATTAGAACAACAGATCCAAAACATAAAAAAATTGCTCAAAATTATTTTAATAAAGTTTACAAAAAGAAAGATATTTATTTGGGAACTTACGAGGGTCTTTACTGTGAAGGATGTGAGGAATTTAAAAGGGGATTAGATTTAAAAAATGGCTTATGCCCCTATCACAAAACCACCCCAATAAAAATAAAAGAACAAAACTATTTTTTTAAGCTTTCAAAATACCAAAATAAACTTATTAATTTAATAGAAAAAAATAAAAAATTTATTTTGCCAGAAAGTAGAAGAGAAGAGATTTTGAATTTTATTAAAACAGGTTTACATGATTTAAGTGTTTCTAGACCTAATCTTGAATGGGGTATAGATGTACCTTTTGATAAAAAACAAAAGTTGTGGGTATGGTTCGATGCATTGTTGAACTATAAAACTGGTGTAAATAAAAGATACTGGAAAGACCAAGTTATCCATTTGGTAGGAAAAGACATACAAAAATTTCATTGTATAATATGGCCAGCTATTCTCTTAAGTACTAGAGAACCCTTACCAACAACAGTTTTTTCACATGGGTTTTTTACAATAAATGGCCAAAAAATTTCAAAATCTTTAGGCAATGCAATAGGTCCAATAGAATTAGCAAATAAATATTCAGTAGATGCCTTAAGATACTATTTAATTAGAGAAATCCCTTTTGGTCAGGATGGGGATTTTTCAGAAAATGCTTTAAAAAATAGATTAAATAACGAATTGGCAAATGATTTAGGCAATTTGCTTTCAAGAACATTAACATTAGTAGAAAAATTCTTTGATAAAAAAATAAAAAAAGGAAAAATAGATTCAAAATTAAAAAATAAGTTAAATTTTAAAAAGATAGACTCTTTAATAGAAAATATAAACCCAACAGAAGCTTTATCAGAAATATGGAGATTCATTAAAGAAGTAAATAAATATATTAATGATAAAAAACCATGGGAAAATGAAAAAGAAAGAAAAGATGTTTTATACACTGCATTGGACAGTTTAAGGATTATAGCCTTGCTTTTATTCCCATTCATACCAGATACGTCAGAAAAAATAAATAAACAATTAAATATAAAATTAACAAATTTCAAAGACGCTAAATTTGGTTTATTAAAAGAAGGGAAAATAAATAAAGGTGAAATTCTTTTTAAAAAGATTGAAGAACAAAAAATAAAAGAATTTAAAAACAACGAAATCAAACAAAAACCAATGGTAAAATATGAAGATTTCCAAAAACTTGAAATTAAAGTAGGTAAAATAAAATCAGCAAAAGAACATCCAAATGCAGATAAATTATTAATTCTGGAAGTTGACACTGGTGATAGGGTAAGGCAAATTGTAGCAGGTATTAAAGGTCATTACACTTTAGAAGAATTAAAAGGAAAAGAGATTGTTGTCTTGACAAATTTAGAACCAAGAGACTTAAGGGGCTTTAAATCAGAAGGCATGTTATTAGCAGCATCAGATGATAACAAAATAGTTATTCTAAAACCAGAAAAAGAAATAAAACCTGGATCTGGAGTTAAATAGTTTATTTCCTATAAGTTATTTTAAATTCTATACTATTCTCTACGATAATGCTTATATATTATCCCAATAACAAAAAATAGAGGTTAAGAAAATGTTCGGCTTAAGAAATTCATTAAGAAATTTTGAAAATAATGTAAGAATCTCATTTTTAGCAGTTAAAAATGATATTGAAGGCTTAAATAAAACTATTTCATTAAATAAAAAACAAATAGAAGAAAATAAATCTCATATTGATATTTTTAAAAAGAGTTTAGGTAATTTTAAAGACGATATTCATGATAAAATAGATAATTTAAATAAGGAGATTCAGGAAATTAAGGGGTTAATAGAGTCTAAATCTAAAGATAATATAGCCTTTAATAAAGAGATCAAATCAGAAGTAAAATCTTTAAATAAAAAATTTAATGACCTAGAAGATAAAGTTAAAGTTTTAAAGCCTCAGGAAGAAGTATCGGTTGAGAAAATATTTAAAGAAGAAACTCAAAGTAGCAAAACAAGACTTATAGCTGCAATAGTTTTAATTATAATTGTTGTTGGCTTAATTATTTATGGTATTACAACTTTAATTTAAATCTTTACTAAACCTTTATTCTTAACTTGATCAGGTAAAATTAAAGAGAAGAATTTTACTAAATCCTTATTCATTACAAATTCATAACCGAAATTTCCAAATATTATCTTTTTAAAGGCCTTACTACTTTGCATAGAATCGCCTTCTGTTATGAATTTTATATCTGTTGGCTTTCCTAAATTTTTGTATAAATCCTCTGTTGTACTACCAATTTTAGTTTTATCTATTAAATATTTATTGAATGGTTCCGCTAATGTTATTCTTGTTAATATTCCTCCTTCAAAATGTAATAAAATTCCAGTTCCTAAAGTGTCTATTGATGAAGCATATTCCCAATTTAAAATATTAGGTGGATAAGACCTTTGAAAATCTGCATTCCCTAATTTTTCTTTAACCCTGTCTAAAGTATCTCCTAGTTTAACACCTTTAACACCTACTAAATCTGCAGATATCTTTTCTTTTATAATGTCATTCTCAGTTATTTCATATAAATTCTCAACGTCCATAATTTCATTTGCGTTTCTTTTTGAGATGAATATTGCAAATAACACTAAAAGAATTATAACTAAAGCAGGGATTAAATAAATCTTGTTAAAACTAGTTTGTATTTTAATTTCAGGTTTAACTTCTTTTACTTCTATAGGAGTTTCTTTTAAATCGACTTTCTTTGTTTTTCTCTTTGCCATTTTTAAATTTTCAAAATCTACTGTTTATCTACTTTATGATAATATGGGCCCGAGCAGACTTTCAATGTTTTCTTTCCTTTCTTTACGAGGTTTCTTTTTAAAGAAAACTCTTTTGAACTGCCGACCCCTGCCTTATCAGAGCAGTGCTCTAGCCAGGCTGAGCTACGGACCCTTAATCTTTTATTAATTCTAAGGGTTTTTAAAATTTATTAAAATCGCCTCAGGCTGGACTCGAACCAGCGACCCCATGGTTTCTACACAGTCTTTAACAGCCATGTGCTCTACCTGCTGAGCTACTGAGGCTTAGAAAGTAAACTATAAGAACTCATTTAAAAACCTTATCATAAAAGATTATTCTAAAAATTCTTTATTTTTTATCTTATTAGGCAAATAAACTTCGGATATAAAACTTATTCCTCTTGTAGCTAAAGCTTGTATTTCAACCTTACCATTCAATTCTTTCATCATTTTAAATTGTCTTTGCCAATCCTTATTATTTTTAAACCATTCATATTCTGATACTTGTTTAATCCTGGCTAAATCCTGATCTGTTAATTTAATAAGTTGTTTTTTTAAATCATATTTTATAATATCATCACAAGTTACTCCTACATATTTAACATTAGGTATAGTCAATCTTTCTGCTGCATGGGCCAATGCAATAGAACCATATTTCACTACAGAATAAATATATGCCCCAAAAATATCATTGTCACATAGCACATAAATTGGTAGATCTTTTTCCTCAGAAAGCCTTTGAAGCAATCTTCTTATTCCTCTTGTTGTCTGACCCTGAGAAGTAACTAAAATACAATTGTTTTTCTGCCAGAATCTATCTTCACTAAGTCGCTCATATATTGCAGCCTTCTCCATGTAAAGGACATATTTTGCATTTATCTTTTTAAAATCCAATTCATCTGTAATAGAGGGTATAGAATAACCACCTTTACCTAATTTCGAACAGTCTATCGTATCCCCACTATCCCCTAAAACTATATTTCCAACTATACTTCCCATTTTATTTGCAGAAACATGCATCTGTTCTCTAGACAATCCCGTTATAACCTCAAGATCTTCCAAAGCTTTGTCTGATTCTACTTGATCATCAACTATGTTAACATTAGTCCCTGGAATAGTTCTCTTAGCCATATAGAAAACGCCTCTTAAATGTTCATGCTTCCCACTTTCTAATAATTCTTTTTTTAGAATACTTGCTACTTCAACGGTTTGTAAGAATTTCTTTGCATGTGCAACATTAAAAAAACTCCTAGTACCAGTTTTATCTCCTAATTTTAAGGTTCTAGTTTTTTTATCAAAAACTATATTACTTAAATTCCTTAATGGAAAAGTAATTTCAGGATTTTTAGCTTTTTTTAACTGTTCAACTATTTTTAATCCAAATTCTTTTAATATATTTTTTTGATTTTTTACCATTTTACTCTAAAGTTTGTTGTTTTTCTCCAAGTGCTATACTTCCTTTAATCTCCTCTTTTTCACTTTCTTTTGCTTCAGCCAATAAATCTTTTAAACCTTTCTTTAAAACTTTTTGTAAGCACTCTATGATTATACTTTTCTTTTCTCCACTTAAACTACTTAAAGCATCAGCTAATTCTGGAATGTACTTTTCAAATAAACTGACTTTCTCTCTTTGTTCTTTAGCTTTTACATTCTTCCTTATGTAAACTCCTAATCTCCTTCCGCATTCTTGAACAGCTAATTTTATCTCTTTAACAATTTCAGGGTAATGCGCAATTGCCTCTTTAGCCTCAGATGTAAAAGGAACCCAAACAGATGCAATATGAACAGCTAAAACCACAGGCCCAATTGGTAGATTCCCTGATGATTGTTGTAAACCATAAGCCCTCCAATTAGTTTCTTTAATCGCCTCTGTGGTTGCACAAGCGCTTTGTTGGTACAATAGTGGAACCCTATTTGCAAATCTCATTACTTTTATTGATTCTTCAGGATTTAATTCCCCCCCATAAGCTAATGCACAGTCGATCTGGAATGGATAGCCCCTATAAACAGTTGGTGATCTTGTGATTGAAGTGTAAAACTCAGCCTTTATTTCAGTTTGAACACTTTTCAAAAAATCATTCTCACCTATAGGGCTCAAGCAATCTGTCGGTGGCGCAATAACTTTGGCTTCCTGCATAGATTTATACAATTTTTCAACCTGATCATGCATTAAATTCTGCGGCTTATCATTAATATTTAATAATGCCTTAGTTATAATCTCCTTAGCAGTTCCACCTCCAATTCTGCAAAAATCGGTTGTTAAAAATGACTGTAAGTTTCTTGATTTAGTTTCCTTTAACATTCTCATTAATACCCCTAATTCAGTTCCATGTGGGTGCGGCTTAATCGCTTTTGGTTCTTTTGGTAAATTATTTGAAGCTCTTTTAAAAATAATCTTTTCATTATCGGGATTAACGTAACTTAATTGTAAATGTGGATTTGTAATTGAAGTTTGTCTTAAATATTCATCAACACCTTGTTTTCCTTTTTGATATCTCGCTTCTATTTCTAATTCAACCTTCACCCCGTGTGCTTTTGTTGTATCTAATGTCTCTTCTTTTTTAACTTCAGCTTGATTTTTGTGGACATCTATAAACATCTCATAAAAGTGCATTTTCTTGTCTTTCGCAGTCTTACTCCAGACCTTTACAGCTTTTCCAGTTGTTAATTGTGAATATAAAACTGCACCAGAAGCACCTATTCCTTGTAATCCTCGAGATTGTTTATTTTTTCCAAACTTACTTCCATATAATAATGAACAAAAAACACTCGGCAGGTTTTCCTTAACTATTCCAGGGCCATTATCTTCAACAGTAATTAGGAATCTCGTTTCAGTTAGTGTTTTAATAGTTACAATTCCTTCGGGTAATATTCTTGCATCTTCACATGCGTCAATCAAATTGTCTACTAACTCTTTTACCACAGTTAATAAAGCCTTACTTGGATTATCATAACCTAATAAATGCCTATTCCTCTCAAAAAAAGCACTAACACTTACTTGCCTTAATTCTTTTGCTAATTCTTCAGCACTTTTTTGCTGTAATTCCCCTTTTTTTTCTTTCATTAAAACCACAAAAATATTTTCTATTTATAAAGATATTTAATCTCTAAAATTTATTCTTTGCTTTTAAATCTTTCAATCATCGCATAAACATGGCCATGAGGAGCTCCAGATAATAATTTTTCAACAGCTCTTTTTGCAATTTCAACATTATTTATTAAACCAACAATTGTAACAGTTTTTCCATAAATAACAATAGTTGTATCTGTTAATTTCTCTAATAATTTTCTAACCTTTCCACCCTCACCAATTAATCTTCCTTTAATTCGTTCTTGTTTCTTCTTAGAATCACCAGAAAAATCTTTTATATTAATTATTTCTGCACTATAATTTTCATCCAGTAAACAAATTGCTTCTTCAGGAGTTAAACCCCTTCCAATTATTAGGATAATATTCTTTGCTTGAAAAATATTAAAGCCATCTTCAGAGCTTATCTCAACTAAACCCTCTTTCGAGTCTATTTTAATGTTAACATTTAATTTTTTCTGTAATAATCTTTTAAAACTCCCTTTCTGTCCAATTAAAACAGCAACTCTTTCCTTTGGTATTCTTATTATTTCTGTAAACATATTTTATTAAAGATTTTATAGCTATTTAAAAATATTCATTAAAACTCCATTCCCTCTAAACCCTTCAATAAACCCTTTCTCCTTAGCCAATCTACCTGCCCTATCTTATACTTAAATATAACATCCCCTTTTTCATTCCCACCGAACTCCCAAGGCTCGACTAAAACCAAATCCCCTTCCCTTACCCATAACTTTCTTTTTAATCTTCCAGGTATTCTACAATTTCTTGTTTTTCCATCTAAGCATTTAACCCTCATTCTAGAAGCCCCTAATCTTTGTTCTACAACCCCAAAAGTTTGATTCCCCCTAGGCAACATTACCCTACTAAAATCTTCTTGTTCTTCACTTTGTGCATTATGAGGTTTACGTTCCATAAAACATTAGGATATAAGCAGTTTTTAAACCTTTTTACGAAAGCAAATAGTCAATCTTGTTAAAACCTTGCTAGTCCATCTTTCAGTTTTATGAACAGCAGAACTCATTTTTATTTCTCCATTAAAGGCTTTTTTCAATCTTCTAGCTATTTCTCTTGCAAAATCTTTAGAATCAACATAGATGTCAACGCCAAATTTTTTTTCTATTCTCTTTGGCACAATAATACCTCTTTTCTTGATCCTTCTTTCAACATAATCTTCAATCTCTTTATCCCTTGGTCTCAATTGTATTATTGCTTCATAATAATCTTTATGTCGTAATAATTTGTGCATATGGAACACCTTTTATTTTCAAAACATTTTTTTCATCAACTAAACTTAATTTAATACAAACTTGAACAGATTCTTCGCCAACTGCATTAACATTCAAAGCAGTTTTTAAGATTTTACTAGCCTCTTCTTCATTTACCTTATCCCCTTTATAAAATCTTTCACTTATATTAATTACCAAATTTCCTTCTTCTAAAGTTTTTCCTACTAAATCTTCATCGCAAATAGCAACAACTTCTGAATATTTATCTTTATGAATTTTTAAATACATTTCAAATCTTGGCCCTCACTGGATTTTTTGCGCCACAAGCCATACAATGCATATAGGTTATTCTTCCTTCTTTGATTAATTTTGTATCTGGTTTTTTACATTCTTTACAAATAACAAAATCATTAGCATATTCAACTAGTTTATTATTTATTGAAATAGCTTGTAATTTCCTTCCTAATACTAGTCTAGGTCCATCAATGCTTGCAGGAGTTGCCAGTTCTCTTTGTAAATATTTTAATAAATGCTCTTGGGGTCTGTTAAATATCTGACAAATTTGATTAAAATTATTAACTATTGTTTTAGCCCCTTGTAATAACCATGAAGCCTTAGGAACTTCAAACCTTTCTGCACTAACAGAAATGCTTTTAGGCAATCTTTCTCTTGCTCTTTTCAATAATTCTTCGTATTTAAATTCCATGAATAAAAGAGGTCAATAAGGTTTTTAAATTGTTTGTTATTTAAATTTCCAGATGTATAACTCACTTAATGATGACCTTTCTGGTAAGCTATACCCTTCGCATCTGTAACCTAAACTATTGTCATGATTAACAATTTGAAAAGCAGTTATTCCGCCTTCATTTTCAACTATAATCACTTTAAAAGCTTCATGCAACTCCTTAGGAAATTTACTTAAATCTAAATTATTATCTGAAAATATTTCTCTTATATCAGATTCTGTTGCTTCTAAATGAATTCTTCCACAAGCAGTTAAATAAGCAAACCCTTCCAAATTCCCCTCTTTAAAATTTCTAAAAATTACTCTTCTAATTTCTAATCCAGAATAAACTCTTCTAGGTTCAAATTCTTTCTGAAAAACAGTAAGATCGCTTAGTTCCATAATTTAAATTAAAAATTTTCATATATAAAATTAACATTATTACTATTACTATCCGATGTATTGCACAAATCCTGGTTTAGGATGGAATATTTCACCTTCTTTAACAAGCTCTCTAATTATATTTTCAGTCTGCTCTTCAGATAATTGTGTTCTTAAAGCAACATCCACAGTTCTTATCCCTACATCACCAACATTTTCTATTATCGATAAAACTCTCTGCCTTTCAGTTTCAGTTATAGTATCAGTTTCAGGTTTGGTAAAATCTATTTCTTCAACAGCTTTGCTAATAGAGATTTCTTTTTTAGTTTGAACTTCAATTAATGTATTTACTTCTTTCTTAACCTCTTTATTTTTAATAGGCTCTCCATATAATCTGATTAATTCTAATCTTCTTAACTTCCCCCAATTAGGATCATCTAAAATCTTGACAATCTCAGGTAAAACATAAATCTCACTATTAAATAATCTAACTCTCCCAATTACATTAACCAAATCACCAATCTTTACTTTTTCTAATAGTTTAACATCCTCTCTCCAGGCTTTAACTCGAATCGCTTCTGAACCATCATCTATAGTAATACTAGTATAATTATTATCAGCACTTTTATAAACTAAAACACTACTTGCAATTAAATTAACTCTTGAGATCTTTAAATTTCTAACATCCAAATAAGGAGTTTCTTCCACACTATCAGGGATTATAAACTTCCCATTAACTAAATCAGTAATCCATAACTTGTAAGCCGTTGCTCTTTTTATTTCTGCCATTTATATCCTGCTTATAAAACCTTTTTTTGGCTCAAATAATTCGCCTTCTTTTTTTAATTTTTCAAGTAAATCATAAACTTCAGTCTCAGAAATATCTTTCTTTTGAGCATCTTCAATTATATCCCCGACCGCAACTGTTTTTCCTTTTTTTTCGCTTAAATTAATTATAATTTCCCTTAACATTACTATTTTGCTTCTAGTTGATGCAGCTATTCCGGTGCTAATAATATCTATATCCATCTTTCCAGTCTTAGGGTCAATTCCAACCTGTTCTAAACATGCAGTCATAATTTTGATTGCTCTTTCAGCATCCTTTGAAGTAACCTTTTTAGCCATTCTTACCCTTGCACTTGCCTCAGATAGCCTTACAATAGCTTCTAATTGTCTTGCAGATATTGGTATTGGTCTTACACCTTCATCACCTGTACTTCCAGAATTTCTTAAATCAACATAAAACTTCTTAATTACTGCAATAGCATTATTAGTTAGTATAGGTTTGCACTTTTGTCTTGCATAAGCAACATATTTTTTAACAAACTCATTAGGTATTTCAGGCGCAGACTTTTCAACGTTTCTCATAGTTTCTAAAACATGTGAAGCAATTTTTTCATCTTTATCTTTATTTGGAATATCTCTTACAGGGAAGATTAAATCAAATCTATTAATCAAAGCAGGAGGTAAATTTATTTGAGCTGCAATTGGTTGGTAAGGATCAAATCTTCCAAATTTAGGGTTTGCGGCAGATAATAATGTTGTTTCAGCCCTTAAAACAGCTTGAATATTAGCTTTTGAAATAGAAACTTGTTCATTAGCTAAAACCTCATGTAAAGCAGATGTATCTTCAGTAGAAATTTTATCTAGCTCATCGATCATTGCATAACCCCCATTAGCTAAAACTAAAGTTCCTGCCTCTAAAGCCCAACCTTTCAAGAATTCATCTTTAACAACTGAAGCAGTATTATGAACAATAATCCCGTTGGCTATGAAATTATGCGCTTCTTTTACAGTTATATCATAAACATACTCGTAAGTTGGTTTTATTAAACCTATATATTTAATTCTCTCCCATAACAGATCCGGTCGACCTAAAATTTTGAGATAGTCTAACTCTTTAAAACTTTTTTGTCGTAAAGATTGTATCCTTGAGATAAATTTATTTAAGTAAGCCCTACTATTATCTCTTCTCAACAGTGAAGATTTACGTCCGAATATTTTTCTTGAAATTAAGGAGATAGTAGGTATTTTAAAGTCACTTTTAACATTGATCTCACGAGCAGTAGCAATATGATCGGACTCTCTTAATTCCATCGCCTTTTTCCATAAAACACCTTCTTTGTTAATTGTCAATAACTTTGTATTTTTTGTAAGCTCAATCTTTTTACCGCTTTGCAAGGTTATCGATACAATCTCCTTAGGGGCTTTTATCTTCCAAAAATGCTCTACTTCTCTCGTATTAATCTTTAAATTGGGATCTACAGAATACACTTTAATACCTGTTTTATTCATTGTTCTATAGATGTCTTTTGAATATTCTTCGCTTCCATTCTCTAACTGTTTCTCAACTTCATATTTTATTGGAGTAAGCTCCCCAGGGTTCTTCATAATTAAAGAATCAGGAGCTATACACAAACCAGCTGCAGAAGCCCCCTTACCAGCAACGTATCTTGCCTTAGGCGCAACTTTTGATAAAGATAATAATAAAGTACTTTTAGCGCTGCCAGGATCACCAACTAATAAAATGTGCATATTTCCCCTTGTTTTAGTACCATCTTTCTTTTCTTTCTTAACTCCACCCATTAATTGCAAAATTACAGCATCTTTAATATTCTCATGTCCAAAAATAGAGGGTGCAATAGAATTTCTTAATCTTTCATAAACATAAGGATCTTTAGAAAGTTCAATAATCTTTTCCTCATCTTCTTTGTTTATTTCCACATCTTCAAAAGTCTCTTCTATGGGTTCAACATAATTTGCATCAATCATTAAATCATATCTTATACTTTGTGCACCAGTCTTCAACATTATAGGCACTTCTCTTACAATACCATTAACTCTTACCTTTGAACCAGGAGTAGTTTTCTTTTCTAATTTGGGTTCAACTAAATCCTCTTTAAGAAATACAGAAATTCTTTTAGGCTGCGCCCCCCCTTCTAATTTCTCAGGAACTTCTTCTATTACCAATCTTTGAGCATCAACTAAATCACGATGTATTAATCTAAAAGTTCCTCTTCTCCCACAAGTGCATCTTGATGGTTCTTTAAATCTAGTCTCAACTTGTATTATTGATAGGGTATTTCCGCAACTAGGGCATTCAAATTTTGCCATTGTAACTTGAGGCCTTACATCAGATGTTTGTCTTACAATTCCATCAACAGCTAAAAATTTATTTAGATGAACACTTCTTATATTTCTTATTTCAATTCTTTGTGATTCAGGTAAATTTTCAAATCTTATTCTCAAACTAATTTCTTCAGGAATAAAAATCTGTGACAAAGCAACTTCAGCAGCCTTTGTAGCGTTTTCAGGGTCGTTCAATAAAAATTCAGCTAATTCAATATCAAAGGCAGCTAATTCTTTAAAATCCAAAACTATAGACTTCTTTCCTTCTGTTAAAATATCATGGATTTTATTCTCATAATGACTCTGTAAAAATTCCTGAAAGTGTTCTATCTGTTCCTGTACATCTAAAGCCATTTTTTAACCCCCGAATTATTCTTATTTATTTAACATCTTTTTAAACATTATTGGGTTTTATTTACTATAATCTAAACTCATTAAAATAACTTACTGCTTTAAAATTGAAAAAAATACTAAAGAAATTGAAATAAATACGGTTTACTCAGAAAATCTAATTTATTTTCCCTTTGTAGCCTTTTTCAATACAACAATTAACTTGTCAACAGCCTCATGTAACTTATCTTCAGACCTTGTTCCAGTGCAAACAATCTTCCCATTACTAAATAATAAGAATG
Source organism: Candidatus Woesearchaeota archaeon (assembly GCA_016203175.1). Lineage (GTDB taxonomy): Archaea > Nanobdellota > Nanobdellia > SCGC-AAA011-G17 > JACQNH01 > JACQNH01. The sequence continues at coordinate 14,707 of JACQNH010000091.1, forward strand.
TAGCTCTAGTCCCATCTAATTTGTAAACTAAACCAGGAAATTGTTCAGGCTCATACTCTGTATTCTCCAAAGTCATTGCTAATTTATTTAAATTTAAATCCATTCCTATACTTCCTGAAGCAACCATATTTTGAACTCTAATCACAGGTTTAACTTTAATCCTGATCCCAATCTTTTCAACGTTTTTAATTATATTCTTGACAGATTCCCTCACCTTCAACATCGATTTAGCACCAGTGCAAACAATCTTTCCCGAACTAAAAATTAAAGCACTAGTCTTAGGATCCTTAATTCTCATAACTAAACCAGGAAATTGTTCAGGATTATACTCTGTATTAGGTAATGTTTCAGCTAATTTTATCAAAGGAATATCATGCTCCAAAGCAGCTGTAGCAACTATATTTTGAATTCTTATCTCTTTCTTTGCCATTTTTAATCAGCTATTCTTATTTAAAAAGGTTTAAAAAGGTATTTATAAAGCAAAGATTTAAATACATATACATACATTGAATAATATGACCACCAAATGTATAACAATAACAAGTGAAGCTTATGAGCGCTTGTCTATGCTTAAAGCTCCTTATGAAAGTTTTAGCGAAGTTATAACTAAACTTACTAAAAAATATTCTTTCTTTGATCTTATTGGGCTTTTATCTAACAAAGAAGCAGAAGAAATGCGCGAACACGTAGCTGATTTAAGAAAAAGGTTAAGGAAAGAAGTTAATCAAACAGCAGAGAGGCTAAAATGATATTTGATACAGGGTTCATTATAGACTTAATGAACAAAAACACCCAAGCATTAAATAAACTTCAAGAATTAATGAATAAAAAAGAATTACAATATATCACATCTCTGACTATTTTTGAATTATTTAGTGGTTTATCTAAAAGTCAAAAACCAGAAGAAGAAAAAAAGAAAATAACAACCATTCTTATTGGTTTGCCGATCTTTGATCTTGATAATCAATGTGCTGAACTGGGTGGGGAATTAGACGGGATCTTAATAAAAGAAGGTAAAATGATTGGTGCTATTGATAGTATGATCGCAGGTATAGCTTTAACAAAAAATATGTCTGTTTTAACCAGAAACATAAAAGATTTTTCAAAAATAAAAGGTTTAAAGACTGAAACTTACTAAATCTAAATTAAATTTCTTTATTAGCCAGTTATTTCCTATCTCATTTTAAGAGTTTCATATTAGCCCTTTTATCGTTGACTAAAAAGAGGCAATATTTATAAATTCTATATAATATCCTTAGATATATGCCAAATCAACCTCAAGTAGAACAAGAAATAATAGCTTATTGGAAAAAAAGTAAAATATTTGATAAATTAAGAAAAAGGAATTCTGGAAAAGAACAATTTTCTTTCATAGATGGCCCTATAACAGCAAACAATCCAATGGGAGTCCATCATGCTTGGGGTAGAACTTTAAAGGATTTATATCAAAGATACAAAGCAATGCAGGGGTATGAAGAAAGATACCAAAATGGCTTCGATTGTCAAGGTTTATGGTTGGAAGTTGAAACTGAAAAAGATTTAGGTTTCAATTCAAAAAAAGACATTGAAAATTATGGCTTAGATAAATTCTCAAAAGCATGCAGGCAAAGAGTAGAAAAATTTTCTAAAATACAGACAGAACAATCAATTCTATTGGGACAATGGATGGATTGGGGCAATGATTATTTTACAATGTCTGATGGAAATATAGAATCTATATGGCATTTTCTTAAAAAATGTTATGAAAAGAAATGGTTGTACAAAGGAAAAAGAATTTTACCCTGGTGTATAAGATGCGGTACTTCATCTTCAAAACACGAAATGTCAGATGAAGGTTATGCAGAGTTAATTCATCCATCAGTTTATGTTAAAGCAAAGATAAAAGGAAAAGAAAATGAATACTTGTTAATTTGGACTACAACAGAATGGACTTTATCTAGTAATGTTGCAGCTGCAGTAAATCCTAAAATAAATTATATAAAAGCACAAAAAGACAATGAAATCTTTTATTTATCAGAGGCTACTGCAAATAAACTTGGAGATTATAAAATTATTAAAAAGTTAAAAGGAAAAGATTTACTAAACTTAGAATACGAATCATTTTATCCAGACTTTCCTGTCCAAAAAGGAGTTCCGCATAAGGTTATCCCCTGGGACGAAGTTGGAGAAGAAGATGGTACAGGTATAGTTCATATAGCTCCAAACTGTGGTGATGTAGACTACGAATTAGGTCATAAATTAAATCTTAAAATTTTAGATCCAGCAGTTGATGAATTTGGTAACTACAATGAGGGTTATAATTGGTTGACAGGTAAAAATGTAAAAAAAGCTAAACAAGAGATAGTAAAAGATTTAGAAAAAAGAGGCTTGTTATTCAAAGTAGAAAATGTTCGCCATCGTTATCCCATATGTTGGCGTTGCAAAGAAGAGTTAGTTTTCAGATTGGATCATTCTTGGTTTATTGCTTGTGATGAAATACGCCCAATAATGAAAAAAGAAGCAAAGAAAGTTATCTGGTATCCGAAACATACCGGAGATTTAATGCAAGATTGGTTAGATAATATGGAAGACTGGAATATCTCAAGAAGGAGATATTGGGGCTTACCTTTAATGTTTTTTGAGTGTTCTAACTGTCATAATATTACTGTTATAGGGTCAAGAAAAGAATTAAAAGAAAAGGCTGTAAATTCAAAAGAAGTAGATAAATTACCAGAACTGCATAGACCTTGGATAGATAAAATAAAAATTAAATGTAAATGCGGTCAAGAAGTAGAAAGAATAAAAGAGGTAGGTGATTGCTGGTTAGATGCAGGTATTGTTCCATTTTCAACATTAAAATACTTTGAAGATAAAACCTATTGGAAAAAATGGTTTCCTGTTGATTTAGAAATTGAAATGCGTGCTCAAGTAAGATTGTGGTTTTATGCTCAGTTGTTCATGTCAGTTGTTTTAGAAGGAGTTTCCCCATACAAAAAAATCTTAGCCTATGAAGAAGTAATGGACGAAAAAGGTGAACCAATGCATAAATCAAAAGGAAATGCAATATGGTTTAATGATGCAGTTGAAAAAATGGGTGCAGACATAATGCGCTGGCAGTATTGTTCTCAAAATCCTCAATATAATGTAAATTTTGGTTATGGTCCAGCTAAGGAAATTGAAAGAAATTTATTGGTCATTAAAAACTTAGCTAATTATGTTAAACAAAACTGTATTAAATCAGCAAAAGAGTATAGTAAGGATCCAGCAAGCCTATGGATATTATCAAGAAGAGAAAATTTAAAATTAAACGTTACGAATTTTTTAGATAATCTAGAATATCATAAATCAATGGATGCAATTAAAAACTTTTTCTTAATAGACATCTCTAAAACTTATGTTCAGTTTATAAGAGATTCTTTAGACGACCCAAAAGTTCAGAAAGTTTTGTACGACTCTTATTTTGATGCATTAACCTTACTAGCACCATTTTTGCCATTCACAACAGAAAAAATAAATTTGGATATTTATAAAAAAGATTCTATACATTTGCAATCATGGCCAAAACCAGATAAAAAATTCATAAATAAAAAAATTGAAGAATCGATGCAGTATGCAAATTTAGTAATCCAGGAGATAATGTCTATAAGAAGCGAAGAAAAAATTAATGTTAGATGGCCTTTAAGAAAAGCAGTTATACATGTTAATAAAGAAGACGAGAAAATAATACCTGTTTTAAAAAATGTTAAAGAATTAATTTTGAAGCAAACAAATATCAAAGAGGTAGACTTCGAAATTATTAAAGAACCAAAAAAAGAAGTTGAAGGAGCCCTTTTTGATTATGGTTATATAACTTTAGATCTTAAAATGGATAAAGAATTAGAACAAGAAGGTTATTCTAGAGAGTTAACTAGAAGAATTCAGGCCTTAAGAAAAACAGCAGGCTTGAAGAAGGAAGATTCTATTGAATTATTTATTTCTTTTAATATCGATTTAGGTAAATGGGTTGAACAAATTAAAGTAAAATGCGGTGTTAAAAAATTGCATTTAAAACCTATAAATGTCAAATTCAAAGAAGAAGATGAAATAAGGGATAAGAAATTTGAAATCGGGTTTAATGTTATCTAAAAATATTCTAAAACTTTTTTTATTTTCACGTTTACTTTATATTTCTTAAAATGGCTGTGAAAAACATTTGTTTTATCTAAAGGAACTAGGATACAGCCTTTTCCTAATCTTTCTCCACCATATTTTTGGATTATTCCTTGATAAAATTTTCCCCCTTGTTTAAATCCGAATAACTGTTTATTGAATAATACCCTCTTTGAATTTGGCCGAATATTCTCCCAAATAAAAAAGGTCATATGCTTCCCTTCCTTAATTTCTGGTTTATATTTACCATATAACAAAATTCCATTTGAAATCATACTAAGATTCAAGCTTTTCCATTTAGCTAGTTCTCCCACCATCAACTTTATTTCATTCCTTATCCCAAGTAAGCGCCAATAATCTTTGTATTTAATTGAATCGATGAACTTATCTAGGCATAATTGTATATCTCTTTCTAATTCAGGAGTTTCTTTAACTAAATCAACAAAAATATCTATATCGCTTGACTTCCCAGCTTCTCCTCTTGCAGCAGAACCAAATAAGATAATATTATTGATTTTGTCCTTTTCTTTTACTTTCTGGATCAAAAATGAAGCAAAATCCATTGCATAAGCGATTAATTCATATCTCATCTAAACCCGCCTCATGAAATTTTTCTTTTAATATATTTAAATTATTGATTGTTTCTTGGATAATCTCCTTGTTTTGTGGTTTGTCATAGCAAAGGATATCTCTCTTTTCCTCTATCTTAAAAATTAAATCAAGTATTTCTTTCTTGTTTGGAAAGTCAAATGGCAGTTTTTCCTTTAACTTATTTTTTGACTTTAACCATTGATGCTTAACAATAAAACCGGGGTCTATTAGATTATTTTTATGTAACAGTATTTCCAGCAGGTCTACACAAGCAGATGAAGTGCAAAAACCAATAATCTTCTGCCTTTTCTCTATTCCTTTCTCTATCCCCTCAGCTATTTCTTCAAATAACTCCTTTAAGCTTTCCAAATGCATTTCTATCTTCATGGTTCATTTGAAACTATACCTTAGTTTCACTTGTAACTATAACATTTTACACTATATAAATATTTTGGTTCATTTGAAACTATACCTTAGTTTCACTTGTAACTAAAGCACTTAAGGAGTTTATACAGGTTTAGCCAACTTCCATAAACTATAGAAAAACGTTTTAAAGGAAATCGCAATTCTCTCATTCTATGATAAATAGTCGGCATAACATATTTAAACCTTTTCTATCATAAAAGTTTAATGGCAATAGGATTTGAAAATATATTAGGTTTATGGGCTTTACTAGCTTTAATACCTTTAATTATTTTATACTTAATAAAACCGAAACCGCAGGAAATTCAAGTCCCCTCCTTAATGTTTTTCATAAAATTGGCAGGTTCAAATATAAAGTCTTCATTCTTAAGAAATATTTTAAGAGATTTATTATTTATCTTCCAATTTTTAGCTATAGCATTAATAGCTTTAAGTTTTGCAGAACCCTACATTCAATATGAAAAGGATGTTATAGGTGAAAATTTAGCATTTATAATAGACATTTCAGCATCTTCTCAAGTAAATGAAAATGGTAAAACAAGATTTGATTTATCTTTAGAAGGCGTAGAAAAAATCTTAGGAAATAAAAATAATTTAATATTAGCAAAATCAGTTCCTTTATTTGCTTTAAAACAAAAATCAAAAAAAGAAACTATGGATTTCTTAACTAAACTAAAACCAACAGAAAGTAAATCAAAAATAGGCGATGCAATTATTATGGCGGGTGAATCTTTAGAAGGAGATGGCAGAGTTGTAGTTTTCAGCGATTTTATAAATACCGAAGGAATTTCTCCTATAGTAGCAAAAAATGTTTTAGAATCTAAAGGTATTAAGGTAGACTTCATAAATACCGGAAAAGCAGAAAAAAGAAATTTTGGAATTGTTAATTTAAACTTAGAAAATGATAAAGGTAGTTTATTTGTTAAAAATTTTAATGATAAAGAAGAAATAGTGAAATTAAGAATAGGCGATCAAGAAAAAGATCTTAAAATAAGTCCAAATTCTGTAGAAACTTTAAGCTTTCAACCACAAGGAGAGTTTTTAAGTGCAGAAATATTAAATAAAGATGATTTTGCACCTGACAATAAAATAAATTTAGTATTTCCAGAAAAAACAAAGTTAAGTGCATTATTAATTACAAACAAAAAATCAATATATTTAGAATCAGCAGTATTATCCTCTGGTTTAGTAAGATTAGATGTCGCAGAGCCACCAGTAATCCCTACAAATGATTACGATGTTTATGTAATCTCAAGCATAGATAAAAGTAAAATCTTGGCAGGTACATTTGAAGATCTAGCAAAAAAAGTTGAAAATGGTGCAGGTTTAATAATCCATGTCCAAGAAGATTCATCAAGTATAGGCTATAAAGATGTTCTTAATGTTAATCTAGGAAAAAAACAGCAATCTGCTCAAACAACAATAGACCAAGTAAATAAAATTACAAGAGATATTGAAATTGGAAGAATAAAAGATTTCTTTGCAGCAACTTTAAAAGATAAAACTACATCTTTAATATCGACAAATAATCAAACAGTATTAAGCATCGCAAATTTAGGAAAAGGAAGAACAGCGTTTTTTAATGTTCAAGAAGCAAATGATTTCAAATTCTCTCCTTCATACCCTATATTAATCTCAAGACTAGTTGAATGGGTTTCAGGCAAAGAAGATGTAAAGGCATTAAACTATAAAACAGGAGATAGGTATTTAACAGAATCAGATGTTAAAATAGAAACCCCTGTAGGTACAACATTAACAAATAATTTATTCTTAGAATATCAAGGCATATATAAAGTAAACAATAAAAAAATAAGTGCAAATCTAATAAGCGAGCAAGAATCTGGCATTAATGTGGATGAAAAGCTAGGTGATAAAATTGAATCATTCCAATTAAAAACTTTAAAGAAGAAGGAAAAGAAAGACATTAGCTTTTTGATCTTAATTTTAGGTGGCTTATTTGTCTTACTAGAATTAATCTACGCAAAACTTAGGGGAGATTTCTAACATGCAGTTTATTAATTATATTCCTTACGCAAACAATCTTCAATACCAAATAGTCCTATTAATAATTCCCTTTTTAATACTATTAACTTTAATAATCATATCTAAAAATTTCCTAAAATATCACAGAAGCAGTTTTACATTAAAATTATTAGTCTTTATATTAAGATCGCTAACATTTACTTTAATCTTGATTGCTATAGCTTCCCCCTTCACTCAAAAAGAAAAAGTAGTAGAAGGAGAACCAACGTTAAAAATTTTAGTAGACAACACATCTTCATTTGAATTATTTGATGCAACAATCGCAGATACTTTAAAAGACAAATTAAAAGATCAGATAGATGTCGAATTAATAAGAATCGGAAGCAAAGATATTTCAAATTTAGGAGATAGCATCTTAAACAATGTTAAATCAGACGAAAGTGTTTTATTAATCTCAGACGGAAGCAATAATCAAGGTGCTGATTTAGATGATGTTGCTTTGTTTGCTTCAAGATCTAACATAACAATAAATACAATAAAATTAGAACCGATTAAAGATGATGTTGGTGTTGAAATAACAGGGCCTTCAAAAACAACAGCAGATGTAGATAATAGATTCTTGATAAAATTAAATAAAGTAGGTAAAAAACTTATTGGCTCATTAAAAGTAAGTGTAGATGGTAATATAATTCTAGAAACTGATCTTTCAAAAGAAACTTACGATATTGTAAATAAATTTAATCAAGGTTATCATGAGATTAAAGCGGAAATATTTATAGAAGATCATTTCAAACAAAACAATGTCTTTTATAAAACTGTTAAAGTAGTTCCAAAACCAAAAATTGCATTTTTATCTTTTGATGAGTCACCATTAAAAACATTACTAAAAGATTTATATGAAATAGAAGACATAAATGATTTTATTGATTTAGATAAATACACTGCCTTAATTGTAAATGATGTAAGCTTCAGCCAGTTAAATAACATAGACAAGCTAAGTAATTTTGTTTCTTCAGGAAATGGTTTAGTTGTTGTTGGAGGAAAACATTCTTTTGACTATGGTGAATATAAGGATTCTATTTTTGAAAATATTCTACCAGTATTTGTTGCAAGAGGTGGAAAAAAAGAAGGCGATGTAAATATAGTTATTTTACTTGATATCTCAGGAAGTACAAGCGCATATGTTGGTGAATTTCAAACATTAGATGTTAATAAAGCACTTGCACTAGAAGCTATTAACGATTTAAAATTTGATAATAAATTAGGAATAATTGCTTTTAATGCAGCGGGCTATGTAGTTGAAGATATCTCTTATATCCATGAAAAAAAAGAAAATCTAGAAGATAAGATTACAAGATTGGTTTATGGGGGAGGGACCAGAATTGACCATGGTATAGAAAAAGCTTTGGATATGTTAAAGAAAACTAAAGGTAGCAAAAATATTATCTTAATCTCAGATGGAAAAACAAAAGATATCCCAGCATCTTACGAAACCGCTCAAGAAGCAGTAAGACAAGGTGTTGTAATCTATACAGTAGGTGTTGGCCCAGTAACTAATGAAGAGGTCATGACAACAATAGCAGACATAACCTCTGGAATTTATTTTAAAATAACAGAAAGAGATAAATTAAAACTCTTATTTGGGGAAAATAATCCAACAAAAGATCAAAATAAGTTTTCTGTTGTTATTTTAAACACAAACCATTTTATCACACAGGATTTAGCACCAGAAGCATCTGTTTATGGTTTTAATCAAGTAGTCCCAAAATCTACAGCACAATTATTAGTAACTACAGATCTAGGAGATCCTTTATTAACAGTTTGGAGATATGGTCTTGGAAGAGTAGCAGCTCTTTCAACCGATGATGGAAGATTATATGCAGGACAATTATTAAATGAAAAAAATTCTAAACTATTAACAAGAACTTTAAATTATGCAATAGGCGACCCTGAAAGAAAAAATGAAAAATTTATCGATATCTCAGATTCAAGAGTTAATGAGGAAACAATAATATTGGTAAGAAGTCCTGAACAGCCAGTATCAAAAGATGTAGCATTCTATAAAACAGACAAAAATGAGTATACTGGTTCAAAGAGAATTGACAAAACAGGCTTCCATTCTATTCTTACAGCTACTTTTGCAGTTAATTACGAAAGTGAATATGCTAATCTAGGTTATAATCCGCAATTAGATGCTGCAGTTAAAACAACAAATGGGGAATTTTTCAATGCAAAAGATATTCCAGGGATAATCAAAGCGATAAAGTCCCAATCAAAAAGAGTAGAAAATAGAAAAGTCTACTTTAGATGGCCTTTTTTAGTTTTAGCATTATTGCTGTTTCTATTAGACATTTTAGTAAGAAGGATATTCGAAAGAAAACAAACAGCTATTTAGTAATTCAAACTTAAACTTAACAAACTTTAAATACCTTCCCTTTGATATATAGTTTTATGAATATACTAGCAAAATACAGGCTTAGGAAATATCATCAAAAGATAAAGGAAGCTGAAAAAGCCCTCCAGTCTTTAGACTCAAAACCAAAAGAACCACATCATATAATAGAAAAAACTCCCCTAATTAAAACAAAATACCCTGAAATAAAGCTTAAGAAAAGAATAGTTAACGAATACAGCTTTATAAATAAAAATGCAAATTTTATCTTACTATTATTCATATTAATACTATTAGGAGCAGTATCTGGTTCTAGTATATTTTTTAATCTTAAGTTTTCAGATTTAAAAAAAGATTATGATACAAGTATTGAAAAGATAAACAAACTAACCCAGGATCTCACATCAAATAAACAAACATTAACTAGTTTACAACAAAATCTAGAAGTTAAAAAAGAAAGAGAGCAAGGAATAAGCCAGCAGTTTTTGGATATTAAAAAAGAAAATGAAAATATTAAGCAACAAGTATCTCAATTAACTTCAACAAATGCCAAGCTTTCAAGTGATATTGTAAGCAAAGATGCAACAATTAAAAGTTTAAAAAATGAGATTGATGATTTAAAACAGCAATTAGGACAATGAGTCAAATAATCCATGTAATCAATGAAATTAAGAAGGAATTATTCAAAATAGGGATATTCCAAAGTTTATTACATTCAATAATAGTATTCTTAATTTCTTTCATAGTTTTAATACCCTTCACAATAAAATGGTTTTTCGCATTTGCTCCAGCAGGTATATGGTTTATTGGAAATTTATTTTATTACACAAAAAAAAGAAACTTAGAGTATGTTGAATCTTTGTTTCCTTTAATTAATGAACAATTAAGAACAGCAAAAGATAATTTAGGAAAAGATAATGAAATAATAAGAAGGTTAAATCAGGATGTATTAGAAAAGGCAAGAAGAATAAAAACATCATTTTTTATAAATCTTAAAGCATTAAATATAGCAGTAGTAGTAATAATGGCCTTAAGTTTTTCAATATTTTTCACAAGCTATTTCGATATAAACAAAATAAATTTTAAAGATTTTAATTTCAAAGATCCAGCAGATAGTTTCAAAAAAATAATCTCCGGAGATAAAGCTTCAGGAGGCTCAGGTGAAGGAAAAAATGAAGATATTTATGGCAAAGGATCAGTTGCTATTTTAGGAAATAATGAGTTAAATCTCCAATTAAACCCTTCAGGCACAGAATTAAACCCAGAAGACCTAAAAGATCCCGAAAAAAAGAATTTTGACAGCGCATTTCCACAAGATATAAAAAGCAGTGCAGAAGCTAATTTTAAAGAAGATATCCCAAAAGAAAACCAGGAAATAGTTAAAAAATACTTTGAGAAAATAACAGGTGGAAAATGAGACTAGAAGAAGCAAAACAAAACTTGGATTTAGTAATTTCAGAAGTTAGAAAAGTAGTTGTAGGCCAAACAGAAATGGTAAAAGACGTTTTAGTAGCTGTTTTAACAGATTCTCACGCTTTATTAGAGGGTTATCCTGGCTTAGCTAAAACCTTAACAGTTAAAACAATTGGTAGTTTAATGGATTTAAAATTCTCAAGAATCCAAAATACACCCGACTTAATGCCATCAGATATTACAGGTACTTATATTGTAAATGAAAAAAGAGAATTCAAGTTTCAACCAGGTCCAGTATTTGCAAATATAGTTTTAGCAGATGAGATTAATAGGGCTGCTCCCAAAACTCAGTCTGCTTTACTAGAAGCAATGCAGGAAAGACAAGTTACAGTTGGAAATGCAACCTATAAATTAGAAAGACCTTTTTTCGTTTTAGCTACGATGAATCCTATCGAGCAAGAAGGAACGTTCGCTTTGCCAGAGGCCCAAGCAGACAGATTTTTATTAAAGATTAAAGCACCTTACCCTTCAATGGAAGAAGAATTAGAAATAGTTGAAAGGTATGCTGAATCAAATAATCAAGTAAGGCTTAAACCTGTAATGAAAAAAGAAACTATAGAATATTTGCAAGAATTAACAAGACAAGTTCCAATTGCAAGAGATATTAAAAGGTACGCAGTTGATTTAATTAGACTAACAAGAACTAAAAAGGATTTAATTGAATATGGTGCATCTCCAAGAGCTTCTATAGGTTTAATATTAGCTTCCAAAGCAAGAGCGTTAATGGAAGGAAGAAATTATGTTTCTAAAGAAGATATTAAAAACATGGCATTCCCAATTTTAAGGCACAGAATAATATTAACATTTGAAGCAGAAAGAAATAATCTATCAGAAGATGATGTAATAAGAGAATTAATAAAATGATTAACCAAGACTTTTTAAAAGCTTTAAATAAATTAAGCATAAAAATAAATAAAAGAACTACCTCCCCTTTAATTGGCGAAAGAGAGTCTGTCTATAAAGGTCAAGGTTTAGTATTCGCTGATAGAAGAATGTATGTTGTTGGAGATGATACAAAAGCTATAGACTGGAAGGTTTTTGCAAGAACTGGTCAATTGCACATTAAACTATACGAAGCAGAAAGAAATCTTACAAGTCATATTATTATAGATTTTAGTGCAAGTATGGGTTTTGGAAAACAAATTAGTAAAACAAACTATGCTTCAATGTTAGGTTTAGGGTTTGCTTACATGGCATTAAGAAAAAATGAAAAATTTGTTTTAAGCACATTTTCAGATAATTTAGATGTTTTCAGGCCAAAAAAAGGAAAAAAGCAATTAGTTTCTATAGTTGATTATCTAAACAAGAAAAAACCATCAGGTCATTCAAGGTTATACTATTCATTAAGTAATTATAAAAAATTAATAAAATCCCGGTCTTTAATAGTAATAATTTCAGACTTTTTATATGATACTCAAGAGATTAGAAATGCAATTTACTCTTTAAAGAATAATGAATTAGTTTTAATACAATTATTAGACGCTTCAGAAAGAGATTTAAACTTTAAAGGTGATTTTCATTTAAAAGATTCTGAATCAGGCACTAAATTAAGAACTTTTATAGGTCCTTTACTAAAAAAGATTTATTCTAAAAATCTCCAGGAACATCAATCTGGTATTCAAAAAGTTGCTGATGAAGTAAAAGCAAAATTTTATAGGGTTTTTACTGATGAATCTATCTTCGATGTTTTCTATAAAATTGCTTCTAAATGAAAAATAAAATTTGGGCCCGAAGGGACTTTCATAACCTTCCTTTTCTTTCACCAACGTTTCTTTTTTAAAGAAAGGTTGTTTTGAACCCTCGACCCCCTGGTATCCCCAGAGTTAGCTGCTGGTTATCTTAAGAGCTTCACCATTTCTTTCGCCAACGTTTCTTTTTTAAAGAAAGGTTGTGTTCAGGTGCTCTAACCAGACTGAGCTACGGACCCCCAATCTAAAAAGCATAGATTAAGCTTTAAAATCCTTTTGCTTTATAATTTTCTATATAACACACTATCACAGAAATATTTAAAAGTAATCCTCCAAAGGCTTAAAATATGTCCAATATCTTTGTAAACAGCTTTGCTTCTCTTAAAGATATAAAAAAAGAACCTTTTTCTAATAGATTAAGAAATAAAGTTTTCTCAATCATGTTTAAGCAAAGTGAAAAATATAATACAAATATGTTTTTATCAAGATTAGAATATTATAATTCAAGAAAAAAAGAATTAAAAAAAGCATGGGTTCTTAAAAATGACAAATGGCAAAAAGTATTTAATCAAAAGGTAAATTTAATGTACTATCATGGAAAAAATGAAAACAGTTATGAAATTTGTAAAAATATAAACTTAAAAATTGTTAATGATCCAAAATTTGAGCGATTATGCGATGATAAATTAAAATGTTACAATTTTTTTTCAGAGATTACGCCAAAATCTTTCTTAATAAATAATCATTACGAATTAGCTAAAGCTTTAAAATTAATAGAAACAGAAAAAGTTGTTTTAAAACCAAGATTTGGAAGCTATGGCAATGGAGTTATAATAATAAATAAAAAGGATCTAAGAAATGGTATTACTAAAAATACAATCTTACAAGAGTTTATAGATTCCTCAAGTGGTTTAACTGGAATGGGAATCAAGAGCGTTCATGATTTAAGAGTTGTTGTAATAAATGGAAAAATTGATCATTGTTATGCAAGAATCCCTAAAAATGGATCTCTAATAAGTAATGTTACAAGAGGGGCTTCTAAAATTTATTTCTCTCCTTCTGAAATTCACTCAAAAATTAAATCTTTATTAAAAAGAATAGATAATGAAGTTAAAGATTATCGTCCAAGAATTTATTCAGCAGATTTTATGATGGATAATAATAAAGATTTTTGGTTAGTTGAAATGAATTCAAAGCCAGGAACATTATATTATGATGATAAACCAAGAATAAGAGAAAGGTATTATTCAAATGTGATTAAAGCCTTAACAAAAGCAATTTAATTTGCTGCTATAGAAATGTCAAATGGGCTTCTAATTTTCTTAAGTTGCTCCTTTGAAAGTTTTGTAATTCCAGAATATCCTAATAAACCATTTATCATTCTGTCATCATTCCCCTCTTCCAATAAAATTCTCTTAAAATAAGCTCTTAATAAATGGCAATAAACTCTTTTCCCTAGTTTAGTTTTTTTTGCAGCCTTATTTACTATTTTTTGCGCCATTCTTATAGATAAATGTCCTTGTTTAGTTGGAAATAAAAATTCAGACTCCTTATTTCTATTTGCTAAATAATCTTTTAAATTATGCAATAAACTTTCTGATAAAATTATATATCTTTCTTTTTTATTAGAAACAATTCTCCCAATCTTTTCATCAATATCGCTAATCTTTAACTTAACAACCTCAGAAACTTTCAAACCAGATACATACATGAAATTTACCATTAACTTATGTTTTGGATTATGAATAACTTCTAGAATATGTTCAATATCTCCTTTAGTTAGTTCCTCAGTTATTCTCTTTTCAGATTTTTGTATCTTCACATTAGAAAATATTTGCTTTTTCAAAATCTCACTATAATAAAACTTTAAAGCACATAAAACTAAAGAAATAGAACCTGACCTTAATTTTTTCTCAGTTAAATACGTTAAATATTTCTGAATGTCATCCTGTAAAATTTCCTCAGGGTTTTTATTAATAAATTTAAGAAACTCTTTATTATGTCTTATATATGCTTTTAATGTTAAACTAGAAAAACCTCTTAGTTTCAATTCTTCTTCTAAATTATTTAAATTTACCATCTTATTTCATAATTTTAAAGCCCTTTTTAAATATTATACCTAATTCCTAGTGGTAAATCATATTTATAAACTTTTAATATACAAGATATTAAGGTGATTTAAAATGACAATGAAATGGTATGATTGGGTTTCTTGGGTTTTAGTTTTTGTAGGAGCATTAAATTGGGGTCTAGTGGGCGTGCTTGAATGGAATCTAGTAGAAACAATATTTGGAACAGGTTCACCAACAAGAGTTATCTACATCTTAGTTGGTTTCTCAGCACTATATGAATTGTATAAAATAGCCTCAAAAAAATAAACTTCTACATTTTTTCTTTTTTTAATAATTCTTCAAAATTTATACCTTTAGATTTAGCTAATTCCAAATTTATTGTATAACCATTTGAAGTTTTTTTCAAATCTTCAGGAATTAAAAAATACCATCCTTCATGATTAAATCTTATCCCAATATAAGCCTCAGCACCAAATAAATTTGCAAATTCAACAATCTGTTTTATATCTTCTTCTTCTAGGTATTTTGTACCACCTTTAATACCCTTGCATTCAACTGCAACATATCTTTTACCATTACTAGCAATTAAATCGGGATTTGGATTAGAACTTAAACCGCTTCCAGCTGATCTGACAACAGCCCACTCTTTAGTATCCCAAAAAAGGTTTACCAATTCCCTTTCAATCCTAGACCCCTTTTTCTTGCTCATTGTCAGAATTAAATTAGTATATTATAAAAAGATAATGCTTTTCTAAACTATTTTGAAGCCCAATAAACAGCTAAAAACAAAATAACTAAGCTTACTAATTTTATCCATGGACCGCCAAGAATTCCCCCTGTTGCTCCTGCACCTAATCCAACCCATGACAATAATATTAAAGGACAAGCTGGGCAACCAACAGTTATAATACCCGCTATTCCCCCCAGGATTCCGCTGGAGGTAGCACTCGTAGGGCACGTCTTTCTTTCAGATAGATTATAAACCTGCAACGAAACGATTAAGCCAACTAAGATAGGGAACAGAATAGCAAATATCCATCCAACAGCATCATACACCTCTTGATTTGTTAATGGGCCTATATATAACCAACCTACTAAAATAGCAACCACGAGGAATATTAGTAAGTATTTTAGTTTGCTTAATCTCACAATAATATTATTAAAGCTCATTTTTAACACCATTATTTTGCTAGGTATAAAATCCTTCTCTTTAATTGTTAAAGGTTAATTTTGAATAGTTTGTTAATTAAAGTACGCTATGGGTTACATTACAATAGCCCCCATAAGCACCAATATCGATCCAATTTACATAGGAATAAAAGAATTTTCTACAGAAAGAATTATCTTACTTTGTAACAATGAGTATTCTAATGAAGCAAATAAAATAAAAGAAGATCTAAAAAAAATTTAAAATACCAATTGTAATTAAATTAATCCAGAGCTATATTTGGGAAGAATTATTTAGGTTGGTAAGCGAAATAGCAACTTACGAAGATAGAAATAAAATAATTGTAAATGTTGGCTCTGGCGATTCTACAGCAAAATGTGCTTTGTTAAGCGCTGCCTTTGTTAATGGGCTAAAGGCATTCGATGTTGTTGGAGATAAAGCCATGTTACTACCAATATTAAAATTCTCATACTATAAACTATTAACAGAAAAAAATTATCTATTTTAAAGGTACTTGAGGAACAGAAGGTTTATAGTGCTTCATTAAACTTTTTATCGGAAAAAACTAAAATGAGCATGCCTTTATTATCCTATCATATAAATGGAATTCTAAAGTCTGAAGGGTTAAAACAATTGGGATTAATTGACGTTAAAGAAGGCAAAGGTAGCTTGGTAATAGAATTAAATACATTAGGGAAATTGCTTGTAAAAGGGTACATCGCTGGAGATTCAATCTTAAAAGTAGGAAATTAAATTCTTAGAGAACAACAATGTAGGGTCTTAATATTTTTTCCGCTTTTGTTTAATTTTGTCATCAAAACAGAATCATTTAAGTATTTAAAATTAAGGAAATAATTTCCGAACACTACCTTTTTATTCGCCTTAATACATTAACTTTTTAAATAGTTTCTTTTAAAAAATTCTATGGAAGATAATCAATATTTTTTAATGGTAAGATCCTCTGAAAAAGGTAATATTTATTACTTTTCAAAAGGTTATGAACATAATGATGATGTACTTGTAGCTGGATTTAAATCAAGGGGGGCTATACCAGAACATAAATTAAATATGGCCGCCAGTCTAATAAACAAAAGGTGTATAGAATTTAGTAAAATCCCTAAACTGTTCACGCTCTTAACATTCCCCTATCACATAATAGAATTAAGAGAGGGATTTTATAATTGGGTAAAATCAGATTCTTTTGATCTCCAGCATATAACCAATGAAGATCTTGAAAAAATAGTGGAATCCTTTAAAGAAGATGAAGTAACTGAAAATCAGCTTAATGCTATTGTTTCACATAGAAATATTTTACGTATAAGTGAATTTTAAAAAAAATAAAAAAAGACTTAAAGGTCTATATCCTTTATTGTCTTTCTACCATTTCCTTTTGCTCTTTTTTCAGCCTCTTTAATCATACCTTCTACCCTCTTACTTAAGGCATCAGCAAAAGTACCTGCTACATTGCATTCTGTGCATTCCTTAATCTTAGATCTAACTACCAATAAATCTGCCATTTATTCCACCTCCGAATATAGTCTGTTTTTCATTTTCATACAATCCCATAATTTATGCTTTTTTATAAGCTTAAACTACAAGATTTAATTTTTATGCGTTAAAACCTATATATAAAGGTTTTTATGCCCTTTTAGATAAATTTTCACCATTTAGGAATAATCATTTATCTTCTTTTTCAGGCTTCATAAAAGGGAATAATATCACATCTCTAATAGAGGGAGAATTAGTCAATAACATTGTTAACCTATCTATACCCAACCCATAACCTGCGGTTGGTGGCATCCCGACTTCTAGAGCATAAATAAAATCTTCATCAAGAGGCATTGCACCTTCAGCCCCTTCTTGTAATAATCTTTGTTGCTCTAAAAGCCTTTCTTTTTGGTCTATAGGATCATTTAATTCATCATAAGCCTTAACAATCTCAGCCCCATCAACTATTAATTGAAAGGTATTTATCTTTGTAGGATCTTTTTCGTTCCTTTTTGCCAAAGCTATCATCTCAACTGGGTAGTGTGTTAATAAAGTTGGTTGTACAATCTTTGGTCTGCAAACTCTTTTATATAATTCATCTAATAAATCCCCATAATGTTTGCAATTATTTATCTGAACATTCTTTAAATTTTTACTTTTAATAGCCTCTTTTAAAGATTTGAAATCCTTAGTTTTATTTATGTCAATCCCACTTTCTTTTAATATCAAATCCCTAAATGTAATTCTTTTAAAAGGAGTTGTGAAATCTAATACTTTATCTTGATACTTTACCTTTTTACTTCCAACAATTTCTTTTATTAATCTTGAAAAAAGATCTTCAGTCATTCTTATAAGATCTTCATAATTTTGATAAGCGTAATAAAATTCTAGCATAGTAAATTCAGGGTTATGTTGCCTGTCAATGCCTTCGTTTCTAAAATTCTTACAAATTGTGAATACTCTTTCAAAACCACCAGTAATTAATCTCTTTAAATATAGTTCAGGGGATATAGATAAAAATAAATCTATATTTAGCGCATTTAAATGAGTCTTAAAAGGTTGTGCACTTGCTCCACCATAAATTGTTTGTAGCATTGGTGTTTCTACCTCTACAAAATCTCTTTCTTTCAGATAATCTCTAATAAAGTCTATAACTTTTGATCTAACTTCGAAAACTTTTTTTACTTCAGGGTTCATTACTAAATCTAAATATCTTTTTCTATATCTTATTTCAACATCCTTCAATCCATGCCACTTTTCAGGCAAAGGCCTCAAACCCTTAGTTAAAAAATCATACTCTTTAGCTCTTATAGTTACTTCCCCAGTTTTAGTTTTGAAAACATAACCTTTTATTCCAACAAAATCTCCAATATCGGTCAACTTAAAAATTTTGTACGCTCTTTCTCCAACTTCATCTTCTCTAATATAAAATTGTATTTTGCCTTTTGCATCTTGGATATGTCCGAAACTAGCCTTTCCCATTTCTCTTAAAGCTATCACTCTTCCAGCTATACTAACAATTTGTTTTGTTCTTTCATCATTTTTTAACGACTTAAATTCCTCTAAAATTTCATTAGAATTATTTTTCTTTCCAAAAAAGTGAGCATAAGGGTTGATATTTAATTTCCTAAGTTCTTCTAATTTTTTTAATCTTTGTTTTATTAATTCCTCTTCCATAAATCCCTAAATAAAATCTAATTTAAATACTTTTGCAAAAACAAAATTAATATAAATCTCAAAAACATCAAATAAGTATGGAAGAAAAGAGGTTTATCTTTATTTTAGCATTAGTATCTATTTTTGTAGTAGCAAGTCATTTTCTAAAACTTGAAACAACCACAACAAGTGCAGTAATGGAAAAATATACCATAGAAGTAACTTCATCAAGTTGTGATTTAACTGAAGAAGGCTATAATACCTGCGTAAATGTAAAATGGGATGCACCAGAAGGTTACTATGTTAAAGTGTTCATTCCTGGTGGAGAAAGTTTGTCAGAAACACCTAAGTTTTATACAAAGGAATTTACTTATTGTCAGCAAACTGATAAAGATCTAATAAAGAGAATAGCCAATATTTACTTGCACAATGAAAAAGGAAAATGGGTTAAATTTATTAAAGGTTATAAAATTGAATGTTAAACCTCAGACAGCTCTCTTATTCTAAACTTTATATCTCCCAATTCTTTTTTTGAAGCAGTATCTAAACCTTCTCTTTCAATTACTAAATTCAATCTATAAATTTCAGTTTTTGTTTCAATCTTATAACCATAAGAACCTTTATCTAAAAGTTTTTGTAAGCCTTCTTGTTCAAAAGATATACACCATTCAGAAAATGCATTTGTAACACCTATATTATTACTTAATGTCAAATGAGCAGCTTCTACAAATTGATCATCTCCTAAAACTAAACCCTTAACCAAATGACCTTCTTTTAGTAATCTACATTGATCAAGACCTAGGTAAAATGTTAAATTTGTTCTTCTTCTTATTCCGTACATATTATTTAAATTTAATTCTCTGTTTTAAAATTTTTCGTTATTACTATTATCTCAAAATACCCAAATAATAATCCATTTTACCAATCATAAACTTTTTCTTAACAACTTTAAAATCCTTGCAATAATCATAAAATTTATCGTTTCCTGAAATTAAAACAATCTTCCCTTTAGCTACATCTTTAACCTCTTTAAAAAATTCTTTATACAAATTCAAAATCTCCTTACTATGCCTAGAAAAAGGTAAGCTACTTACAATTCTTATCTCTTTTTCTTTAAATTTAGTCCCTAACCAGCTAACATCCCCTTCAATGAAATCAACATTAGCATTTGCAATATTAGCGTTCAATCTGCTTGAGATTATATTATTTCTATTATAATCTAAACCATAAACTCTTTTGCAGCCCATTAAAAAAGCTTCAATGCAAATTGTTCCATCTTTACAAAAAGGATCAACTAAAATCTCATTTAATTTTATATTAGCAATCTTAAGAATAGTGTAAGCAATACAGCCATTAATACTTTGATTATGTAACCTAACCCTATAATCTCTTTTACATAAATCTGAAAATTTTAAAATCCCGCAATAACATTTATTCTCAATTATATCAATAAAAATTATAGTTTCTGGATTTTTAAGACTAACCTTAAATCCCTTCTTAAACAATATTTCACCAAGAGTTCTTTCAACTTCTAAACTCCTGAATTCATGCTTGCCTTCTCTATTGCATCTTACTAAAAATGTTCCTTTTATATCAAATTTAATATCTTTAATGTTTTCAATTAAGTCTTCAAAATTTTTAAACTTAAAATCTTTTGAATATTCATAAACATCATCAAAAAATTTTATATCCTTTAAATCGCTAAAAAGAACTCTACCTTTGTCAATTGTTTTTCCTTTAACAAATTTACTTGCAAATTTCTCTAATCCTTTAACGCAAATTCCTATATATTTCATTAATACTCAATCAAGAAATCCTCAAATTCATTTTTAAATCCTTCTCTCTTGACTTTCATATTTTCAACAATTGCCCCTTCAGGGCCTTTTTTACAGAAATAAACTAACCTTTCAATAGCTTTTTCCTCTCCCTCTGCAACGATCAATAAACAATCATCAGGAGTGTTTTGAACATAACCTTTGATTCCCAATTCCTTAGCAAGATCCCTAACATGAGCTCTAAAAAAAACTCCCGTTACCTTTCCCATTATTGTAATAGACACCCTTTTCATTGTGTAATATAGAATTTTTTACATTAAAAACATTTTGTATCTCAAGTATATAAAAAGTAGCTGATAATAAATCAGCCATTAAAAATTAGTTTCTTGCTAAAACATATATAGCCTTAATTGCTACAATAGCGCTAGCTGGAGATAAAAACAACAATAGGTTGTTAAGTATCGTCCCTAAAGCTCCAGGGTTTAAGTTTAAGTTAACCACAGCCATCATTAATGCAATTACAGCAATTAAAAATGGTCCTGTTTCTATGGCGGTTATGTTCAAAAATCCTACAACTATACCTAAAACAAGAGCTACAACCTTAACTATATCACTTGGAAAATTAGGAATCCCGCTTAATATCACCACTATAAGGCCTATAATAAAAGACCATCTTCCAATTAATGCTACATTACTCACACCTGCCTTTGCCAATTTACCCACCTCCTTAAGGATTTAATTATAATTTGGATATATAAAATTTATTCACTATGTTTGTGTTGTAAATTATCCAGTATTCTGCAATTATTAAAGGGGCAAAGTGATTTTGAGAAATATCTAGAGAAAGAAGGAATTAAGCATATTCTCTGCAGGTATAAGCATCCACAAACAAATGGAAAAATAGAAAAGTGGTTTGATACATATGAGCGGCATAGAAAAAGATTTAAGACCTTTGAAGAGTTTGTTAAGTGGTACAATGAAGTTAGGGTACATGAAAGCTTGGATCTTGAAACACCAGAAAGAGTATTCTGGCTTAAGTTACAGGAGCATATATTTGAAAAGGCTGTAAAACTATTTGGATGGTGATAAATATGAACTTAAAAATATATAATAAAAAGGTGGGAAAT